>NZ_KZ984610.1:19903-79373 GCF_003574465.1 Methylobacterium crusticola
CGCGGCCTCGCCCGGCCGGGCCATGCGGCGCAGGACGAGGCCCCCGTAGGCCGCGCCGACGGGGGCGAGCAGGCGGGCCGCGAGGCTCGGCCGCGGGCGCCACCAGAAGCCGGGCTCCCGCAGCCTCACGGGGCGAGCCGGCCGGCGGCGGCCCGGCCGATGAAGGGTTCGAGCGCCGCCATGGTGCGCTCCACGGCGCCCCCGCAGGCCTCGACCGCGGCCGCCGCGGCGCCCGCCATGCGCCGCGCCGCGGCGGCGTCCGCCAGGAGGCCGGCCACCGCGCGGGAGAGCTCCTCGCCGTCGCCGACCTGCCGCGCGCCGCCCGAGCGGCCGAGCACGTCGTAGACCTGGGCGAAGTTCCGCACGTGCGGGCCGTGCAGGATCGCGGCGCCGAGGCGGGCGGCCTCGATCGGGTTCTGGCCGCCGTGCCGCACGAGGGAGCCGCCGACGAACACGACCGGGCAGGCCCGGTAGAACAGGCCGAGCTCGCCCACGGTGTCGGCGACGTAGAGCTCGACCCCCGCGTGCGGAAGCGCGCCCTCGGACCGCAGGGCCGCGCCGAGGCCCGCCCCGGCGGCCTGCGCGGCGATGCCGGGGCCGCGCTCGGGATGGCGCGGCACCACGATGGTCAGGAGCCGCGGGAACGCGGGCGCGAGGGCGCGCTGGACCGCCAGGGCGGCCGCCTCCTCCCCCGGATGGGTGCTCGCCGCGAGCCAGACCGGACGGTCCGCGATCAGCCCCGCGAGCTCGGCCACGCGCCGCGGGTCGGCCGGGGGCGCGGCGGCGTCGAACTTCAGGTTGCCCCCTACCTCGACCCGGGGCGCGCCGAGGCGGGCGAAGCGCTCGGCCTCCTCGGCGCTCTGGACGAGGCAGACCGCGAAGCGCGACAGGAGCGCGCGCGCCACCCCGGGCGTGCGCGACCAGCCCCGGGCGGAGCGCTCCGACATCCGCCCGTTGACGAGGATCAGCGGCACCGCGCGCCGGTCGAGGGCCATGATGGTGTTGGGCCAGATCTCCGACTCGGCCACCAGGGCGAAGTCCGGCCGCCAATGGTCGAGGAAGCGGGCGAGGTAGCGGGGCGCGTCGAGGGGGGCGAACTGGTGCAGCGCGCCCGCCGGCAGCCGCCGCGCCAGCAGCTCCGCCGAGGTCCGGGTGCCGGAGGTGACCAGCACGGTGACGCCCCGCCGGGTCAGCCGCTCCACCACCCCGAGGAGCGACACGGCCTCGCCGATGCTGGCGCCGTGCGCCCAGACGAGGGGCCCCGCCGGGCGCGGCCGCCCGGGCCGCCCGGTGCGCTCGGGCAGCCGCGCCGGATCCTCCTTGCCGCGCCGGCGCCGCCAGGCCAGCAGGCCGGCGAGGGCGGGCTCGAGGGCGATCAGGCCGTAATGGTAGGCGCGCAGGAGCGGCGGGAGCGGGCGCGGCCTCATGCGGGGCCGCGGCCCTCGACCGGGTCGCGGCGGCCGACCTGCGCGAAGGCCCGGGCGTGGACGGCGTCGAGGTCGCGCTCGATGCGCCGGCGCGCCGCCTCGAGCCCGTCGGCGTCGAGGTCGCGGGGGACGCTGATGGGCTCGCCGAACGCCATCACGCCGCGGCCGAAGGGCAGCCCGACGCTCGCCCGGTCCCAGGAATCGAACTGCAGGTAGCGGCTGGTCGCGACCGCGGTCGGCACCACCGGCCGGCCCGAGATCCGCGCCAGCATCACGATGCCCTCGCCGCAGCGCCGGGACACCTTCGGCACGTCGGCGCTGAAGGCGACGGACTCGCCGTCCGCCAGGGCCTTGATGCAGCCCCGCAGGGCCGGCACGCCGCCCTTGGCCCGGATGTCCTCCGTGCGCCGCGCGCCCGAGCCGCGCATCACCCGCACCCCCATGCGCTCGAGCACGATCGTGTTCACGCCGCCGTCGGCGGAGCGCGACACCATGGTGGCGGCCCGGTCCTGCGGCCGGCGCACGAAGGGCACCATCAGGTGCTGGCCGTGCCACATCGCGATGATGAACGGGCGCAGCGGGGACAGCCACTCGTAGGCGTCCGGCGGATCGAGGACGAAGCGGTTGGTGCGCCGCACCAGCTTGAGGTAGCCCGCTCCGAGGAACCCGAGGCTTTCCTGGGCGGCCCGGCTGCGGCCGATGCGTTTGACGACGCTCATGAGGCTCTTAGACGATGGGGTCCCGCGCGGGGCCGGCCGGAGCAGAGCCGGTCTCCCGCCCGCCCGTGCGGCGGCCGGGCACCGGAGACCCGTCGCGCCGGGCCGCCCTCCCGGCCGACGGGACAGCCCCGCGGATCCGAGCGCCGTCTTGCTCCGTTCGGCCCGGCGATGCAACAGCCGAGCGGCGGGAGGCGGGGCGGCGGCGCGGGCCGGCGAGGCCACCCGTCCTCCGGCCGGCGGGCTTGTTTGGAATCGATCCAGATTATAGATTGGAAGAATTCCAAACGGAGTCGCCCATGAAGGCCCTGTCCGATCTCACCGAGCGCGAGGTGCTGGCGCTGGCGATCGCCGCCGAGGAGGAGGATGCCCGGATCTACGAGCGCTTCGCGGACGGCCTGCGCGGCGAATGCCCCGCCGCGGCCGGGCCCTTCTCGGCCCTGGCCGCCGAGGAGCGCCGGCACCGCGACGACCTCTGCGCGGCCTACCGCGCGCGCTTCGGCGAGCACCTGCCGGCCCTGCGGCGGCGGGACGTGCGGGGCTTCGCCCGGCGCCGGCCGCTCCGGCGGCGCCTCGACGTCGGCCGCATGCGCCGGGAGGCCGAGGCGATGGAGGCCGAGGCCGCCGGCTTCTACGAGCGCGCCGCCGGCCTCAGCCGCGACCTCGGGGTGCGCCAGCTCTTCACCCGCCTCGCCGAGAGCGAGCGCGAGCACGGGCGCCGGGCCGAGGCCCTCGGCGCCGAGCCCGTCGCCGGGGACGCCGCGGCCGAGGAGGCGCGGCACCGGCTCTTCGTGCTGCGCTACGTGCAGCCCGGCCTCGCCGGGCTCATCGACGGCTCGGTCTCGACCCTGGCGCCCCTGTTCGCCGCGGCCTTCGCCACCCGCGACACCTGGCAGACCTTCCTGGTCGGCCTCGCGGCCTCCATCGGGGCCGGCATCAGCATGGGCTTCACCGAGGCCCTGTCGGACGACGGCCGCATCACCGGGCGGGGCTCGCCCTGGCTGCGGGGCGCCGTCTGCGGGGTGATGACGGCGCTCGGGGGCCTCGGCCACACGCTGCCCTACCTGGTGCCTTCCGCCTGGCCCGATGCCTTCGCGCTCGCCACCGCGCTCGCGGCCCTGGTGGTGGCCCTGGAACTGCTCGCGATCGCGACCATCCGCACGCGCTACATGGAGACGCCGTTCTGGCGGGCCTCCCTCCAGGTGGGGCTCGGCGGCGCGCTCGTGCTCCTGGCCGGGGTGGCGATCGGCAGCGCCTGAGGGCGGGGCCCCGGCTACTGCCCGCGCCTGCCCTGGGCGGCGAAGCGCACCGCCTCCTCGGCGGCGCGGAACAGCGCCTTCGCCTTGTTGACGCATTCCTGCTGCTCGGAGGCCGGGTCGGAATCGTGCACGATGCCGGCCCCGGCCTGGACGTGCATGCGGCCGTCCCTGACGATGGCGGTGCGCAGCACGATGCAGGTGTCCATCTGCCCGTCGGCGCCGAAATAGCCGATGCAGCCGCCGTAGGGCCCGCGCTTCTCGCGCTCCAGGAGATCGATGATCTGCATCGCCCGCACCTTCGGGGCGCCCGAGACGGTGCCGGCCGGGAAGCCGGCCGCGAGGGCCGAGAGGGCGTCGTGCCGGGCGGCGAGGCGGCCCTCGACGTTCGACACGATGTGCATCACCTGGCTGTAATACTCGAGGAAGAACGAGCCCGTGACGGAGACGCTGCCGATCTCGGCCACGCGCCCGACGTCGTTGCGGCCGAGGTCGAGCAGCATCAGGTGCTCGGCCCGCTCCTTGGGGTCGGCCAGGAGCTCGTCCGCGAGCGCCCTGTCCTCCTCGGGCGTCGCGCCCCGGCGGCGCGTTCCGGCGATGGGCCGGATGGTCACGGTGCCGTCGCGCACCCGCACCAGGATCTCGGGCGACGAGCAGACGATCTGGAAATCCCCGAAATCGAGGTAGCACAGGAACGGGGCCGGGTTGACGCGGCGCAGGGCGCGGTAGAGCGCGAAGGCCGGCAGCGCGAAGGGCGCCTCGAAGCGCTGCGACAGCACCACCTGGAAGATGTCGCCGGCCGCGATGTACTCCTTGGCGCGCGCCACCATCCCGCGAAAGGCGTCGGCCGCGACGTTCGAGACCGGCGCGGGGGCGGGGATCGCGGCCGGGTTGGTGCGGGCCTCGACCGGCAGCGGACCCTCGATCTCCCCGGCCACGCGCTCGAGCCGCGCGAGGGCCGCCTCGTAGGCGGCGCGGGCCGGCACGCAAGCGGCCGGGCGGATGGGGGCCACGAGGGCGATCTCGTCGCGCACCGCGTCGAACACCACCATGACGGTCGGGCGCACCAGGATCGCGTCCGGCACCCCGATCGGGTCGGGATGGGGCGGGTCGAGCCGCTCCATCTCCCGGACCATGTCGTAGCCGAGGTAGCCGAACAGCCCGGCCGCCATGGGGGGCAGGGTCGGCTCGGCCGGGATCGCGCTCTCGGCGATGAGCGCCCGGAGGCTCTCCAGGGGCGGGCGGTCCTCGGGCACGAAGGCGGCGAGGTCGGGGGACGCGGCCCGCTCCGCCCGCCCGCCGGCGCAGCGCCAGACCAGGTCCGGATCGAGGCCGATCATCGAGTAGCGGCCCCGGGCCTCGCCGCCCTCGACGGATTCGAGCAGGAAGGCCGCCCCGTCCCGGCCGCTCCTCAGCTTCAGGAAGGCCGCGACCGGGGTCTCGAGGTCGGCCACCAGGGTGGTGCGCAGGAGCACCGGCCGTCCGGCCGCGTGGGCGGCGGCGGCATCGTCGGGCGAGGGCGTGACACGCATGGGCTTCTCTCGTCTCGACGGGCGGGGCGAACGGGGGGATGTCGGCGCGGGGGCGCCGTCGGCCGCGTCGCGCCCCGTCCGGCGCTCAGTACTCGCCGCCGATGGCGCGCCGGAAGGCGGTCTCGTTGACCGAGACGCCGGCCTGCTTCTGGACGTCGGCGATGTACTCGGAGAGGACGTCGTCGGCGAGGGCGGTGCGGTACTGCTGCTCGACCGAGGCCACGCCCGGCGCCGTGGCGGCGAAGGGCGGCACCGTCGCGGCGGTGACCCGGAACACCACCCGGCCGTCGCCCGCCGCCGCGGACCCGGCCTTGCCGACCGGGGTCGCGAAGACGCGCGCGACGGCGTCGGCGGACAGGGCGTCCTTGCCCCGGCCGCGGGCGAGGTCGTCGGCGCCGCGCGCCTCCTGCCCGAGCGCGGCGGCCACCGCCTCGACGGCCTCGCCCTTGTCGAGGCGCTCCACGGCCTCGCGGGCCTTGGCGGCGAGCCGGCGGGAGACCTCCTCGGCCCTCCACTGCGCCGCCACCTCGTCGCGCACCGCCGCGAGGGGCTTGTCGTGCGCCGGATCGACCTTCGTCACGTCGTACCAGACGTAGCCGCCGGAGCGGGTGCGCAGGGCCTCGTTGTCCGCCCCCATGTCGGAGCGGAAGATGGCCGCCAGCACCGCGTCCTTGTCGGGAACGCCCTCGACCGCCTTCCCCTGGGAATCGCGGCCCTGCGCGTCGATGGCGGGCACCTCCAGGAGGGCGAGGCCCTGGTCGCGGGCGATGTCGGCGAGGGGCTTGGCGCCGGCGCGCTGGTCCTCGATGGCGTCGTGGACCTTCTCCAGGGCGTCGCGGGCCCGGTCGCGGGCGACCTCGGTGCGGACCTCGCCGGCGACCTCCTCGAACGGCTTGACGGCGCCCGGGGCGATGCGGGTGACGCGCAGCAGCACGGTGCCGAAGCGGCCCTTCACGGGCTCGCTCACGCTGTCCTGGGCGAGCGCGAAGGCGGCCTCCGCCACGGCGGGGTCGAACAGCTCGGCCTTGGTGTAGGTACCGAGCTCGACCGCCTTCGGGTCGAGGCCGCGCTCGGCGGCGACCGCCTCGAACGCCGCGTCGCCGCCGCGGATGCGGGCGAGGGCCGCCGCCGCGTCGGCGTCGTTGGGGAACACGATCTGCTGGATGGTGCGCTTCTCGGGCGTGCCGAAGCGCGCCGTCTCGGCCTCGTAGCGGGCGCGGGCGTCGGCCTCCGGGACCGCGTCGGGCTTCGCCAGGGCGGCGGGATCGAGGACGAGGAGGGACACGGACCGGGATTCGGGGGCCCGGAAGGCGCTCTTGCGCTCGGCGTGGAAGGCGGCGACTTCCGCGTCGGTCGGGGCCGGGATCTCGCCGGCGGCGCTCGCCGGCAGCACGAGGTAGCCGGCGGCGCGGCGCTCGGTGGTGTAGCGGTGGATCGCCTCGCGGGCCGCCAGGGAGACCGGAAGGTCGACCGTGATGGCGTCGGCGAGCTGGAGCCGCGCCGCGACCGCCCGCTGCTCCTGCACGAAGCCCGGCTCGGTCAGGCCGGCCTGCCGCAGCGTGTCCCGGAAGGTGCCGACGTCGAAGGCGCCGCCCGGCCCCTTGAAGGCGGGCTCCTCCTGGATCAGCCGGATGACCGCGGCGTCCGGGATGCGCAGGCCGAGCTCGCGCGCCTTCTGGTCGAGGGAGGCCTCGGTGATGAGCTGGGAGAGCACCTGCCGGTCGAGGCCGATGGCCCGGGCCTGGTCGGGCGTGACCGGCCGGCGGCTCTGCCGGGAGAGGCGCTGGATCTGGTTCTGGTAGGCGGTGCGCAGGCTCTCGGCCGGGATCGGCGTGCTGCCGACGGTGGCGACCGTCGTGCTGCCGCCGCCGCGGAAGATGTCGCCGATGCCGAAGATCGCCAGGCCCGCGATCAGCAGGCCGAACACCACCGTCACCACGATCTTGCCCAGCCAGCTCTGGCTGGCGGCGCGGAACCCCTGGAGCATCGCGACCCTCGAACCCGTGCGGGCGCGGTCTCCCCGGGGGAGCGGACCGCGCCGTCGACTCCGCCCGCGATAGCCCATCCGCGCCGTCGCGGGAAGGTCCGCGCCGCCGCGGCAAGGCCAGCGGTTTGCGGCCGCCCGGCGGACCTGATACCGCCGGCACCGCTTCACGAGAGGGGAGAGTCATGACGAGCGATCGGCCGCGTCCGCTGGTGGCGGGGAACTGGAAGATGAACGGCACCCGGGCGTCGCAGGCCGTGGTCGAGGCGGTCCGGGACGGCCTCGACCCGGCGCTCGCCGGACGCATCGACGTGCTGGTCTGCCCGCCCGCCACCCTCGTGGGCGCCTTCGCGCAGGCCCTGGCGGGCTCGGCCGTCCGGGTCGGCGGCCAGGACGTGCACGCGGCCGCGAGCGGCGCCCACACGGGCTGCGTCAGCGCCGAGATGCTGGCCGATCTCGGCGCCACCCACACCATCGTGGGCCATTCCGAGCGCCGCGCCGACCACCACGAGACCGACGCCGACGTGCGCGCCAAGGCGCTCGCCGCCCACCGGGCCGGCCTCATCGCCATCCTGTGCGTCGGCGAGACCCGGGCCGAGCGCGAGGCCGGGCGCACCCTCGACGTGGTGCGCGGCCAGCTCGCCGGCTCGCTCCCCGACGGGGCCACGGCCGCCGCGACCGTCATCGCCTACGAGCCGGTCTGGGCCATCGGCACCGGCCTCACCCCGACGGCTGCCGACGTCGCGGAGGTGCACGGGCTGATCCGCCGGGAGCTGGCGGCGCGCCTGGGGGAGGAGGGCGCCCGGATCCGCATCCTGTACGGAGGCTCGGTGAAGCCCCAGAACGCCGCCGAGCTGATGGCGGTGCCGAACGTCGACGGCGCCCTCGTCGGCGGCGCGAGCCTGAAGGCCGAGGATTTCCTGGGCATCGCCGCCGCCTACTGCTAGGGTCCAAATTCGATCAGCTTGACCGTGCGGATGACTGCTGGGTGCGGGGAACTGTCATTGAGCGGCCGCCTGGAAGCTGACCTTCAACGGGGTCTCAGCGCCTGGATCTCGCGCAGATGCCGATCAAGTCGCGTACTGGGCCTCACCGTTGCCGAAGGACCAGTTCTCCTTGGCGACCTCGACGAGGCTGATGAACACGTCCTCGCGGCGTAGGCCCAGGCGCTCGTGGAGGCCGTCCGCGACAGCCTTGAAGAAGCTCCGCTTCTGCTCGACCCCTCGCCCGGCGTTGAGCGTGAGCTGGATGACGACGCAGTCCCCTGTCCGGCTGATGCCGAGGTAGCTCGGGTCGATGAAGAAGTTCTCCGGTTCGTGCTCGTTGATGACCTGGAAGCGATCGTCCTTCGGCACGTTCAGCGCGTCGAGCATGGCGTCGTAGACGACCTCGCCGATCGTGCGGCGGTACTCGGCGGACTTGCCCCTGGCGAGATCAATACGGGCAAACGGCATGTCATGCTCCTCCAGATACCAAGCCTCGGTCTCGACGACGCGAGCCTGGGCGGTGATGCCGGCGCACCGACCGCGCCGATCCCGCAGACCAACGGGGGCAATGGACGGTCGGTTGAGCGACGTCACGTCACGACCCGAGCATGCCGTGACGACCGCTCGAGGTCCACGCTGAGAGCGCACAGCCGAGTACGCCCAGGGGTCGTGAGCAGTGCGCGTCAGCGCTCGTCCGGCGACCACTCGGGGCTGTAGCCCCCGAGTGCGGGATGATACATCTCGTCGCCGGAATGCTGCGTGAACTCCACGTTGAGGCGATCCTCGCGCAGACCGAGGATCTCAACGCAGTGGCCGCACAGCGCCTTGGCGACCGCCATCCGCAACTCGGCCGGCCGCCCCTTCCGGATGTCCAGCATCATAACGGATACCGGCACCGGCTCACCGCCAGCGTCCGGTATCCGCCACACCCCGCCCTCGCCGAGTTCACGGATCGCGACGCTGATGCGCCTGATGTCGACCGACATCATCTCCGCGTAGGTGTGGCTCATCAGTGCCGCGAGGCGCTTCTTGGATGCCGCGGAATGCGGGCCGACGACGTCGAGCTGAAGGTACGGCATGGATCGTCCTCGAGTTCAGGCCACGTTTGCCGCCTCAAGGCCGTAACGCGGCGAGGGCCTGGCATTGTTGAACTTGGCGGAGATCGCCCGGCGGTCCTCCTCCCAGCGCGTCCAGTCGCCGACGTCCTGCAGGCCCGGGATGGTGACAAGCTCGCCCTGGTCGAGACCGCGCAGCGCGGCATCGACCAGATCGGCCGCCGACATGGTGATCGATGACGTCTTCTGCGCCGCATAGCCGGC
Organism: Methylobacterium crusticola; assembly: GCF_003574465.1. Lineage (GTDB taxonomy): Bacteria > Pseudomonadota > Alphaproteobacteria > Rhizobiales > Beijerinckiaceae > Methylobacterium > Methylobacterium crusticola. Next base: position 29,124 of record NZ_KZ984610.1, read on the forward strand.
CACGTCCCAGAACTCGGTGGCCGTCGCGCCGGGCAGCACGGTCTGGACGCGCACGCCCTTGTCCGCCAGATCCTTCTGCAGCGAATGGCCGAAGCTCAGCACGTAGGACTTCGAGGCGCTGTAGACGCCGTTGAGCATCTCGACCGCGATGCCGACGACGGACGAGATGTTGACGATGGTCCCGGACCCACGCGCCACGAAGGCCGGCGCGATCGCGTAGGTCAGGCGGGTCAGCGCGGTGATGTTGATCTGGATCATGGCGTCCATCGCATCCACGTCGCCCTGCAGGATCGAGGCGACGGAGCCGATGCCGGCGTTGTTGACGAGCAGGGTGATGCTCGCGTCCTCACGCAGGCGAGCCTCCAGGCGCGCGAGATCATCCTTGCGGCCCAGGTCGGCCCTGAACGGCTCGACCTTGCGCCCCGTCTCGCTGGTCAAGCGGTCGGCCAGGGCGCGCAGGCGCTCCTCGTTGCGGGCGACAAGCAGGAGGTCGTACCCCCGCTTGGCGAGCCGGTCGGCGTAGATCGCGCCGATGCCGGCAGAGGCGCCGGTCACGACAGCGAGGCCTTTGTTGGACTGAGTGCTCATGATGTCCGTCCTTTCATGCGTCGGACCGCAGCGGGGTCGTCCAGGACGTACGCCCGCTCGGATCCATCCAGAATGTCGAATAAGCGTCGATTTCGGTCGTCGCGCTGCGTCTGCGATCGGGCGCGGCGCGGGAGTTGAGCCCCTCAGTGCACGGACGCGTCCCGCACCTCGCGACGTGGCTGTTCCTGCGCCTGCGGACGGATCCCTTCCTGCTCGGCCATCCTCTGGCGGGCTTCCTCGGGCGAAGCGATGCGCACCGCGCCGATGGTCTCGAGCGTGATGGCATCCTGGGCCGATGCCGCTGCGCCGGTGACGGTCGCTCCCGCCAATGATGTGGCGAGAGCCAGGACACGCACCGCGCTGTTTCTACTCCGACCAGACATGGCCGCTCTCCTCATCCGTCCGTCCGGCGGCTGCCGGCCTTCGACGGGATGAAGCTATCGTTGACCGGCTGCGGCGCAAATGTCATAGTTGCGTCTATTTAGGACATAAGGAGGCGGGTATGCAGCGCGTCGGCTTCGTCGTCTATCCCGGTTTCTCGATGATGGCGCTGGCGGCCGTGCCGGCCTTCGAGGTCGCAGATCTCGCGGCGGAGGAGGCGATCTACGACATCCACTTCATCTCCGAGCATGGGGGTCCGGTCAGCACCTCGGCCGGCATGAACGTGGAGACGGAGGCGTTCGGTGAGACGCCCTTCGATACGCTCGTCATCGGCGGCGGCACCTTCGTGCGCCCGTCGACGCCAGGCCTCGTCGCTCTCGTGCAGCGCGCGGCCGCTCAGGCCCGGCGCCTCGCCGGGATCTGCACGGGAGCCTTCGTCCTCGGCGAGGCCGGCCTGCTCGACGGACGGCGGGTCACGACGCACTGGATGCACGCGCGGGAGCTGCAGGAGCAGTTCCCGAAGTGCTCGGTCGACGCGGACCGCATCTTCATCAATGAAGGCCCGCTCTGGACGTCCGCGGGTATGAGCGCGGGCATCGATCTGGCGCTCGCCCTGATCGAGGCGGATCTCGGCCAGGAGGTGGCGCAGGCGGTCGCCAAGAAGCTCGTGCTCTACCACCGCCGGGCGGGCGGGCAGTCGCAGTTCTCGACCCTGCTCGATCTCGATGCGAAGTCGGACCGCATCCAGTCCGCGCTGACTTATGCCAAGCGGAACCTCCACCGTCCGCTGTCAGTCGAGGAGCTGGCGGAGGCAGCCCATCTCAGCCCGCGCCAGTTCAGCCGCGTGTTCCATGCGGAGACCGGGCAGTCGCCGGCAAAAGCGGTCGAGAACCTGCGCGTCGAGGCTGCGCGGGTTCTGATGGAGCGCAGCCGGCATCCCATCGACGCCGTCGCCGACCAGACCGGCTTCGCGGACCGCAACCGGATGCGCCGTGCCTTCCTCCGCGCGTTCGGGCAGCCCCCGCAAGTCATCCGGCGCAACGCGCGCGGGACATCGGATGCGGCGGGCGCGTAGGACGGAACGGCCGCCATCCTCGCAGGCGCGCGATCGAAGAACGTCGGATCCGACCATCCGGCATCCGAGGGCGGACCGTCGCAAACGCCACCCGTTCCAGGCGTAGGTGTCTGACTTACCAGGCAGCCGGCCGGCAGACGCTCCCAGCTTCCACGAAGGGTCGCAAAGGGACAACACGCGGGCAAGCTGATTGGATTTCGACCCGACGGGCGCGGGCGCCCGCACGGCCCCCGGCGGCCGAGGGAAGCGCTCCGGGAGCGCCCGCGCCGCCGGCGGCCGGGGCAAATCCCCGCCGGAACCCGGCCCCGGGACGGGACGCCGCACCGCGCCGGTCCTTAACGCGGCCTTAACCATGAACCCGGCAGATTTTGCCCGTCGAACCCGGAAGGGCCTGCCGTGTCGGTCACCGATCTCCCCCTCGTCACGATGCTGCGCAACCGCATGCAGTGGCAGCAGAGCCGGCAGAAAGTGCTGGCCGAGAACGTCGCCAACGCCGACACGCCGAACTTCCGGTCCCGCGACCTGAAGGCGCCGCGGTTCATGGCCGACGGCAGTGTGGCGGCGGGCCTCGGCGGGGTCGGGGTCGAGCGCACGAGCGCGATGCACCTCGCGGGCTCGGGCCCGGCCCGCCCGTCGGCGGAGCGCACGGGCACGCGGTTCGAGGTGATGCCGAGCGGCAACGCCGTCAGCCTCGAGGACGAGATGATGAAGGCCGGCGACAACCAGGCCGACTACCAGCTCGCCGCCTCGCTCTACCAGAAGAGCCTGCAGATGCTGCGGCTCGCGGTCGGCAAGTAGCGGGCGGCAAGTAGCGGGCGGCAAGTAGCGGGCGGCAAGTAGCGGGCGGCAAGTAGCGGGCGGCAAGTAGCGGGCGGCGAGCGGCGGGCGGTACGGGCGGGCCGCGGGGCGCGGGTTCGCCAAGGGAGCGGCATCGTGGATTTCGTGAAGGCGATCGGCATCGCGGCCTCGGGCCTCAAGGCGCAGTCGGGGCGGATGCGGGTGATCTCGGAGAACATGGCCAACGCTGATTCGGCGCCCGCCAGCGCCGGCGCCGAGCCCTACCGGCGCAAGGTGCCGACGTTCTCGAACCACCTCGACCGGGAGCTCGACGCGACGGTGGTCGATCTCGGCCGGGTGCGCCGCGACCAAGCGCCGTTCCGCACCAAGCACGAGCCCGGCAACCCCGCCGCCGACGCGAACGGCGAGGTGCGGATGCCCAACGTCAACATGCTGGTCGAGACCGTCGACATGCGCGAGGCCCAGCGCTCCTACGAGGCCAACCTCAACATGGTCACGGCGGCGCGCCGCATGATCTCCCGCACGCTCGACATCCTGAAGGCCTGACCATGCCCACCAACGCCTTCGCGGCCGGCGCCTACGCGGCGATCCAGAACATCGGCCGGGGCGCGCCGGCCCGCCCGGCCGGCAAGGCGGAATCCGGGTTCGGCCAGCTCCTGACCTCGGCCCTCGACGGCGTGGCGGAGGCCGGCAAGCGCAGCGACGCGCAGGCGATGGCGGTGGCGGCCGGCAAGGCCAACGTGGTCGACGTGGTCACGGCGGTGGCCGAGAGCGAGACCGCGCTCCAGACCCTCGTGGCCGTGCGCGACCGGGTGATCTCGGCCTACGAGGACATCATGCGGATGCAGATCTGACGCCCATGACCGGCCTCGCCCTCCTCGACGTCGCCCGCGACGGCATCGTGACCTTCCTCAAGGTGGCCGGCCCCCTGATGGTGGTGGCCCTGGTGGTCGGGCTCGTGGTGTCGCTGCTCCAGGCCCTGACCCAGATCCAGGAGCAGACGCTGATCTACGTGCCCAAGATCGTCGCGGTGTTCGCGGCCCTGCTGCTGATGCTGCCGTTCATGGGCGACGCGCTCGCCGGCTACATGACCCGCATCGCCGCCCGGATCGCGGCCGGCGGCTGACGCGCCCGTGCTCCCCGAAGCCATGATCCCGACGCCAAGATTCCCGCCGTCATGAACCTGCTGCTCCCCGGCATCGCCGCGGCCTACCTGCTCACCTTCGCGCGGGTCGGCACGCTCGTGATGCTCATGCCGGGCATCGGCGAGCAGATGGTGTCGCCGCGGCTGCGCCTCGGCTTCGCCCTCCTGCTCGCCCTGGTGCTGTTCCCGGTGGCCCGGCCGCTCCTGCCGACCACGGCCGGGCCGGGCCTGATCGGCGTCCTGATCGGCGAGATCGCGGTCGGGCTGGTCCTCGGCCTGAGCGTGCGGGCGATCATCGCCGCCCTCCAGACCGCCGGCACCATCGTGGCCCAGCAGCTCGGCCTCGCCTACGCGATGACGGTGGACCCGACCCTCGGCAACCAGCAGGCGACGCTCGGCAGCTTCCTGAGCCTGCTCGGCCTCACCCTGGTGCTCGCCGCCGACCTCCACCACCTGGCGATCGCCGGCATCCGCGACAGCTACGCCCTGATGCCGCCGGTCGGCGTGCCGTCCACCGGCGACGCCGCCGCCTTCGCGGTCCGGGCGGTGGCGCGGGGGTTCTCGCTCGCCGTGCAGATCTCGGCGCCGTTCATCGCCTTCGGCATCCTGTTCAACCTCGGCCTCGGCGTGCTCTCGCGCCTGATGCCCCAGATGCAGGTGTTCTTCGTCGCCACCCCGGCCGCGATCCTGATCGGCATGGCGGTGTTCCTGGCCACCCTCGGGGCGATGATGGGCGTGTTCGTGGACGACCTCGGCCGCTGGCTCGCGGTCCTGGGCCGGGCCTGAGCGATGGCCGAGGGCGCCGAGCAGGAGGACCGCACCGAGGAGCCGAGCCAGAAGCGGCTCGACGACGCGATCAAGCGCGGCGACGTCGCAACGAGCCAGGAGGTCAACACCCTGCTGATGCTCGGCGCCTTCACAGTCGTGCTGCTCGTCGGCGCGGGCTCCGTCGCGCGCGGCATGCTGCTCGACCTGCGCGCCTTCCTGATGCACCTGCACGAGGTGCCCCAGGATCCCGCCGCCTACGCGGCCCTCGGCCGCCGGGCGCTGATCGCGGCGGGCGTCGCGCTCGCGCTGCCGGTGGGCGCCGTGGCGGCCGCGGGGCTCGCCGGCGGCCTGCTCCAGCACCCCCTGGTCTGGACCACCGAGACCCTCGGCGCGCAGTGGAGCCGGGTCTCCCCGAAGGCGGGCCTCAAGCGCCTGTTCGGCCTCGAGGCCTGGGTCCAGTTCGGCAAGGGCATCGTCAAGATCGCCCTCGTGGGCACGGCGGCCGGGGTGGTGCTGTGGCGCGAGCGCGACCGCCTCGACGCCTTCGCGCGCCTCGAGCCGGCGGGGGTGCTCCAGGGCACGCTCGCGCTGGCGCTGCGCCTGATGGGGGCGGTGCTCGCGGCCTACGTCGTCGTCACCCTGGGCGACGCGCTCTACCAGCGCTTCCGCTGGCGGGCGCGCCTGCGCATGTCCAAGCACGAGCTCAAGGAGGAGATGAAGGAGCAGGAGGGCAACCCGGAGATCAAGGGGCGCATGAGGCAGTTGCGCGCCGCCCGGGTGAAGAAGCGCATGATGGCGGCGGTGCCGACCGCCACCGTGGTGGTCGCCAACCCGACCCACTTCGCGGTCGCCCTGCGCTACGAGACCGGCATGGCCGCGCCCGTGTGCGTCGCCAAGGGGGTCGACGCGCTCGCCCTGCGCATGCGCGAGGTGGCGGCCGGGGCCGGCGTCCCGGTGATCGAGAACCCGCCCCTCGCCCGCGCCCTGCACGCCGCCGTGGAGATCGACGCCCCGATCCCGGCCGAGCACTACAAGGCGGTCGCCGAGGTCATCGGCTACGTCCTGAACCTGCGGCGGCGCCGATGAGCCGAGGCGTCCGCAATCTCCGGCTTGCCGCCCCGGCGGGCTCGGGCATAACCGGTCGGGACCCGCGGCGCGCAGGCGCTCGACCGCCTGGCGCGGACCTTCGCGCGCGGGCACCGCCGCGGGCTCCCGGAAACGCCATCTTTCCGAGGCATTCCGGGGACAGGCCCCGCGCGGTCCGCCCGCGGCGGGGCGGCCGCGGCGATGGCCCGCGTCCGCCGGCCCGTCGCGCGGCGCCGGCCCCGTGCCGCAGGAGTATCGAGGCGTCATGCCTGAGTTGAGCCATCCCGCGGCCGAGGCCGCCCTCGACCGCTCGGAGCGCCCGGGGCGGGTCAGCCTGCTGCTGCTGCTGGCGGGCCTCCTCGTCGGCGCCGCGGTGGGCCTGAGCTTCGTCGCCAACGACCAGGCGCAGCCGATCATCCTCGGGCTGCTCGCGCTCCTCGCCATGGCGGGCGTGTTCTGCCTCTTCGCCCTCGCGATCGGGGCGATCCAGCTCACCGGCCAGGGCACCCGCAACGACGTCACCAAGGCGGTGGTCGACGCCGCGCCCGACGGGATGATCGCCGTCGAGGACGGCAACCGGCCGATCTACGCCAACGCCGCCTACCTCGCGGTGGCGGGCAGCGACACCTTCTCCAACCTGCGCCCGGTCGAGCGCGTCTTCATGGGCTCGCCCGAGGTGTCCGAGGCGGTCTACCGCCTGGCCCAGGCCGCCCGCGAGGGCCGCAGCCTCTCGGAGGAGATCCGCATGGCGCCCCCGCCCGGCGGCGCGGCCGAGCGCGACTTCGCCTGGTACCGCATCGCTGTCCGCCCGCTGCCCCTCGCCCGGCGCCCGGTGGCGCTGTGGAGCGTCAGCGACATCACCCACGAGCGCGAGCGCCAGGAGAACGTCTTCCAGGAGCTCCAGCACGCCATCGACTACCTCGACCACGCGCCCGCGGGCTTCCTGTCCATCGATCCCCGCGGGGCCGTCGTCTACATGAACGCGACGCTCGCCTCCTGGCTCGGGCACGACCTCGCGCAGGTCGGCTCCGGGGGCCTGCGCCTCGCCGAGATCCTGCCGGGCGAGCTCGGCGAGGTGCTGGTCGGCGGCAAGGGGCAGCCCGGCGAGGTGCGCACCGACCGCTTCGACCTCGACCTGCGCCGGCGCAACGGCCACCCGCTCTCGGCCCGGCTCTACCACCGGGTCGCCTACGGGCAGGACGGCCGGCCCGGCGCCTCCCGGACCCTCGTGCTCAACCGCTCCGCCGGCGAGGAGAACGACGACCCGCGCCGCGCCGCCGAGGTGCGCTTCGACCGCTTCTTCAACACGAGCCCGGTCGCCGTCGCGACCCTCGCGCCCGACGGCCGGGTGATGCGCGCCAACGCCTCCTTCGCCCGGCTGTTCGGCACCCTGCCGCGCACGAGCGACGGCAGCGAGGTCGGCCCGCCGGTGCGCGACTTCGTGGCCGAGCGCGACCGCCCGAACCTCGAGGCCGGCTTCCGCCTCGCCTCCGAGGGGCGCGGCGACGTGCCGCCGGTCGAGATCGCCGTGGCGGCCCCGGGCAACCGCTCGGCCCGGATCTGGCTCAGCCCCGAGGGCCGGGCGGTCGGCGCCGCCGCCGAGGGGGCCGCGGAGGCCGTGATCCTCTACGCCCTCGACACCACCGACCAGCACCAGCTCCAGCAGCAGATCAACCAGGCCCAGAAGATGGAGATGGTGGGCCAGCTCGCCGGCGGCATCGCGCACGATTTCAACAACGTCCTCCAGGCGATCATCGGCTACTCGGACCTGCTGCTGGCGAGCCACCGGCCGACGGACCCGGCCTTCCAGGACATCATGCAGATCAAGCAGAACGCCAACCGGGCCGCGAGCCTGGTGCGCCAGCTGCTCGCCTTCTCGCGCCGCCAGACCCTGCGGCCGGAGGTGATCCACCTCGGCGAGGCGCTCTCGGACCTGACCCTCCTGCTCAAGCGCCTCCTCGGCGAGCGCGTCGAGCTCGACCTCAAGCACGGCCGCGACCTCTGGCCGGTCAAGGCCGACGTCAACCAGTTCGAGCAGGTGATCGTGAACCTCGCGGTCAACGCCCGCGACGCCATGCCGACCGGCGGCCGCCTGCTGATCCGCACCGCCAACGTGGCGGCCGAGGCGGCCGGCGCCCTCCAGCTCCCGGGCCTGCCGGCCGCCGACTGCGTGCTGGTGGAGGTCACCGACACCGGCACCGGCATGACGCCGGAGGTGATGGAGAAGATCTTCGAGCCGTTCTTCACCACCAAGGAGGTCAACAAGGGCACGGGCCTCGGCCTCTCGACGGTGTTCGGCATCGTCAAGCAGTCGGGCGGCTACATCGACGTGCGCTCGACGATGGGGCAGGGCACGGTGTTCGCCATCTACCTGCCGCGCCACGTGCCGGTGCCGGAGGCCGAGCCGGCCGAGGCGCCCCCCGCGGGGCAGAGCCCCCCGGTCCCGCAGGGCGCCCCCCCGGCGAAGCCGCCGGCCCGCGACCTCACCGGCCACGGCACGATCCTGCTCGTGGAGGACGAGGACCCGGTGCGGGCCGTCAACGCCCGGGCGCTCACCGCCCGCGGCTACACCGTGCTGGAGGCCGCCTCGGGCCTCGAGGCGCTCCAGATCATGGCCGGGCGCGAGGTGCCGGTGGACCTCGTCGTGTCCGACGTGGTCATGCCCGAGATGGACGGGCCGACGCTCCTGCGCGAGCTGCGCAAGGCCCATCCCGACCTGCGGGTGATCTTCGTCTCGGGCTACGCCGAGGACGCCTTCCGCAAGAACCTGCCTGAGGGCGAGGAGTTCAACTTCCTGCCCAAGCCCTTCAGCCTCAAGCAGCTCGTCGAGACGGTGAAGACCACCATGGCCGGGTAGGTCCCGGTCGCGGCCGCCCCCGGCACCGGGGGCGGCCGCGACCGGTGGACAAGGCGCCGGCGCCCTTGCGAAAGGAGAACAAAACAAGTACATGAGAGCTGCCGCGCGCATTGAGACTTCGACCGCCCCCGTGCCATAAGGACCCGCCCACGATGGCTCAGCCCCAGATGCGACTGGTGGAAAACCCGACCATGGACAAAGACAAGTCGAAGGCGATCGATGCCGCCCTCGCCCAGATCGAGCGCGCCTTCGGCAAGGGCTCGATCATGCGGCTTGGCAAGAACGACAAGGTGCAGGAGGTCGAGACCGTCTCCACGGGGTCGCTCGGCCTCGACATCGCCCTCGGGGTCGGCGGCCTCCCGCGCGGCCGGGTGGTGGAGATCTACGGCCCCGAATCGTCGGGCAAGACCACGCTCGCCCTCCACACCGTGGCGGAGGCGCAGAAGAAGGGCGGCGTCTGCGCCTTCGTGGACGCCGAGCACGCCCTCGACCCGATCTACGCCCGCAAGCTCGGCGTCAACCTCGACGACCTCCTGATCTCGCAGCCCGACACCGGCGAGCAGGCCCTCGAGATCACCGACACCCTGGTGCGCTCCGGCGCCATCGACGTGCTGGTGGTCGATTCGGTGGCCGCGCTGACGCCCCGGGCCGAGATCGAGGGCGAGATGGGCGACCAGCAGCCCGGCCTCCAGGCCCGGCTGATGAGCCAGGCCCTGCGCAAGCTCACGGGCTCGATCTCGCGCTCGAACTGCATGGTGATCTTCATCAACCAGATCCGGATGAAGATCGGCGTGATGTACGGCAGCCCCGAGACCACCACGGGCGGCAACGCGCTGAAGTTCTACGCCTCGGTCCGCCTCGACATCCGGCGGATCTCGACCCTCAAGGATCGCGACCAGCCGATCGGCAACAGCGTCCGGGTCAAGGTGGTCAAGAACAAGGTGGCGCCGCCGTTCAAGCAGGTCGAGTTCGACATCATGTTCGGTGAGGGCGTGTCGAAGGTCGGCGAGTTGATCGACCTCGGCGTCAAGGCCGGCATCGTCGAGAAGTCGGGCGCCTGGTTCTCGTACGACAGCCAGCGCCTGGGCCAGGGCCGCGAGAACTCGAAGGGGTTCCTGAAGGACAACCCCGACATCGCGAACCGGATCGAGGCCTCGATCCGCCAGAACTCGGGCCTCGTCGCCGACCGCATCCTGGAGAACGCGACGCCGACCGCCGACGACCTCGACGAGGGGGCGGCCTGAAGCCGCCTCCCGCCGACTCGCAGGAAGGGTCCGTCGCCGGCAACCCGGCGGACCCGGGATTCCGGAGACGGACCGGGGACCGCGGCCGTCCCGACCGGGGCGGCCTTGGCGCGACGGCCCCGGCGCGTCGCCGGGGCCGTCGCGCTCAGCGCACGAACGGCCCGATCCGCGTGAACAGGCCGACGAACACGAAGCCGATGCTGACCATCGCCACGCCCCAGACCAGGGTGCGCAGCCACGGCACGCCGAAGCCGTAGAGCGGCAGGTCGGCGAGGCGGGCCCAGACGTAGAGGTGGGCGCCCGTCGTCACCGCGGTGTTGTGCCGGCCGATGGCCGCCGCGGCGAGCACCAGGGCGGCGAAGAGCGGGAACGTCTCGAAGACGTTGCGCGAGGCGCGCTCCAGGCGCCCGGCCGCGCCCTCTGCCGGGGCGCCGGGCGATACGCGGCTGGAGGCCGCCCAGGCGAGGCCGCCGCGGAGGCCGCCGCGATGTGGGCGGATCCCAGGAGGACCGAGAAGGCGAGGAGGCGGATTTCGACGGGCATCGGCAGGGGTCCGTGCGGGGAATGCGGGGGGCGGCGGGCCACCGGTCCCCGAGATAGCGGCGGGCGCGCGCCTCGACACGGGGGAGGCGCCTGACTAAAGACAGCCTCACGCATCCGGGGCCGCCCGCGCCTCCTGCCGCGTCCCTGGCCCGCATTCCGCAGAGTCTGTCCCGATGAGTGGCGTCAACGAGATCCGGTCCACGTTCCTCGACTACTTCGCCAGGCACGGACACGAGGTCGTGCCGTCGTCGCCGCTGGTGCCGCGCAACGACCCGACCCTGATGTTCACCAATGCCGGCATGGTGCAGTTCAAGAACGTCTTCACCGGCGTCGAGAAGCGCCCCTACCAGCGCGCCACCACGGCCCAGAAATGCGTGCGCGCGGGCGGCAAGCACAACGATCTCGACAACGTCGGGTACACGGCCCGGCACCACACCTTCTTCGAGATGCTGGGCAATTTCTCGTTCGGCGACTACTTCAAGCCGCACGCCATCGAGCTCGCCTGGAACCTCGTCACCCGGGAATTCGGCCTCTCGCCCGAGCGCCTCCTCGTCACCGTCTACGCGCAGGACGAGGACGCCGCGTCCCTGTGGCGCAAGATCGCGGGCATGCCCGACGAGCGCATCATCCGCATCGGCACCTCGGACAATTTCTGGCAGATGGGCGATACCGGCCCCTGCGGTCCGTGCTCGGAGATCTTCATCGACCAGGGCCCCGAGCTCCAGGGCGGCCCGCCCGGCAGCCCGGACGAGGACGGCGACCGCTTCCTCGAGTTCTGGAACCTCGTCTTCATGCAGTACGAGCAGATCGAGCCGGGCAACCGGGTCGACCTGCCGCGGCCCTCGATCGACACCGGCATGGGCCTCGAGCGCATGGCGGCGATCCTCCAGGGCTGCAAGAGCAACTACGACACCGACCTGTTCCGCAGCCTGATCGACGCCGTGGCGCACGCCGTCGGGCGGGCGCCCGAGGGCCGGGAGACCGCCTCCTACCGGGTCATCGCCGACCACCTGCGCGCCTCCGCGTTCCTCGTCGCCGACGGCGTGCTGCCGGGCAACGAGGGCCGCGGCTACGTGCTGCGCCGGATCATGCGCCGGGCCATGCGCCACGCCCAGCTCCTGGGCTCGCGCGACCCGATGATGTACCGCCTGGTGCCCACGCTGGTGCGCGAGATGGGCCAGGCCTACCCCGAGCTGGTGCGGGCCGAGGCGCTGATCGGCGAGACGCTGCGGCTCGAGGAGACGCGCTTTCGCCGCACGCTCGAGCGCGGCCTGTCGATCCTCGACGCGGAGACCCGCGACCTCGCGGCCGGCCAGAACCTCTCGGGCGAGACCGCCTTCACGCTCTACGACACCTACGGCTTCCCCCTCGACCTGACCCAGGACGCCCTGAAGGCCCGGGGCATCGGCGTCGACACCGAGACCTTCCGGGCCGCGATGGAGCGCCAGCGCGCCGCGGCCCGCGCCGCCTGGTCGGGCTCCGGCGAGGCCGCCACCGAGACGCTGTGGTACGGGCTGCGCGAGCGCACCGGCGCGACCGAGTTCCTGGGCTACGAGGCCGAGGCGGCGGAGGCCGTGGTCGCCGCGCTTGTGCGCGGCGGCGCCGAGGTCGAGGCGCTCGGGGCCGGGGAGGACGGCCTCCTGGTCGCGACCCAGACGCCGTTCTACGGCGAGTCCGGCGGCCAGGTCGGCGACACCGGGACGCTTGCCGGGCCGGGCCTGCGCGCCCGCGTCACCGCGACCGAGAAGAAGCTCGGCGACGTCGTCGTCCACCACGTCACGGTCGAGGAGGGACGCCTCTGCGTCGGCCAGGCGATCGAGCTGAGGGTTGACCACGCCCGCCGCGCGGCCGTGCGGGCCAATCACTCGGCCACCCACCTGCTGCACGAGGCCCTGCGCCAGGTGCTCGGCGACCACGTCGCCCAGAAGGGCTCCCTCGTGGCGCCCGACCGGCTGCGCTTCGACTTCAGCCATCCCAAGCCGATGAACGACGACGAGGTCGCCCGGGTCGAGGCGATCGCCAACCGGGTGCTGCTTCAGAACGGGCCCGTGGTGACGAAGCTGATGGCGGTCGACGACGCGATCGCGTCGGGTGCCCGGGCGCTGTTCGGCGAGAAGTACGGCGAGGAGGTGCGGGTCGTCTCGATGGGTGCCGACGCCGCGCCGGACGGCCGCCCGCGCACCTTCTCGGTCGAGCTCTGCGGCGGCACGCATGTCGGTCGCACCGGCGACATCGGCGTCGTCACGGTGCTGGGCGACAGCGCCGTCGGCGCGGGCGTGCGCCGCATCGAGGCGATGACCGGCGACGCGGCGCGCCGCCACCTCGCCGGCGAGAGCCGGCAGCTCGCCGCCCTGGCGCTCCTCCTCAAGGTGCCGCCGTCCGAGGCGCCCGGGCGCCTCGCCGCCCTGATCGAGGACCGCCGCCGCCTGGAGCGGGAGCTCGCGGACGCCCGGCGCAAGCTCGCCATGGGGGGCGGGGGCGAGGACGCCGACGCGTCGGTCCGCGAGGTCGCCGGGACGAAGCTGATGGCACGCGCCGTGCAAGGCGTCGAGATGCGGGACCTCAAGAGCCTCGCCGACGAGGGCAAGACTCGGCTCGGCTCCGGCATCGTCGCCATCGTGGGCGTGGCGCCCGACGGCAAGGCCGGCCTCGTGGTCGGCGTCACCCAGGACCTGACCGAGCGGTTCGACGCGGTGGCGCTGGTGCGGGCGGGCGCCGAGCGCCTCGGCGGCAAGGGCGGGGGCGGGCGCCGGGACATGGCCCAGGCGGGCGGGCCCGACGGGGCGGCGGCCGAGGCGGCCCTGGAGGCGATCCAGGCCGCGCTCGCGGGGGCATGACGCAACGTCCGGATCCGGTCGTGCACGACGTCGATCAGGATCGGGCGGGGCAACGCGGCGATCCCCGGCAGACTACAGCGAGTCGTGTGCCCAATATGTCACCAATTCCGGTTGCCAGGCCAGACGTGACGAAGTAGAGGGCATGTGGCCGACGCCTGGGCTCCACCGCGATGCGGCCGTGCGGACGCGGTGAGGCCACGACCGGCCGGCAGGAGCGGTCCGACGGTTGCCGGGGCCGGCCGGAACCCGGCCCGCCGTGGACAGGAAGGAACGGTCGAGCAATGCAGGTCATCACCCAAGAGATCCCGGCCGTGAAGCTGGTCGTGCCCAAGCGCTTCGGGGACGATCGCGGCTGGTTCTCCGAGACCTACCGCGCCGACCTCCTGGCCGAGGGCGGCATCGAGGACGCGTTCATCCAGGACAACCAATCCTTCTCGGCCCAGACCGGCACTGTGCGCGGCCTGCACTTCCAGCGCCATCCCTTCGCCCAGGCGAAGCTGGTGCGGGTGCTCGCCGGGGCGATCCTGGACGTGGCCGTCGACCTGCGCCGGGAGTCCCCGACCTACGGCCGGCACGTGGCGGCCCGGCTCGACGCCGGGAACGGCCACCAGCTCTACATCCCGATCGGCTTCGCCCACGCCTTCTGCACGCTCGAGCCCGACACCATGGTCGCCTACAAGGTGGCCGGGGGCGTCTACAGCCGCGAGCACGACGGCAACCTGCTCTGGAACGACCCGGAGCTCGGCATCGACTGGCCGGTGACGGCCGAGCGCGCGGTCCTGTCGGACAAGGACAAGGTCGCGCCGCGCTTCGCCGCGCTGCCGGCCTTGTTCTGAGCCCGGGATGGCCGCAACCTGCCCGTGCATCGGCCGGGGCGGGCGGACCGGCGTGACACCCGGGCGGGACCGGGGCGCTCCGTGCCGCGGTCCCGCGCCGACATCGAGCCCATACGGGGGAGCGGCGCCGCTCCCTGAACCCACCTCCAGGAGATCGTCTTCGCCATGCGCATCCTCGTCACGGGCGGCTGCGGCTTCATCGGCTCGGCCCTGGTCCTGCACCTCGTCCAGGACCTCGGCCACGAGGTCCTCACGCTCGACGCGCTCACCTACGCGGCGAACCCGATCTCGCTGATGCCCCTGAAGGGCAACGACCGGCACCGCTTCGCCCAGGCCGACATCTGCGACCACGAGCGCGTCGCGGCCCTGTTCGAGGAGTTCCGGCCGCAGGCGGTGATGCACCTGGCCGCCGAGAGCCACGTCGACCGCTCCATCACGGGGCCGGGCGCGTTCATCCGCACCAACGTGGTCGGCACGCAGGTGATGCTGGAGGCCGCCCGCGCCTTCTACGCCAGCCTCGCCGGGCCCGAGCGCGCGGCCTTCCGGTTCCTGCACGTCTCGACCGACGAGGTCTACGGCTCGCTGCCGCCGGGCGGCTTCTTCACCGAGGACAGCCGCTACGATCCGCGCTCGCCCTACTCCGCCTCGAAGGCGGCGTCCGACCACCTGGCCCGGGCCTGGCACGAGACCTACGGGCTGCCGGTGCTGGTGACGAACTGCTCGAACAATTACGGGCCGCGGCACTTCCCCGAGAAGCTGATCCCGCTGATGATCCTCAACGCCCTCGAGGGCAAGCCGCTGCCGGTCTACGGCGACGGGCAGAACGAGCGCGACTGGATCCACGTCGAGGACCACGCCCGCGGCCTGGTGGCGGTGCTGGAGAAGGGCCGGATCGGCGAGACCTACCTGCTCGGCGGGCGCTCGGTGCGCAACAACCTCGACGTGGTCAGGACGCTGTGCGCGATCTTCGACCGCCTGCGGCCCGATGCCGGCCCGCACGACCGCCTGATCGCCTTCGTGACGGACCGCCCCGGCCACGACCGGCGCTACGCCATCGACCCGAGCAAGGCCGAGGCCGAGGTGGGCTACAGCCCGAGCCGGACCTTCGAGCAGGCGCTCGAGGACACGGTGCGCTGGTACCTGGAGAACGAGGGCTGGTGGCGGCCGATCCGCGAGGGCCGCTACTCCGGCGAGCGCCTCGGCCTGTCGGGCGAGTGAGGGACAAATGGCGCACGAGATCCTGATCCTCGGCGGCGGCGGCCAGGTCGGCACCGAGCTGGCGCGCCGTGCCTGGGGGCCCGGGGTCGCGGTCCACGCGCCGGCGCGCGCGGCCCTCGACGTCACCGACGAGGCGGCGGTGGCGGCCGCGGTGGCGGAGCGCCCCTGGCGCGCGGTGATCAACACCGCCGCCTACACGGCGGTGGACAAGGCCGAGGGCGAGGTCGGCGCGGCTTGGCGCCTCAACGCGCTCGCCCCCGCCTACCTGGCGGCCGCGACGGCCCGGGCCGGGATCCCGATCGTCCACGTCTCGACCGACTACGTCTTCGACGGCAGCGGGGAGGGGGCCTACGCCACCGACGCCCCGGTGCGCCCGACGAGCGTCTACGGCGCCAGCAAGGCGGCGGGCGAACTGGCGGTGCGCACCACCAACCCGCGGCACGCCGTGGTGCGCACCGCCTGGGTGGTGAGCCCGCACCGGGCCAACTTCGTGAAGACGATGCTGCGGCTCGCCGCCGAGCGCGACCGGCTCACGGTGGTGGACGACCAGCGCGGCTGCCCGACCTCCGCGGGCGACCTCGCGGCGGCGCTCGCGGCGATCGCCCTGCGCCTCGCCGAGGATCCGGGCGCGCCCGCCGGCACCTACCACTGCGTCAATGCCGGCGCGACGACCTGGTGCGGCTTCGCCCGCGGGATCATGGCGGGCGCGCAGGCCCGCGGCGCCCGCTCGGTGCCGGTCGAGCCGATCCCGACCTCGGCCTTCCCGACGCCGGCCCGGCGGCCGGCCAATTCCGAGCTCTCGACCGAGACGCTGACGCAAGCCTTCGGCATCGTGCCGCGTCCCTGGACGGCGGCGCTCGACGACATCCTCGATCAATTGATCGGCCCGGCCAAGCAGGCCTGAGGAGACACTATCATGAAGGGCATCGTCCTGGCTGGCGGCTCCGGCACCCGGCTGCACCCGGCGACGCTGGCGATCAACAAGCAGCTCCTGCCGGTCTACGACAAGCCGATGATCTACTATCCGGTCTCGGTGCTGATGCTGGCCGGCATCCGCGACATCCTGGTGATCTCCTCGCCGGAGCACCTGGACAACTACAAGCGCCTGTTCGGAACCGGCGAGCAGTTCGGCGTGCGGTTCTCCTACGCGCTCCAGCCGCGCCCCGAGGGCCTGGCGCAGGCCTTCGTCATCGGCCGCGAGTTCGTCGGCAGCGACCCGGTCGCCCTCGTGCTCGGCGACAACCTGTTCTTCGGCGCCGGGATGCAGCAATTGCTGCGCCGCGCGCGGGAGCGGGAGACCGGCGCGACGGTGTTCGCCTACCACGTCGACCACCCGGAGAGCTACGGGGTCGTGACCCTCGACAAGCAGGGCCGCCCGCTCAAGCTGGTCGAGAAGCCCGTGAACCCCGAATCGCCGTGGGCGGTGACGGGCCTCTACTTCTACGACAACCAGGTGCTCGACATCGCCGCGGCGGTGACGCCGTCGCCCCGCGGCGAGCTCGAGATCACCGACGTCAACCAGGCCTACCTCGACCGCGGCCAGCTTCACGTCGAGTGCATGTCGCGCGGCTACGCCTGGCTCGACACCGGGACCCACGACAACCTGCTCGAGGCGGGCGAGTTCGTCCGGGTGATCCAGCACCGCCAGGGCATGCAGGTCGCCTGCCTGGAGGAGATCGCCTACGTGCAGGGCTTCATCACCCGCGAGCAGGTGACGGCCCGCGGGCAGCTCTTCGCCAAGACCAATTACGGCCAGAACCTCCTGCGCCTCGCCCGCGAGGAGAAGCCCGGCCAGATCGTGTTCTGACGCCGGGGGCCGGCGGCCGCGCCGCCCCGTGCGCTGACCGGGGCGCGGCGCCGGTGCGCGCCCCGGCGGGCTCCCGGCGGTCCGAACTCGCTCTCCCGGCCACGGGGCCGTTGCCACGCCGTCGGCACATGCTCTAGAGCAGCATCCGATCACGCTGCCATCGGCCGCTGCTCCAGGTTTTTGAGGCTGCCGCATTGTCTGCGGCGAACCGGTGTCCACTTCGCCGGAAAATGCTCTAAGGCCGCCTGCGCGGCTACCGCCAAGCCCCACCGCGCGGGCGCGCGACACCTCCAGGGACGGGCCACAGGCATGAAGGACATCCTCGAACGGCTGGACCAGCGGCGCGCGCAGGCCCGGCTCGGCGGCGGCGAGGGCCGGGTGGCGGCCCAGCACCGGCGCGGCAAGCTCACGGCGCGGGAGCGCGTCGAACTCCTCCTCGACTCGGGGTCGTTCGAGGAGTTCGACATGTTCGTGCAGCACCGCTCGATCGATTTCGGGATGGAGCGCCAGAAGATCCCGGGCGACGGCGTCATCACGGGCTGGGGCACCATCAACGGCCGCACGGTGTTCGTGTTCTCCAAGGACTTCACGGTCTTCGGCGGCTCGCTCTCCGAGGCGCACGCGCAGAAGATCATCAAGGTCCAGGACATGGCCCTGAAGATGCGCGCGCCGATCATCGGGCTGTTCGACGCCGGCGGCGCCCGCATCCAGGAGGGCGTGGCGGCGCTCGGCGGCTACGGCGAGGTCTTCAAGCGCAACGTCACCGCCTCGGGGGTGATCCCGCAGATCTCGGTGATCATGGGCCCGTGCGCGGGCGGCGACGTCTACTCGCCGGCGATGACCGACTTCATCTTCATGGTCCGCGACACGAGCTACATGTTCGTGACCGGGCCCGACGTGGTGAAGACGGTGACGAACGAGGTGGTGACGGCCGAGGAGCTCGGCGGCGCCAAGGTCCACACCAGCAAGTCCTCGATCGCCGACGGCTCCTACGAGAACGACGTCGAGGCGCTGCTGCAGATCCGCCGGCTGATGGACTTCCTGCCCGCCAACAACCAGGCGGGCGTGCCGGAAATCGAGAGCTTCGACGATCCGGGGCGGGCCGACCGCAGCCTCGACACCCTGATCCCCGACAATCCCAACAAGCCCTACGACATGGGCGAGCTGATCCGCCGGGTGGCGGACGAGGGCGACTTCTTCGAGATCCAGGGCGCCTACGCCCGCAACATCATCACGGGCTTCGGCCGGCTCGAGGGCCGCACGGTCGGGTTCGTCGCCAACCAGCCCATGGTGCTGGCGGGGGTGCTCGATTCCGACGCCTCCCGCAAGGCGGCGCGCTTCGTGCGCTTCTGCGACGCCTTCTCGATCCCGATCGTCACCTTCGTCGACGTGCCGGGCTTCCTGCCGGGCACCGCGCAGGAATACGGCGGCCTGATCAAGCACGGCGCTAAGCTCCTGTTCGCCTACAGCCAGGCGACGGTGCCGCTCGTCACCATCATCACCCGCAAGGCCTTCGGGGGCGCCTACGACGTGATGGCCTCCAAGCACGTCGGCGGCGACGTGAACTACGCCTGGCCGACGGCGCAGATCGCCGTGATGGGCGCCAAGGGGGCGGTGGAGATCATCTTCCGCCAGGACCTCGGCGACCCGGGCAAGATCGCGGCCCGCACCGCCGAGTACGAGGAGCGCTTCATGTCGCCCTTCGTGGCCGCCGAGCGCGGCTACATCGACGAGGTGATCATGCCGCACTCGACCCGCCGCCGCATCGCCCGGGCGCTCGCCATGCTGCGCACCAAGGCGACCGAGCAGCCCTGGAAGAAGCACGACAACATCCCGCTGTGACGCGCGCGGCCGGCGGGCGGGGGCGTCAGCCCTGCGCGCCGGCCGCCGGGTCCGTCCCCAGGGTGACCAGGACGATCTCGGGCGGCACGCCGAGGCGGATCGGGACCTGGCTGGTGCCGAGGCCGGCCGAGACGATCAGGTGGCGGCCGTCCTCCACGACGTGCCCGTAGGCGAAGCGCTGGCCGTACGCGGAGGGCACGACCGGGGAGTAGCCGAGGACGCGGACCTGGCCGCCATGGGTGTGGCCCGACAGGGTCAGGGCGACCCGGTCCGGCACCGTCGTGAAGATGTCGGGCTCGTGTGCCAGGAGGATCACCGGGGCGTCGTCGGTGACCTGCGCGAGGGTCCCGGGCAGGTCGTCGAGGCCCCGCCAGGGACGGCGCCGGGAGAAGGCCTGCTGGTCGGCGAGGCCCGCGAGCCAGAACGGGCGGCCGCGGTGGCTCAGCCGCACGACGGCGTTCTCCATCACGCCGATGCCCTGCGCCTCGAGCGCCCGCCGGGACTCGACCGGGCCGCGCCGGGCCCGCATCGCCACCGGGTCGTCCTCCCAGTCGTGGTTGCCGAGGATCGCGTGCACGCCGAGGGGCGCCGCGAGGCCCGCGGCCACGCGGGCGAAATCCGGGAGGGCGACCGGGCGCAACACCGCGCGGCCGACGCCCGGGTAGTCGCCGAGGAGCACGATCAGGTCGGGCCGCAGGGCGTTCGTCACCGCCACGATGTCGGCGACGCGCCCGAGGGACATCCAGGGCTCGCCGACGTGGAAATCCGTCAGCACCGCGATCCGCAGGCGCAGGTCGGCCGGCCAGCGCGGCAGCGCCGGGGCGTAGCGCGTCACGACGAGGCGCCAGGCCGGCTCGACCCCGAGCGCGTAGGCGCTCGTGGAGAGCCCGAGGAACGCCGCCGTCGTCAGGAGCTGGCGGCGGCTCGGCATCAGCAGCATCGGTGGGCTCCCGCGGCCGGGGGCGTGCTCGCCTCCCGCCGCCTGCGTGGTCTCCGGCGGCGGCCCGCGCGGGGCGGGGACAGTTCCCCTGCGGCCCGGTGTGAGGCGCCGCGATTGCGGCGACACTGCGGAGGCGGCCCGCGCCGCGCCAGGGGCTCACGCCGCCTCGATGAACGCCGCGTCCTCCCAGGCCGGGCCGTGCGGGCCGGCCGCGAGGCCCCGGGCCGGCGCGGGCCGTCGCCGGCGCGGCCGTTACCCCGAGCAAGGGGGCGCGATCGCGGGGGTAACGCTTCATCGGGGGGGCGCTCCCGGATGCAGCAACCTCGTCTCCCTCGCGTGACGCAAGGTTGAAGGGCGCCCGTCCGCCGACGGCAGGTGCCTCTTCGGGTCCGGGACGCGGTGCAAGACCGGGTCCGCAAAGCAGGATGCGTGCCCGGCGCCGGCGCGGCGCGCGCCGGGATCACGCCGCCGTCAGCCCTTCCTGGCGGATCCAGGCGTGGGTGCGGTCGAGCGCGACGCCGAGGCGGTCGAACAGGGTGTCGATCTCGTCGGGCTGGATCACCAGGGGCGGGCAGACCGCGACCCGGTCCCCGGCGAGGAAGCGCACGATCAGGCCTTCCTGCTGCGCGAAGGCGACGCAGCGGGCGGCGACGCCGGCCTTCGGGTCGTACTGGCGCTTGCTCGCCTTGTCGGCCACGATCTCGAGGCCGCCGATCAGCCCGAGGCCCCGGGACTCGCCGACGAGCGGGTGGTCGGCGAGCGCCTCGAGCCGGCGCTGGAAGTGGGGCGCCTTCCCGGCCGCGCCCTCGATGATGCGGTCGCGCCGGTAGATCTCGATCGTCTTCAGGGCGACGGCACTGGCGACCGGGTGCCCGGAATAGGTGGTGCCGTGCCCGAACGTGCCGATCTTGCGGCTCTCGTCCAGCATCGCCTGGTAGAGCGTCTCGTCGACCGTGACGCCGCCGAGGGGCATGTAGGCCGAGGTGAGCGCCTTGGCGAAGGACAGGCTGTGGGGGCGCATGCCGAGCGCCTCCGAGCCGAACCAGGTGCCGAGGCGGCCGAAGCCGCAGATCACCTCGTCGGCGATCAGGCGCACGTCGTGGCGGGCGAGCACCGCCTCGATCGCCGCGAAGTAGCCCTTCGGCGGCACGATGGCGCCGCCGGCACCCATCACCGGCTCGGCGATGAAGGCCGCCACCGTGTCGGGGCCCTCGCGCAGGATCAGGGCCTCGAGTTCCCCGGCGAGGCGCCGGGAGAAGTCCTCCTCGCTCTCGCCGGCCTCGGCGCCCCGGTAGTGGTGCGGGCAGGCGGTGTGCAGGAAGCCCGGCAGCGGCAGGTCCCAGTCGGCGTGGTTGGCGGTGAGGCCGGTGAGCGAGGCCGACGCCACCGTGACGCCGTGGTAGCCCTTCTGGCGGGCGATGATCTTCTTCTTCCTCGGCCGGCCGAGCGCGTTGTTGAGGTACCAGGTCAGCTTGACCTGGGTGTCGTTCGCCTCCGAGCCCGAGGAGGTGAAGAAGATCTTCGAGACCGGGATCGGGCAGAGCTCCTTCAGGGTCTCGGCGAGCTCGATCGCCGGATCGTGGCTGCGGCCGGAGAACAGGTGGGTGAAGGGAAGGCGCGCCATCTGCTCGCGGGCCGCCTCCACCAGCTCCTCGTTGGAGTAGCCGAGGGCCGTGCACCACAGGCCCGCCATGCCCTCGAGGTAGGGCCGCCCGTCTGTGTCGTAGACCCAGACGCCGTGGCCGCGCTCCAGCACGAGCGGGCCGGTCTCGCGGAAGGCCGCGAGGTTGGTGTAGGGGTGGATCAGGGTTTCGACGTCGCGGGTGGCGAGGTTCGAGAGCATCGTTGCTTTCGCTTTCCTGAAGAACGTGAGAGGCCCGTCGAGGCCTCGCGTCGCGAGAGGGGCCGTCCGGCAGCGCCGCCACACTAGCGGCGCGATGCCACCGCACAAGCCGGCCCGCCCGTTGCGGTCCCCGCGCACAACCCAGATCAGACCGAAGCGCATGTTCGATCCCGCCCGCCACCACTCCCAGCCCGCGCCCGGACGGGCCTGCGGCGCCTGCACGCTCTGCTGCAAGGTCTACGACGTGCCGGCCGTCGAGAGCGTCGCCGGCGAATGGTGCCGCCACGCGATGACGGGGCGCGGCTGCGCCATCCACGCCGCGCGGCCCGGGCATTGCCGCGCCTTCCACTGCCTGTGGATGACCGAGGGCTGGCTCGGGCCCGAGTGGAAGCCCGACAAGGCCAAGATGGTGCTGAGCCTCGACCCCGAGACGCGCTTCCTGCACGTCCAGGTCGATCCGGGCCAGGCCACGGCCTGGCGGCGCGAGCCCTATTACGGCCAGCTCAAGCGCTGGGCCCTGGCCTCGCTGCCCCAGCGGCGCCACGTCCTCGTCTTCGTCAACCGGAACGCCACCGTGGTGCTGCCCGACCGCGACGTGCCCCTCGGGATCTTCGGCCCGGGCGACCGGCTGGTGGCCCGCGAGCGCATGACGCCCGCCGGGATCACGATCGACCTCGAGAAGGTGATGGCGTGCTGAAGGCCGCCGCGGGCTCCTGAGCCACCGCGGGCTCCCGGGCCGCCGCGGGCATCCTCTCCGCCGCGGCCCCGTCGGCCCGGGCCGCGGCCCGCCAGGCCAGGACGACGCGCTCGAGCTCCGCCACGTCCCGGGCCGGCAGGTGCCCGAGCGTGCGGGCGACGTAGCCGGTCTGGGCCGCGATGCCGGCCTGCGCGAGGGAGAGGCCGGCCTCGGTCAGGTGCAGGGCGTGCGAGCGCCGGTCGCCGGGGATCGGGCGCCGCTCCACCAGCCCGGCCTCGACCAGCCGGTCGATCAGCCCCGAGACGTTGCCCTTCGTCACGTAGAGGCGCTCGGCGAGGTCCTGCTGGGTCATGCCCTGCTCCTCGGAGAGGGTCGAGAGCACGTCGAATTGCGGGATCGACAGCCCGACCGCCCGCAGCTCCGCCGCCACCGCCGCGGAGACCCGCCGGTGCAGGCGGATGAAGCGGAACCACACCCGCATGGGGTCGGGACCGGGGCCGAGGGAGGCGGGAGCGGGGTCGTGCGGGGGGGCCACCATGGCGATAGTTTACATCGGAACCATTCTCGCGCCACATCCGGCGCGCCGGCGTTCCGCGGGCGGGACCGCATCGCGTGTCCACGCCCGGCGGAAAATGCACTAAGCTGCCCGCCAGGGCCCGCGGCGGCGGTGATCGACCGGGGCCATGAACGAGCGCCGACGCGCCCCAGAGGGAAGGACGACACGCCATGCTCGGTCTGATGCAGGACTGGCCCCTGCTGATCCACCGCGTCATCGACTACGCCGCCGCGCAGCACGGCGCGCGCCCGGTGATCTCGCGCTCGGTCGAGGGGCCGATGCACGAGACGCATTACGGTGAGGTCCGCACCCGCGCCCTGCAGCTCGCCAAGCGCCTGACGCAGGACGGCATCGGGCTCGGCGACCGGGTAGCGACGCTCGCCTGGAACACCTGGCGGCACCTGGAGGCGTGGTACGGCATCACCGGCGTCGGGGCGATCTACCACACCGTCAACCCGCGGCTGTTCGACGACCAGATCGCCTACATCATCAACCACGCCGAGGACCGGATCCTGCTCCTCGACCTGACCTTCGTGCCGCTGGTCGAGCGCCTGGCGCCCAGGCTCGCCTCCATCGAGCGCTACGTCATCCTCACCGACGCCGCCCACATGCCGCAGACCTCGCTGCGCAACGTGGTCGCGTACGAGGACTGGATCGCCGAGGCGGATGCCGACTTCGCCTGGGCGGCGTTCGACGAGAACACCGCCGCGGGCCTGTGCTACACCTCCGGCACCACCGGGCTGCCGAAGGGCGTGCTCTACTCGCACCGCTCGAACGTGCTCCTGGCCCTGACCGTCAACAACCCGGCCTACATCGCGCTCTCGCCCCGCGACGTGGCGATGCCGGTGGTGCCGCTCTTCCACGCCAATGCCTGGGGCTTCGTCTTCGCGGCCCCGATGAGCGGCGCCGCCCTGGTGCTGCCGGGGCCCAAGCTCGACGGCGCCTCGGTCCACGACATCCTGGAGCGCACCGGCGTCACCGTGACGGCCGCCGTCCCGACGGTCTGGCTCGGCCTGCTCCAGTACCTCGACGGCACCGGCAGCCGCCTCAGCCACCTCAAGCGGGTGGTGATCGGCGGCTCGGCCTGCCCGCGGGCGATGACGGAGCGCTTCGAGCGCGACTTCGGCGTCACCGTCGACCACGCCTGGGGCATGACCGAGATGAGCCCGATCGGCTCCTACTGCTCCCTCAAGCCCGAGGTCGCGGCGCTCGAGGGCGAGGCGCGCCTCGACCTGAAGATGAAGCAGGGCTACGCGCCCTTCGGCGTCGAGTTCCGCCTGACCGACGACGAGGGCCGCGACCTGCCCTGGGACGGGCACACTTTCGGGCGCCTCAAGGTCTCGGGCTTCTCGGTGGCCAGGGCGTACTTCCGCAGCGACGAGCCGATCCTCGACGACCGGGGCTTCTTCGACACCGGCGACGTCGCGACCATCGACCGGCACGGCTACATGGCGATCACCGACCGCTCCAAGGACGTGATCAAGTCGGGCGGCGAGTGGATCTCCTCCATCGACCTCGAGAACCTCGCGGTCGGCCATCCCGACGTGGCGGAGGCGGCGGTGATCGGCATCGCGCACCCGAAATGGGACGAGCGGCCGCTGCTGATCGTGGTGCCCAAGGAAGGCCGCGCCCCGGACAAGGCCGACATCCTGGCCTTCATGGCGCCGCGGATCGCCAAGTGGTGGATGCCCGACGACGTCGTGGTGGTGCGGGAGATCCCCCACACCGCCACGGGCAAGATCCAGAAGACGGCCCTGCGCGACCAGTTCCGGGACTACCGGCTCCCCGGCGCCGCCTGAGGGCCGGCGCGGGGATGCGGCGCCGCCCGAGGGCCGGCGCGGGGAGCCGGCGGCCCGGCGCGCCGGCCCACGTCCCGGTAGCGCCGGGCGCCGCGGGGCGGTAGACCGGGGGCAGCGCCGCGCGCCGCCCATCCCGGCGCGGCCGCGCCGCGTCGGATCATGCGCCGCTTGCCCACACGCCGTCCGCCATGCGCCGCCTGATCGTCCAGGAGCCCGTCACCCGCGCCGCCCCCTGGGCGCTGCGCCTCGCCTGGTTCGCCCTCGCGGTGGTCGGGATCGCGCTCCTGCTCGTCCGGGACCCGCGGGCGGAGACCGACGCGGCCCTGGCGGCCCTCGTCTCCGGGGTGGGCGTGGCGCTGCTGGCGGTGCTCCTGGCGCTCGGCGCCTTCGTGCGCGTCTGGCGCGAGGGCGCCCGCGGCCTCGGCACGGCGGTGGGCGGCCTGATGCTCGCGGCCTGCGTCCTCGCCTATCCGGGCTACATGGCGGCCCGGGGCCTGATGCTGCCGCGCCTCACCGACGTCGCCACCGACATCGACAACCCGCCCGCCTTCTCGCGCTCGCGGGCGGCCTGGGCGGCCCGCGGCGGCCGGCTGGCGCCGGACCCGAGCCCGGCCACGCGGGCGCTCCAGCGGGAGGCCTACCCGCAGGTCGCGCCGCTCACCCTCGACCTCGGGGCCGACGAGGCCTTCGGGCTCGCCATGAAGGCGGTCCAGAACCGCAAGTGGCAGGTGATCGAGTCCTACAAGCCCGGCGGGCGGATCGGGAACGGCCGCATCGAGGCGGTGGTGCGCTCGCGCCTCCTCGGCCTGCCCTACGACGTGACGATCCGCCTGCACCCGCGGGCCGACGGCACCCGCATCGACGTCCGCTCCGCCTCGCGCCTCGGCGACCGCGATTTCGGCCAGAACGCCGACCACGTCCGCGCCTTCCTCGACGAGCTCGCCAACCTCGCGCTCGCCGTGAAGTAGGCGGTCAGGCCGGGCGGTACTCCGACGCGAGGGCGGGGGCGCCGTCCGTCGCCACGCGCCCGCCGGCGACGAGCTCCTCGAGATGCGCGAAGACCGAGAGCGCCGCGGCGCCCCGGAGGGCCGGGTCGAGGCCGAGGTAGATCGCCGCCACGATTGCCAGGATGGTGCGGTCGCCGAGGGCGACGCGCTCCAGGATCGCGGCCTCGCGGGCGCGGCGATGGGCCGCGAGGCCGCGCACGAAGCGCTGGGGCTCGCGCACCGGCCCGCCGTGGCCGGGCCAGTAGATCCCCTCGGGCCGCCCCCGCAGCTTCTCCAGGGAGGCCATGTAGGGCCCCATGGCGCCGTCCGGGGGCGCCACGATGCTGGTCGACCAGGCCATGACGTGGTCGCCCGAGAACAGCGCCTCCTCCTCGGCGAGGGCGAAGGCGAGGTGGTTCATGGTGTGGCCCGGGGTGGCGAGGGCCGTGAGCGTCCAGCCGGGCCCCTCCACGGCGTCGCCCTCCCGCAGCTCCCGGTCGGGCCGGTGGTCGCCGTCGCCGGCGGCGTCGAGGAGCGTGCGCTCGTCGCCCCGCACCGCGCGCGCCGGGCGATGGGGGCCGCAGCCGACGATGGGCGCCCCGGTCGCATCCCTGAGGGCCCGGGCCCCGGGCGAGTGGTCGCGGTGGGTGTGGGTGACGAGGATCGCCGCCACCGTCTCGCCGTCGAGGGCCGAGAGGAGCGCGGCCTGGTGGGCGGCGTGATCCGGCCCGGGATCGATCACCGCGACGCGGCCGTGGCCGACGAGGTAGGTGCAGGTGCCGCTCTGGGTGAACGGTCCCCCGTTCGGGCAGACGAGCCGCCGGATCAGGGGCGTCACCGCCTCGGTCCGGCCGCTCGGAGGGGCCTCCCGGGCGAAGACGGGGGCTGCCTCGGCCGTGTCGGATTCGCTCACCGGATCGTCTCCCGCATCGACCGGCCCGGGTTAGAGCATTTTCCCCGCGAAGGGGAGACCGCGCCGGCGTCGGAGCCGCCCCCGGACGGCGGGCGCCGCGGCGCGCCCTTCGTGAGACAGCATTCCTAAGGCAACCCGGACCGTTCCGCACGGATCGGCTACGCGGGAGGATGTCCGGGAGGGTCGGGCGCCCTTTCCCCGTCCGGACCCGCGGCCCAGCGGCGGCCCGCCGCTGGGTCCCGCGTCCGATCCCGGGGGTCCCTCATGGCGTACCCGATCGAGACCGCCGGCTGCATCGGCCCGGTGATGGCCGACCGCCTGCGCGACCTCGGCATCGCGACCACGGACGCGCTCCTGGCGCGCGCGCGCGATCCGGCCGCCCGGCGCGATCTCGCGGCGGCGACCGGCATGGACGCGGGGCTCGTCCTGCGCTGCGCCCACCGCTGCGACCTGTTCCGCGTCCACGGCATCAGCCGGGTCATGGCCGAGTTCCTCGAGGCGGCCGGGGTCGCGACCGTCGCGGACCTTGCCGCGCGCGCGCCGGGGCGGCTCGCCGCCGCGCTCGGGCGGATCAACCGCGACGGCGCCTCCGGCCTCGTCACGCCCGGCGAGCGGGTCGTGGCGGGCTCGATCGCGCGGGCCGCGGACCTGCGGGTCGCGGTCCTGCACCATCCGGCGCCGGCCTGCGCCTGAGCGCTGGACGCGGCGGCACGCCTCTGGCAGCCTCCCGGCCCTCGCGGCGCCGGTCGCCCCGGGCGGTCGCGCCCGTTCGATCGGCCGGGCCTCTCCGCGCGCCGCGATCCCGACCGAGAGGTCCGCCGGGAGAGGCCGGCGGCCCCGCCCCATCCGGGAGGCCCTGCATGAACCGGTTCCTGCGTCGGGTCGCGGCCGCGACCCTGCTGGTCTCCGCCTCCGCCCCGGCCGCCTCGGCCGGAGGGCCGGTCCGGCAGCCCTGGCGCTGCGAGGGTCCCGGGTTCCTCGACGGCCTCTCGGTCGAGGGCGACGGCATCACGCTCGAGGGCTTCTCCGTCAAGGAGACCGACTCGTTCGTCGTCCAGGGCGCGCGGGCGATCGTGTTCGCGTACGACATCCGCAACCGCACCCCGCGGGCGGTCTCGGTCGACGCCCAGGTGGTGGGGCTCGACGGGGCGGGCCGCGTCGTCTTCGGCGCGAGCGCCGCGCCGATGCGCAGCATGGTCAGCCCCGGCCGGACCGAGCAGGCGAGCACGAGCGTCTACGCCGACCGGGGCGACCTCGGGCGCGTGGCGACGCTCTGCGTGCGGGCGGCGGGCGGCCCGGTCGCGGACTGACCGGCCCGCGGCCGACCGCCCCGACGCGGACGTTCGCGGCCCGGCCCGCGATCGTCACGGCCCGGGAACGATCAGTTGCGGCGGCCTATTGTTCAGCCTGCTCGATCAAGAAATGATCCAGGCCCAAATTAACAGCAAAGTGAAGAACACCCCTGAACTCAACAGGACGGCCGCGACTTCACGGTACTGCAACAAACGATTTTCGGAGAGGGGCGACATGACGATCGAACCGCGAGGAGGCGTGTCACTCTCGTCATGATCGGGCATCGATCGCAAGGGGTACGACTACGGATGGGAGCGGAACGCCAGGGCTGTCACTGGACCGCAACAGGGGGACGGGGCCCACCGCGGGGCGAGCCTCGATCCGCCTCAGCGGAACGGGGAGGGGACCACCACGCGGACGGGCGCGAAGCCCGAGTCGCTCGTGAGCGTCGTGAAGCCGCCCGCGGCGCCCGCCGGGAGGCGCCCGAGATCCATCCGCGCCTCGCGCACGCGCAGGCTGTTGCGGAACACCGCCCGGGCGCGCTCGATGCGGCTCACGTCGAGCCTGCGGTCGAGCTCGCGGCGGGTGCCGGCCGGGAGCATCCGGGCGCGGCGGAACTCCACGAAGGCCGCCTCCCCGTCGGCGGTGCGGCCGGTGAACACCTGCGCGCCCGCCCGGGCGGCGACCGCGTCGCCGGCCCGGAGGGTCGGGTCGCTGCCGGCCGGCGGCGACGGCGCCGCCACGGCGCCGTGCGGCCGGCAGGAGCAGCTCGCCACCCGCCGGGTGCGGTACAGGAACGCGTTGGCGAGGCGCCGGTAGGGATCCCCGGAGAGGCTCACCGCCTGGTCGAGCTCCTGCCCGGCCCGCACGGTGAACAGGGCCGTCCCGGCGCCCGGGCAGGCCGCCGCGCACGCTGCCTCGTGCAGGGGCAGGTCGGTCGAAGGCCCGAGCTCGGCGAGGGGGAACATGTAGCCGTCGCAGGTCCGCACGCAGACTGTCCGGTCCGCGTTCCAGGCGAGGCGCGCCCGCGCCGCCCTCGCCCGCGCCACCTGGGACGGCCGGCCCGGCCCGGGGGCCCGGGCCGCCTCGGCGGCCCGGGCCTCGGGGGCGGCCGGGGAGGGGCGGCTCGTCCACCGCACCCGCCGGGCCGGCAGCGCGGCGTCCCGCAGGGCGGCCGGATCCTTGCGTCGCACGCCGAGGCCGATCCGCTCGGCCGCGTCGCCGAGCAGGAACGTGAACACGCCGGCATCGTCGGCGGCGCGCACGAAGGTGGTGCCGGCCCACACGCTCCCGACCCCGACCAGGATCCCGAGCACCAGGGTGCGGGCGAGGGAGCGGGCGCGACCGAGGGTCGGCACGGGCGTTGACGATGCGGTCACGAGAGCCTCGCGGAGAGTTAACGCGAATTAACCGAGCGCCGCCCCGCGGTGCAACTGCGGCGAACCGCTGAGATCACAGGTTTGGGCGCCGGCAGACCGGGCCTGCGCGCCGCCTCCGCTGCGGCACCCGCCGGACCTGCCCGCCGAGGCGCTTCCACGGGCTCGTGCGCGGGACCGTGCCGCGAGCCTGAGGCCATCCGGCCGGGTCGAGCGTTGTCCTGCGGTGATCCCGGTCTCGGACCGGGCGAGAACGAGGATGGTGACATGGATGCGGATCGAATCATCGGTGCCGGCAAGGAACTCGGCGGCAAGGTGCAGCAGGGCCTCGGCGAGGTGGGCGGCGATGCCGGCACGCAGGCGCGGGGTGCCGTGAACCAGGCCGCGGGCGTGGCCCAGAACGTCTACGGGCAGGCCAAGGACGCGGTGCGCAACCTCGCCGACGCCGCCCCCGACTACGTCGACCAGGCCCGCGACGTCGGCCGGCGCACCTACGACCAGGGCAACAGCATGCTCGCGCGCCAGGTCGGGGACCAGCATCTCGTCGCCCTGCTGCTCGCCGGCGCCGTCGGCTACGCCCTCGGCTGGCTCATCCACGGCCGCGACTGACGCCCCCGCCCGGCCGCGCCGGTTTCGGCGCGGCCGGGTTCTGTTCTATGGCGCTCCTCGTTCCGGAACGAACGGGAGGCGCTTGCGTGACAGCGACGAGAGAGCGTGGGGTGCGCGGCGTCGCCCGCTGGCGCCTGGCCCGGGGCGCGACGATCCTGCCCGACGAGCGCCCGCCCTACGGCCAGGTGCTCGTCCTCGGCCTCCAGCACGTCGTGGCGATGTTCGGCTCGACCGCCCTCGCGCCGGTGCTGATGGGGTTCGATCCGAACCTGGCGATCTTCTTCTCCGGCATCGCGACCCTGCTGTTCTTCGCGGTGGTCGGCGGCCGGGTGCCGAGCTACCTCGGCTCGAGCTTCGCCTTCATCGCGGTCGTGATCGCGGCCACGGGCTACGGCGGCAGCGGCCCGAACCCGAACCCCGCGGTGGCGCTCGGCGGCATCGTGGCGGCCGGGGTGGTCTACGCGCTCGCGGGCGCCGCGGTCCTGGTGGCGGGCGACGCCTGGATCGGCCGGCTGATGCCCCCCGCGGTGACCGGCGCCATCGTGGGCGCCATCGCGCTCAACCTCGCGCCCGTCGCCGTGCGGAGCCTCTCCGGCTCCGGCCTCGACGCCGGCATCGGCCTCTTCACCGTCCTGGCGGTAGGGCTCGCCGCGACCGCGCTCCCCGGCGCGGCCCGCCGCGTGCCCCTGCTCATCGGCGCCCTGGCCGCCACCCTGGCCTACCTCGCGTTGGCGAATGGGCTCGGCCTCGCGCGGCCGGTCGACTTCGCGCGCGTGGCCGAGGCGCCCTGGTTCGGGTGGCCCCGCTTCGTGTCGCCGGTCTTCGAGCCCGGCGCGATCGGGCTCATCGCCCCGGTCGCGGTCGTGCTCGTGGCCGAGAACCTCGGGCACGTCAAAGCCATCGGGGCGATGACCGGGCGCAACCTCGACCCCTATCTCGGCCGGGCCTTCATCGGCGACGGGCTCGCCACCATGCTGTCGGGCGCCTTCGGGGGGACCGGCGTGACGACCTACGCCGAGAACATGGGCGTGATGGCGGTGACGCGGGTCTACTCGACCCTGGTCTTCGCCGCGGCCGGCGTGATCGCGATCCTGTTCGGGTTGTCGCCGAAGTTCGGCGCCGCGATCCTGATCATCCCGGGACCGGTGATCGGCGGCTTGTCCGTGGTGGTGTTCGGGCTGATCGCGGCGGCGGCCGGGCGGATCTTCGTCGACAACCGGGTCGACTTCGCGCGCACCCGGGTCCAGCTGACCGTGGGCACGGCCCTGGTGCTCGGGGCCGGAGACTTCACGCTGAACTTCGGGTCGTTCCGGCTCGGCGGGATCGGGACCGCCACGATCGGGGCGATCCTGCTCTACCACCTGCTGCGGGACGACCCCGACGCGGCCGCCCCCGGGAGCGCCCGCCCCTGAGGCGAGCCGGCGCCGTGCCGGGAGGAGGGGGTAGCGCGCCGTGGGACGCCGGACCCGGCCCGCCCGCGGCGAGACTTCGCGCGTGCCCGCGGCGGGTTTTCGGCCGCGGCGGGCCCGGCGCCTACGGGCGGTCCGGCCGCCGGCGCGCCCGCACCGGGACGAGGACGGGGGCCGAGGCCGGCGCGCCGGCGAGGCCGAGGCAGCCGGCGATCCCGACGATCGTCACACCGACCAGCACCGCTGCCGGAGACGCGGCGGATGCCGCCAGAACGCCCGCCACCGTCGCGAGCGTGACGAGACCGGCACGCAGGGCAAGGGAACGGTTCATCGTAAGCCTCCATCCAGACACCGGAGCAACGTGCAGTGCGAAACTCGGGTTCCGCCCTCGGGATTCCGCCCGGGGACCAAGGGGTTCGCCCCCAGGCCCGCCGTCCGGCCCCGACCAGGAGATGGTGTGCCGGAGCGGTTTGCGCACCTGCGACAAAGCGGAACCGCAGGTCAGGCTTGACGTTGACTGCTCACGATCGGCCGAGGGCCGATGACGCGCTCATCGAGGGGTCACGCCATGCTGGGTTGGGCTGTTACTTTTCTCGTCGTGGCCCTGGTGGCCGCGCTGTTCGGATTCGGCGGGATCGCCGGCACGGCGGTCGAGGCCGCCAAGCTCATCTTCTTCGTCGCCGTCGTCCTGTTCGCCATCTCGGCGGTCGTCGGCCTGATGCGGGGACGCTCGCCGACCCTCTAGGGCGGCGTCCGGCGCGTCCGGACGGGGTCAGGCGTTCCCGCGAGGACGTATGCCGACAGGTGGGTGCCGCTCCTCTTGCGGGGGGCGGCATCACTCTTATCTGAGTGCGGGAATCAGGAGGTTTTCGGGGACGTCTCGGAAGGTTTATCGGCCGCGCGCTCGAGGTTGGCCAGGAGATCGATGAAGCGGTCCGGGATCGGCTGCTGCATCAGGTCGTCGTACATCGCGCGTAAGTGGGAGCCGATGCGGCCCTGCACGTTCCGGTCGAGGGCCGGCTGGTCGGGCTCGCTCGCGGGCGGCTGGTCCTGGGGCGCTCGTGGTCCTGGCATCCCCTTGGAGTCGATCATGCAATTCCCCTTCGCCCGTCCTGGACTTCCGGACATGGCGATGCGATGGCGCCCGTTGTGCCGGGTCGCGCGCTTGCGCCGACAACGCGCCTCGGCCGGGTCGGTTCCACCCGCCGGAACGAACCCTGGCGCGGAACGTTAAGCCCGGGGCTCTCGCGCGATAACGACAACACGACACCACCAAGGGGACCTGAATGTCGACAGCACAACTCGTCGTGCAACACCTGCCCTACCTGCGCCGCTACGCGCGCGCCCTGACGGGCAGCCAGGTCGCCGGCGACGCCTACG
Source organism: Methylobacterium crusticola (assembly GCF_003574465.1). Taxonomy (GTDB): domain Bacteria; phylum Pseudomonadota; class Alphaproteobacteria; order Rhizobiales; family Beijerinckiaceae; genus Methylobacterium; species Methylobacterium crusticola. Next base: position 61,949 of record NZ_KZ984610.1, read on the forward strand.
TGGCGGCGACGCTCGAGACGCTCGTGAACGAGCCCGAGACCCTCGGCCGCAGCACCAACGTCAAGGCCGACCTGTTTCGCGTCTTCACCCGGATCTGGAACTCGCTCTCGGTCAACGGGCAGACCGAGCAGACCCAGCACGACCTCCCCGCCGAAGTGCGCCTCGGGCAGATCACGCCCCTGCCCCGGCAGGCCTTCCTGCTCTCCTGCCTCGAGGGGTTCTCGGAGGAGGATGCCGCCACGATCCTCGGCGTCGACGTCTCGGAGGTGCGCGACCTCGTGGACGAGGCCGGCCGCGAGCTCGCCGCCGACATGGCGACCGAGATCCTGATCATCGAGGACGAGCCCCTGATCGCCATGGACCTCGAGGCGCTGGTGGAGGGCCTCGGCCACAACGTCACCGGCGTCGCCCGCACCCGCACCGAGGCCATCAAGCTCGCCTCGACCAAGCGCCCCGGCCTGATCCTGGCCGACATCCAGCTCGCCGACGGCTCGTCGGGCCTCGACGCCGTCAACGACCTCCTGAAGACCTTCGAGGTGCCGGTGATCTTCATCACCGCCTATCCGGAGCGCTTCCTCACGGGCGAGCGGCCGGAGCCGGCCTTCCTGATCGCCAAGCCCTTCCAGCCCGCCAACGTCTCGGCGGTGATCAGCCAGGCCCTGTTCTTCCAGCAGAGCGCCCGCCGGCGCGAGGCCAAGGCGCCTGCCTGAAGGGCACCGGCCCGACGGCCGCCTCACGATCCACGCCGATCATAAAAGAACGGGCCGGATTCGCATCCGGCCCGTTTTTTAGTTTCCGGCCAATGCACAAGGGGAATGCGGGGAGGACCAGGTGGCCGGGTTGCGGGATCAACGCGCGCGAGGCCGGAACGGTTCCGCGGCATCAGTTTCGGATTGCGTGTTGCGCCTCTGCACCACTCGGGCGCCCGGCGCGCGCTTAACGGGCGGTTAACGCCTTCCCTCGCCTTGTCGCCTTAAACTGTGCCGTTCAGGAACGAAGGCGCGGAACTACTTGCCGACCAGGCGCGTTGACGCAGCGAGTTCAAGCTTCGCCGCGAGGGCCACGCGTATGCTCCGCCCCCACATGTTCTTCGGGATCACAGTGCCGGCGGCTTTCCTTGCCCTGATCGGGCAGCCGCTGGTTGAGCACTCCGTCGAGGCGATCGCGCGTCCGGCCGGGCTGGAGCAGAAGGCGGTGAAGGGCGACCGCCTGGCCCTGGCACCCGCGGTCCGGCGGGCCCAGGCACCGGTCGCCGTCGAGATCACCGGCCTCAATGCCGCCAAGGTCACCCTGCGCAACGCGGCGGGCGACGTCGTCTACCAGGCCGACGCGATCCGCAACACCACCCTGATCGCCCGGGACACCGCCCTGCCCCACATCACCCTGCGGGAGCGCGAGGGCACGCCGGTGGCGCAGCGCACGCCGCCGACGCCCCCCTCGAACGAGGTCGGGTCGCGCACCGTGATGCCGGAGGGCTGCGAGGGCTCGGTCAGCCGCCTGGCCGGGCAGGAGGCCCGCCGCCTGCTGCCGAGCCGGTGCCTCGCCGACGCCGGGCCCCTGGCCGCGCCCGCCACCTGGCAGGTCGCGGAGCTCTGAGAAAGCGTCCGTTCCGCCACCCCGACCGACACGCCCCCCACGAGAGACCACGATCATGCTGGGCTACCGCGAGCACGAGACTCCGACCCCGCCTGCGCCGATGCCCGACCGCGTCCACCGGGAGGTGGACAGCGCGTCCGAGAGCGAGCGCCTCGCCACCCTGCTCGCCGGGCTCGTGGCGATGCGACCGGCCGACGACGTGATCTGCGCCGCCATGGCGAAACGAAACCTCATCGCGACCCGGAGCCGGCTCGTCTCCTGACCGCTTCGGCCGACATGACGTAGACACCCCGGGGTGCGGTCCTGACGGCCGCCCCCCGGGGTGTCCGCGCGCGTGGCCAAGGGGGTTCCGACCGGGCCTCGCGTCGCGTCGCTGCCGGGGCTCCGGGAGGGGCCCGCCCCGAGGGCGCGGCAGGGTGGTGCCGGCCGACTGGGGTGAGACCGGGATCCCATCACGACGAAAAGGGCGCCCGGAGCGCCCTTTTCGTCGTGATGACCGCCTCGGCGGACCTGGCTCGTCTGACGACCGCCCCGGCGCGCCGGGCAGCGCGTGACCCGGGCCGAGGCGGCCCGGGCACGGCTGCGGCGCCTGCCGCACGCCTCATTCCTCGTTCGCGCGGCCCGTGCCGGAGGCCTGACCGCCCTTGCGGCCCGCCGACGAGGCGAGCTCGCGGTCCTGGGAGAAGGAGCGCTTCTCGGCCGGCACGCTGCGGCCGCCCTTGCTGGCGATCTCGCGCTGCCGCTCCAGGTCCATGGATGCGAAGCCGCGCTTCGAAGTCGAATTCCCGGTTGCCATCTTTGCCTCCTTGGCCGCTGTTCTCAGTCCGAACAACCTTCAGCGGAAATGATGGTTCCTGCCACGCATCCGCCCGGCTCATTTGGAGGAGCGCCACGTCGGCCCGAGTTGAGGCCGGCGGGACCCGGGATGTTCCCGTCCCGGAACCTTCGCGAACGTGGTGGCGTTCGGCCCCCGACGCCGCCGAGGGAAGCGAGTTCGGGGAGCGGGTTCCGCGGGCCTCGCGCTCCGGCGGACGGCGGACCACGACGCGAACCTGGCCGGGAGCCGCACCGATGACGAACCGAAACATGGTCAAACCGGAGGCGGCGGCCGATCCCCGCGGCGCCCCGGCTCCGAACTGCGACGCTCTGCCGCCGATGCCGGCGGAGGAGGGCAGCCCCCACCCCGTCACGAGCGAGGAGCCCGGCGACTCGCCCCAGCCGAACCCGCAATTCGGCGGGCCGCCGCGCGGCGGCCTGACCACGCGCAAGGACTGATCCCGACCCGTCGAGGCCGGCGGCGGTCCCCGCGCGCCGCCCGCCCGCGCGAGAGTTCCCAAGGACCGCCCCGCCGCACTACAGAGACGGACGGGACACAGGGTATCGCGCGATGGACGGGGCAGGATCGGCGGAGCGGAGCGGTGGCGTGCCGGTCGGGCTCAGGCGCCGCGCGCTCGCCCGTGTCGCCAGCAACGACACGGAGGCCGGCGACGCCGCGGGCGGCCTCGACCGCAGCCTGTTCCGGTACATCTGGCGCCACTCCAAGCGCGACCAGATCCTGATCTGCAGCGTCGTGCTGGCGTCCCTGCCGCTCTACTTCGCCTCCCTCGACCTGCCGCGCCGCATCGTCAACGAGGCGATCCAGGGTCACGCCTTCGAGCACGGCCGCCCCACCGCCAAGTTCCTGGTGCTGCGCCTGCAGATGCCCGACTGGTTCGGCGGCGAGCGCGCGCTGTTCGACGGCTTCGACGTCGACCGCTTCGAGCTGCTGTTCGGCCTGTCGTCGATGTTCCTGCTCCTGGTGCTGATCAACGGCGCCTTCAAGTACTGGATCAACGTGGCCAAGGGGGCGCTCGGCGAGCGCATGCTGCGGCGCCTGCGCTTCCAGCTGTTCTCGCTGATCCTGCGCTTCTCGCCGGAATCGATCCGGCAGACGAAGGCGTCGGAGCTCGCCACCATCATCCGCGACGAGGTCGAGCCCGTCGGCGGCTTCATCGGCGACGCGTTCATCCTGCCGGCCTTCCTGGGCACGCAGGCCGCCACCGCGATGACGTTCATCCTGATCCAGAACGTCTGGCTCGGCCTCCTGGCGGCGGGCGTGGTGGGAGTGCAGTTCGTGGTGATCCCGCGCCTGCGCCGCGAGCTCCTGCGGCTCGGGCGCCAGCGCCAGCTCGCCTCGCGGCGCCTCGCCGGGCGGGTCGGCGAGGTCGTGGACGGCATCGAGGCCGTGCACGCCACCGGCGGCGAGACCTGGGAGCGGGCCGAGATCGGCCAGCGCCTGTTCGGGCTCTTCGACCTGCGCCTGCGCATCTACCGGCGCAAGTTCATGGTCAAGTTCCTGAACAACCTGCTCGCCCAGATGACGCCGTTCCTGTTCTACTGCATCGGCGGCTACTTCGCCCTGAAGGGGCAGCTCAGCATCGGCCAGCTCGTGGCGGTGATCGCCGCCTACCGCGACCTGCCGCCGCCCTTGAAGGAGCTGATCGACTGGGACCAGCAGCGCCTCGACGTGCAGGTCAAGTACGAGCAGGTGCTCCAGCAGTTCCTGCCCGAGCGGCTCATCGGCCCCGACGAGCCCGGCCTCGACGCCCCCCTGTGCGGGCCGCTCTCCGTCGAGGCGCTCGCCCTGCGCGAGACCCACGGCCCGGTCCTCGAAGGCACCTCGCTCGAGGTCGTGCTGCCGGCGCGCCTCGCCGTCGTGAGCGACGGCGGGCCGGCGGCGAGCGCCTTCGTGCGCATCCTCGCGGGCCGGGTCAGGCCGTCGGGCGGGCGGGTCCGGATCGACGACCACGACGTCTCGGAGTGGAGCAGCGCGGCGCTCACCCGGCGCATCGCCTACGCGAGCCTCGAGCCGGTGCTGTTCCCGGGCTCGTTGCGCGACAACGTCCTGTACGGCCTCACCCGGCCGCCGGCCGGCCGCGACGACCAGGCCACGACCAGCGACGCCGAGGAGGCCCGCCGCGTCGCCGAGGCGCACCGCACCGGCAACCCGGTCGATCCCTTCCACGCCGACTGGATCGACTACGACCGGGCTGGCGTCGCCGACGCCGAGGCGCTCGACGCCCTGGTGATCGACTGGCTCGACCAGATCGGCATGGGCGACGAGGTCTACCGCTTCGGCCTGCTCGGCCGGGTCGATCCCGACCGCCACCCCGACCTCGCCGCGCGCCTGATCGAGGCCCGCGCCAAGCTGCGCGAGCGCCTCGCCGCGGAGGGCCGCGCGCACCTCGTCGAGCCGTTCGATCCCGCGCGCTACAACCGGCAGGCCACGGTGGCCGAGAACCTCCTGTTCGGCGTCCCGACCATCCCGGCCCTGACCGGGCGGGCCCTCGCCGAGCACCCGGTGGTGCGCCTGGTGCTCGACCGGGCCGACCTCACGGCCGCCCTCGTCACCATGGGCGAGCGCATCGCCGAGACCATGCTGGAGATCTTCCGCGGCCTGCCGCCCGGGCACCCGCTGTTCGAGCAGTTCTCCTTCCTGGCGGCCGACGAGCTGCCGGAATACGAGGCCATCCTGGCCCGCCGCACCGCCACCGAGGCCTCCATCGCCCGCCACAGCGGCTCGTGGCTGAACCGCGCGCGCCGGCGCTGGATCGGGCTCGGCCGCTACGGCCGCGCCGACGAGACCCGGCTCATCGCCCTGCCCCTCGCCTACATCGAGCCGCGCCACCGCCTCGGCCTCATCGACGACGATTTCCGCGAGCGCGCCGTCACGGCGCGCGCCCAGCTGCACGCGGCGCTCGACGCGGCCGAGGAGGGGGGCGTCGACTTCTACGACCCCGATCAGGTCTGCGCCGCCGCGCCGCTGCGCGACAACCTGCTGTTCGGGCGCATCAACCAGTCGGTGGCCGACGCCGTCGGGGCGGTGACGGCCACCGGCACCGCCCTCGTGGAGGAGCTCCACCTCGTGCCGGCCATCATGCGGGTCGGCCTCGACCACCAGGTCGGGCCCGCCGGGCGCTTCCTCTCCGGCGGCCAGCGCGCGGCCGTGAGCCTGGTGCGGGCCCTGGTGCGGCGCCCGGACCTCCTCGTGCTCGACGGGGCGCTGACGCCCCTCGGCGAGAACCGGGCCCGCACCGTGCTGACGCTGCTGCTGGAGCGGTTCGGGCAGCAGAACAGCCTCGTGGTGGTGCTGCCGAACGACCGGCTCGCCCCCAGGTTCGACGACGTGCTGCGCGCCTCGGGCACGCGGATCGAGCCCGGGCCCGGGATGGGGACGGGAGAGACGCCGCCGGGGGCTGGCGCCGCGCCCGCGGCTGCGGCAGTCTCGGCACCCGCCGAGGAGGACGCGGAGGGCGCGTCGGCGACCGCCGATCGGGGTGTGAGGCATGACGCTTGAGACCGAGGTGCAGTCGCTGCGCCAAGTCCCGATGTTCCGCGAGGTCGACTCGGCCCGCCTGAAGCTGCTCGCCTTCACGAGCGAGCGGGTGCACTTCTCGGCCGACCAGAGGTTCTTCGACCGGGGCGACGCCGCCGACGCCGCCTACCTGATCCTGGAGGGGCAGGCGGCCGTCACCCTGGAGGGCGCGCAGGGGCCGATCCGGCTCGCCGTGCTCGGGGCCAACGCGCTCGTCGGCGAGATGGGCATCCTGGCCGACCAGCCGCGCTCCGCCACCGTCACGGCGGTGGTGCCGACCACGGCCCTGCGCATCGACCGGCGGGTCTTCCTCGAGCTGCTGAGCCAGTTCCCGCAGATCGCCATCGCGGTGATGCGCGAGCTGGCCCACCGGCTGGAGCTCACCAACCAGCAGCTCGCCCAGGTGCAGGCCCGCTAGCGCGCCCGGGCGCGCTAGCGGGAACGGGTGCGCCGGAGGGCGCGGCCGGCGACACGTCGCTCGACAAGATGAGGGGAAACGCCATGGATCTCGGCGCCGGGCTGAAGCACCGCCACGTTCTCGTCACCGGGGCCTCCGGCGGGCTCGGCGAGCACTTCGCGCGGCTCTGCGCCGCCTGCGGCGCCGCCGTGACGGTGGCGGCGCGGCGCAAGGAGCGGCTCGACAGCCTCGTGGCGGACCTCTCCGCGGCGGGCTCGCCCCGGGCGCGGGCCGTCGCCCTCGACGTCGCCGACCCGGCGTCCGTCGAGGCCGCCTTCGCGGCCCTCGACGCGCTGCCCGACGTCGTCGTGAACAACGCCGGCATCGCCGAGGGCGGCGCGGCCATCGACCTTCCCCTCGACCGCTTCGACCGGGTCATCTACACGAACCTGCGCGGCGTCTGGGCGATGTCGACGCAGGCCGCCCGCGCCTGGCGCGACGCGGGCCGGGGCGGCGTCATCGTCAACGTCGCGTCGATCCTCGGCCTGCGCGTCGCCGGCGGCGTCGGGCCCTACACGATCTCCAAGGCGGCCGTGGTGCAGATGACGCAGGCGCTCGGCCTCGAATGGGCGCGCTACGGCATCCGGGTCAACGCCCTCGCGCCCGGCTACATCGGCACCGACATCAACCGCGGCTTCTTCGAGACCGAGCCCGGCCGCGCCATGCTCAAGCGCATCCCGATGCGGCGCCTCGGCCGGCCCGAGGACCTCGACGGGGCCTTCCTGCTCCTGGCCGGGGACGCCTCCGGCTGGATGACCGGGGCCACCATCCCGGTCGACGGGGGCCACCTCGTCTCGAGCCTCTGACGGACGGCGCCCCGCCCTTCAGTTGGTCAGTCGCACCTGCGAGAAGGTGGTGAAGATCCTCTGCATCGCCTCGCCGAAGGACCGGCTCTTCGAGGCGTTGATGTAGAGGCCGGCGCTGGCGCAGGCGGTGAGCTGCCCCGGGATGTCGTCGGCCCGCGTGCCCGGGCCGCCGATCTGGCTCGGCTGGCCGAGCGTGGCGTTGTAGCCCCAGTCCGAGGGCAGCGGCAGGTAGGGCGTGTGGAGCACGCCGACCGAGACCCCCTGCTTCGTGGTCGGGTTCACGGCCTTGAGGGTGGCGCAGTAGGACGGGTCGAACGGCGCGACCCACCAGCGCATCCAGGATTGCCGCGTCCAGGACCGGCCCGGATCGGCCGCGCCGTCGGTCGCGATGATCACCAGCTTCCTGGGCGCCGTCACGCCGTCGCCGCCGGCGCCGACCAGCGGGATGAACTGGTTCATGGTCTGGCCCCACAGCGTCGCGCCGTCGGTCTCCCCCGACGCGCTCGGCGTCTGCGGCAGGTTGGTGCGCACCTGCGCGAGGTTGCTGGTCATCTCCAGCACCCGGGTCAGGTTCGTGCTGAAGGCGTAGATCGAGACCCGCACGCGCTTGGAGGTCGCCGCCTGGGCTTGGAGCCAGGTCACGAAGTCGGTGATGCCCTTGTTCACCTCCTGCAACCTGAGCGTGATGCCGTTGGCCTTCGCCCATTGGTAGCTGTCCAGGCTCGTCCCCTTCACGGGACTGCCGTCGTGACACGCGAAGGCGCATCCGAGATTCGCGTTCAAGGCGTCGATGTCGGCCTTCGTCGCCCCGATCGCCATCGAGCCCGAGACGTCGATCAGGAGGTAGATGTCGACGAAAGGGGAGAGATCGAGGCTCGCGCTCGCGCGCCCGCTGATCGGCACCTGCGGGATGCTGGCGAGGCCGAGGAGCGTGGTCTTCGTCGCGGCCTGGAAGCTGCCCACGACCCCGACGGCGCGCCCGTTGATCGTCACCTCGAGCTGGAGCCGGGGCGAGGCCGCGGAGAGCGGAAAGGCGTTGAACATCTTCGTGCCGGCGTCGAGGCCGGCCTGCCTCGCCTGGACGTCGCTCGCGCCCCGGGCGTCGGCCGCCTTCACGGCCTGCGCGGCGGCCAGGACCGCCGCGTCGAGGGCGGCGCTGAGCGTGCTGTGGTCGTTGCGCGAGCGCCCGAAATCGACCGCCGTGCCGATGAGCCCCAGGATCACGCTCGCCGTGAGTGCAAACAGCACGCCGACGCCGCCGCCCACATGGGCCGGCCACCCGCGCCCCGCCCCCGCGAGCCGCCGCAAGGTCACCCGTAATCGTAGCCTGGTCATCGTCCGCGTCACCCGTTGCGTGCCGCCAGGGTGACGCAGAGTCATGTGAGATGCGTAAACGCGAACGGCGACGGACGCGGCTTCCCGGCCGGTCGATCCGGGCGACGACCGTCCGGCCGGAAGCCGCGAGGGCTCGCGGGCGGGCCTTCAGGGCGTCGGGTAGGTGATGAACTCCATCAGGGACCCGTCCGGATCCCGGAAATACACGCTGACGCCCTCGCCCACGGCGCCCTGGCGGGTCACGGGGCCGAGCTCGACCGGCACGCCGTGGCGCTCGAGATGCGCCATCGCCTCCTCGATCGGGCCGGGCCAGCGGAAGCAGAGGTCGCTGCCGCCCGGCATCACCGGCAGGCCGGCGCGGGGCTCGCCGATCTGGCCGGGCCCGTGGCAGTTCAGCTGCACGCCGCCGAACCGGTACGCGTAGCCCCGGCCGACCGGGACGGGCTCGGCCCCGAGCACGTCGCGGTAGAAGGCGGTGGAGCGCTCCCAGTCGGAGACGTGGATGACGCAGTGGTCGAGGTGGATCGCCGGGCGCAGGTCCGCGCCCGGCCCCTCGGCCGCGAGGTCTGGGAGGGTCTCGGTCTCGGGCATCGGCTGAACCCTCCCGGCGCCGGCGCGCCCGCATCGCCACTGGTGATAGAGCCGTTTGCGACGAAGCGGAAACCGCTTCGTCGCGGAATCCGCGACCCGGCGGGGGCTCCGGCCCGGCCGGGGCAGCGGCCTCTCAGCCCGCGACGTCGTGCTCGATCGCCCCGAAGAGCGAGTGCCCGGCCGCGTCCTTCGCCTCGATGCGGATCCGGTCGCCCGCCGTCAGGTAGGGGGTCTTGGCCCAGCCGGTGCGCAGCACCTCGGCGGCGCGAGCCTCGGCGAGGCAGGCGTAGCCGACGCCGCCCTCCGCGGCCGGGCGGCCGGGGCCGCCGTCGATGCCCCGGTTCGAGACCGGCCCGGCGCTCACCAGGGTCCCGGCCCCGAGGGGGTGGTGGCGGGCGGCCCGCGCCACGAGGTCGACGAGGCCGTGGCCGAGATCCGAGCCGGCCTCGGGGCAGCCGAGCTTCTGGCCGTTGCGCGTGACGAGGAGGGGGCGCTGCATCATCCCGTCGCGCCAGGAGGGCGCGAGCTCGTCCGGCGTCACCGCCACCGGCGCGAAGCTCGCCGCCAGGCCCGGCGCCAGGGCGCCGGCGAGGTCGAGGCCGTCCGCGGGCAGGCGGTCGCGGCGGATCACCTCGGCCACGAGGGTCACGAGGCAGACGGCGCGCTCCGCCTCGGCGGCGTCGGCGCCCTGCCCGACGTCGCGGGTGATCGCCGCGAGGCCGGCCGCGAGGTCGAGCGAGGCCGCCGGGTCGGCCGCCGGGATCGGGTCGCGCGGCCCCAGGAACCCGTCCGAGACGGCGTGGCGCAGGGGTCCCGGGTCGGAGGTGGCCGGCGCCTCCGCGCCCTCGGCCTGCCGCAGCAGCGCCCGGTGGCCCGGCCAGGCCGACGCGTGCAGCCGGGCGTAGGCCCGCGGCAGGGGCGCCGCGCAGGCGTGCTCGTGGAAGCGGAACGACGGCACGGAGCCGATCTCGAGCTGCTCGGCGAGGAGCGCGAGGGCGGGGGCGTAGCGCGGCCAGTCGTCGAGGGCCTGCTGCAGGGTGGGGACGACGATGAAGGCGTCGGTGGCGCGGGTCAGGTCGCGCGAGACCACGACGAGGCGGCCGTCGCGGCCGTGCTTGAGGCTGGCGAGCTTCATGGCGTCACTCCCTGGCCCGCCTCGGCGAGGTCGCGGGCTCGTTCCTGGCCCGCATCATGGACCGCCCCGGGCGCGGACGCCACGGCCGGGGCGGCGCCCCGCCTCAGATCGTGCCGTGGACGAGGCCGTGGATGAAGCCGAGCTTGGCGATGACCGGCGGCGCCAGCACGAAGGGGTAGAGGTCGCCCTGGCCCATGGCCCGGTTGACGCTGTTCAGGGCGAACACGAAGGGCAGCCAGGCGTTGACGATCTGCTGGATGTCCGCCGCCTCGTAGGGGTCGAAGTCGATCCGGGCCGCGAGCTCGCCGCCCGCGTCGAGGAGCGGGTTGACCTGCATGCCGAAGGCGCTCGCCATCTCGAGGGTGTCGACGATGTGCAGGTAGTGCGCCCAGGTCTCGGCGAAGTCCTCCCAGGGATGCGTCGTCGCGTAGGCCGAGACGTAGCTCTCCTGCCAGTTCGGCGGCGTTCCCTCGGCGTAGTGCCGCTTCAGGGCCTCCTCGTAGTTCAGCGAGTCGTCACCGAACATCGCCCGGCAGGCGTCGAGCCGGCCGGCGTCGCGCACCAGGATGTCCCAGTAATGGTGCCCGACCTCGTGCCGGAAATGCCCGAGCAGGGTGCGGTAGGGCTCGCCCATGGCCCGGCGGCGCGTCTCGCGCTCGGCGTCGTCGGCCTCCACGAGGGCGATCGTGACGACGCCGTTGTCGTGCCCCGTCATCACCTTCGGGCCCTCCGCCGGCGGGTCGGCCAGGAAGTTGAAGATCAGGCCGTGCTCGGGGTCCTCGGCCCGGGTCTTCCGCGGCAGGTTCCAGCGCAGCAGGGTGTAGAACAGCCGGTGCTTGGCGAACTCCATCTCGCGCCAGGCCGCCAGGTAGGCCGGGTTCGACACGTCCGGGATGATGCCGTTGTGCCGGCAGGCGAGGCAGAAGGCGTCGCCCGAGCCCGGCGGCACGAGCCAGTTGCAGGCATCGTGCACGGCATTCGCGCAGAAGCGGCTCGGCCGGTCGCGCACCGCGAGGGGCGTCCAGTCGTCACCGCCCGCGGGCTGGAGCGCCGACAGGGTGGCGGTCTCGGGCAGGTAGGCCAGCCGGTGCCCGCAGCGCTGGCAGGTGCGGTTCTCGAAGTACAGGATGTTGCCGCAGGACTGGCATTGGAAGAGCTTCATCGGGGTTCTCCACGGGGCGGCCCGCGCGATGCATCGAACGTGCAACCGACGACCCGGTTCAGCCCGCTCGCGCGATTTCCTCGCGCCGGGAGCCCGAGGGGCCGGCGGGCGGCGCGGCGGTGCCATGCGCCGGAGGCACCCGGGTGCCGCGCGCGCCGCCGGGCGCGATGCGGTATGGCTGGTGCGCGGCCCGGGCGGCCGGCGCCCGCCCCCCGGGGGGCTCGGCCCCCGGGGCCCTTGTATTTCGCGGGCGTTCTGCGACAGCGCGCGGGCGCGTCCTCGGACGCCGCCATGGTACTGACAGCGCGCGGGCGCGTCCTCGGACGCGCCCGCGGCACCCTCAAGAGGTCGGGGCGGCCGCGCCGCCCTGTCCCGCTTCCATCGGCTCGATTTCGCATCTTTCGTCGCGCCCGGCTCGCGGACCAGGCCGGCGGAGGATGCTCAGGGGACGGAGACACGCATGGCCATGAACGGTGCCGAGAGCCTGGTGCGCACGCTCGTCGCGGGCGGCGTCGAGGTGTGCTTCACCAATCCGGGCACGTCCGAGATGCACTTCGTGGCGGCCCTCGACCGCGTGGACGGGATGCGCGCCGTGCTGTGCCTGTTCGAGGGCGCCGCCACCGGCGCGGCGGACGGCTACGCCCGCATGGCCGACAAGCCGGCCTCGACCCTGCTGCATCTCGGCCCCGGGCTCGGCAACGGCATCGCCAACCTGCACAACGCTCGGCGGGCCCGCTCCCCGGTGGTCAACATCGTGGGCGAGCACGCCACCTACCACCGCGTCTTCGACGCGCCGCTGACCTCCGACATCGAGGGGCTGGCCGGGCCGGTCTCGGCCTGGGTGCGCACGGGCCTCAGCGCCGCCGCGGTGGCGGCGGACGGGGCCGCCGCCGTGACGGCCGCCCGCACGGCGCCGGGCGGGGTCGCCACGCTGATCCTGCCGGCCGACACCGCCTGGGAGGAGGGCACCGGCATCGCGGCCGTGCCGCCGCCGCCCGAGCGGGCCCGCGCGAGCGACGAGGCCGTCACCCACGCGCTCGCGGCCCTGCGCAGCGGCGAGCCGGTGCTGCTCCACCTCGGCGACCGCGCGGTGCGCGGGGAGGGCCGGCGGATCGCCGCCCGCATCGCCCAGGCGACGGGGGCGAAGCTCCTCGCCATGACGTCGAACGCCCGCATCGACCGGGGCGCCGGCACGGTGCCGATCGACCGGCTGCCCTACCCGGTCGACCCGGCGCGGGCCGCCCTCGAGACCTACCGCCACATCATCCTGGTCGGGGCGACGCTGCCGGTGGCGTTCTTCGCCTATCCGGGCAAGCCGAGCGCGCTCGCCCCCGCGACCTGCGACGTCTTCGCCCTCGCGACCCCCGAGCAGGACCAGATCGACGCCCTCGAGCGCCTGGCCGCGGCCGTCGGCGCCCCCGCCGAGCCGTCGCTGCCGGCGGGCCCCCGGCCGGAGCTGCCGGGCGGGGATCTCCTCGACCAGGACACGGTCGGGCGCGTGCTCGGCGCGATGATCCCCGAGGGCGCCATCATCTGCGACGAATCGGTCACCACGGGGCGCAACTTCTTCGCCTCGACGCACGCGAGCGCCCCCCACACCTGGCTCCAGCTCACCGGCGGCTCGATCGGGCTCGGCATCCCGATGGCGACCGGGGCGGCGGTGGCCTGCCCGGACCGCAAGGTGATCTCGCTCCAGGCCGACGGCAGCGCCCTCTACACCGCGCAGGCGCTCTGGACCCAGGCCCGCGAGCGCCTCGACGTCGTGACGCTGATCTGGTCGAACCGCTCCTACGCGATCCTGAAGCTCGAGCTCGCCAACGTGGGCGCCAATCCGGGCCGCAAGGCCCTGGACATGCTCACCCTCGACGACCCGCCGGTCGACTGGGTCAGCCTCGCCCGCGGCTACGGCGTCGAGGGCCGGCGGGTCGAGCGGCTGCCGGACCTCGTCGACGTGCTGCGGGGGGCCCTGAAGCGGCGCGGGCCGTTCCTCATCGAGGTGGCGCTCTGAGGGCGCGTCGCTTCGCGACGCCTTGAGACCTCAAAGACACACATGCCCGCCCCCCGAGGGGCTAGACTCCGCCCATCAGGCCGCCGGACGCGCCCGGCGGGCTCGACGTCGGCGCTCGCCGCAGGTCCGGACGCAGCAGGAGGCGAGGCCGGATCCCGGACGCCCCCTCGCGCAGGTTCGAGGCCCGCGGCGCGACCATGAGGATTCTTCGGGGTGTCCCAGATGCTGCCGCGCCGCCTGCTCCTCGCCCTCCTCGCCGGAGCCCCCCTCGCGGCCTGCAACGCCCGCGGGCCGGCCGGCCTCGCCGCCGTGGATCCGGACGCCGCGTGGTACATCGGCACGATGCCGGACCAGCCCTTCGACGTGCCCCTCGTCGACCGCAGCCGGATGGACCCGAAGTACCGGCGCCAGACCGTCGCCTACACGGGGCTCGAGCGGCCGGGCACGATCGTGGTCGATATCGACGCGCGCCACCTCTACCTCGTGGAGGAGGGCGGGCAGGCCGTGCGCTACGGCGTCGGGGTCGGGAAGCTCGGCTTCTCGTGGAAAGGCACCGCCACGGTGGGCCGCAAGGGCGTGTGGCCGGATTGGGGGCCGACCACCAAGATGGTGAGCCTCAACCCCGACCTGCCGCGCTCCCGCAAGGGCGGCGTCGACAATCCCCTCGGCGCGCGCGCGCTCTACCTCTACCAGGGCGGCCGCGACATCCTGTTCCGCATCCACGGCACCAACGAGCCCTGGAGCATCGGCGAGCAGATGTCCTCGGGCTGCGTGCGCATGCTCAACGAGGACGTGGTCGACCTCTACAACCGGGTGCCCGTGGGCACGACCGTGCTGGTGAAGCGCCACGGCAAGTACCGGGTGTGAGGCCGGGCCCGGGCTCCCGGCCCGGGCCCGGCCGCAGCGCTCACGAGAACGTCTTGCGCGGGTCGAAGGCGTCGCGGACGGCCTCGCCGGCGAAGATCAGCAGGCTCAGCGTCACGGCGATCACCGCGAAGCCCGTGAGCCCGAGCCAGGGCGCCTGGAGGTTGGCCTTGCCCTGCGCCAGCATCTCGCCGAGGGAGGGCGAGCCGGGCGGCAAGCCGAAGCCCAGGAAGTCGAGGGAGGTCAGGGTCGTGATCGAGCCGTTCAGCACGAACGGCAGGAACGTCAGGGTCGCCACCATGGCGTTCGGCAGCAGGTGCCTGAACATGATGCGGGCGTTCGAGAGCCCGAGCGCCCGGGCGGCGCGCACGTACTCGAAGTTGCGGGCCCGCAGGAACTCCGCCCGCACCACGCCGACGAGCGCGACCCAGGAGAACAGCAGCAGGATGCCGAGCAGCACGAAGAAGCTCGGCGTGATGATCGACGAGATGATGATCAGGAGGTAGAGCGAGGGGATCGCCGTCCAGATCTCGATCACCCGCTGGAACACGAGGTCGACCCAGCCGCCGAAATACCCCTGCACGGCGCCCGCGAGCACGCCCACCACCGACGAGATGCAGGCGAGCGTCAGCCCGAACAGCACCGAGAGGCGGAACCCGTAGAGGAGGCGCGCGACGACGTCGCGGCCCTGGTCGTCGGTGCCGAGCCAGTTCCACTCGATGTCGCGGCAGGTGGTGCCGCCGACCTTCTCGGCGGCCACCCGGCACTGCGCGTCGGTGAGGCGCCAGGTCGGGGGCGCGGGCGCCGGCACGGGCAGGTCGAGGTTGTGGGTGTCGTAGGAGAACCGGATCGGCGGCCAGACGGCCCAGCCGGACTCGCGCAGCTCCCGGCCGATCATCGGATCACGGTAATCCGTCCGCGCCAGGAAGCCGCCGAACTTCTCCTCCGGGTAGTCGACGAGGACCGGGAACAGGATCTCGCCCTTGTAGGAGGCGACGATCGGCCGGTCGTTGGCGATGAACTCGGCGAACAGGCTGAGGACGAAGAGCAGGCAGAATATCAGGAACGACGCGTAGCCGCGCCGGTTCGCCTTGAAGTTGGCGAGCCGGCGCCGGTTGAGCGGCGAGAGGCCGCGCACGCCGGGCCCGGGCGGGGGCGGCGAGGGGCCGCCCGGGTCGGTCCCGGGCGGCGGCAGGACGGCGGGCCCCGCCGGGGTGAGCGGGAGCGGTGCGGGCGGGCGCGGGCGCTCGTTCATGCCGCGCCCCCCGCGGTCAGTCGAGGCGGGTTGCCGTGCCGTCGATCACGCTCGGCCGCACGCCGCCGGTGCGCTCCAGGTGGCGGCGCAGCAGGCGGACGTTGCGGCGGTTGGCCTTGAAGGCGGCGTCGAACAGGTCGCCGACCAGCGGGACCGCACCCACCACGCCGTCGAGGGCGACGTTCGCCACCATGCGGGCGATCACCCGCCGCGGCACGCCGAGGCGCCGGGCCTCCCAGACGATGTAGGAGGAGATCGCCGTGGTCACGACGTCGCCGACGACCGGGATCAGGCCGACGATGGCGTCGAGGCCGACCCGGCGGTTGGTGCCCGGCAGCACGAAGGCGGTGTCGAGGATGTGCGCCAGGAGCTCCAGGCGCGCCAGCACCTGCTCGGTCGAGGTTGCCTCGGGCCGGGCGTGGGCACCGAAGCGGGCGTCCCGCCCGAAGGGCGGCAGGCGGCCGGCCGTCTGAAACGTGTCCATCCCGGGGCTCCGGAGCGTGTGCGTGCTGCTCATGTCCCGGCATGTGGCCCCGGCGGGCCGGTCCGACAAGGAGGCCCGCCATCAGGCCGCCAGCCCGCTCAGGCGCGCCAGGGCCGCGTCGAGGGTGTCGTCGCGCTTGGCAAAGCAGAACCGCACGACGTGGCGCACCGGCCGGTGGGCGTAGAAGGCGCTCACCGGGATCGCCGCGACCCCGTGGCGCCGCACCAGCCGGTCGCAGAACGCCACGTCGTCGTGCTCGCCCAAGGGGGCGATGTCGATGTTGAGGAAGTAGGTGCCGGCGGAGGGGAGCACGCTGAAGCCGAGCCGGGCGAGCCCGGAGGCGAAGCGGTCGCGGGCGCGGGCGAAGTCCGCCCGCATGCCCTCGAAGTAGGCGTCGTCCTTGGCCAGCCCGTAGGCGACGGCGGCCTGGAGGTTCGGCGGCGTCGTGAAGGTGAGGAACTGGTGCGCCTTGGCGAGCCCCCGCATCAGCCCGGGCGCCGCAAGCACGAAGCCGACCTTCCAGCCGGTGAGGGAGAAGATCTTGCCGGCCGAGCCGACCTTGACGGTGCGCTCGCGCATGCCCGGCAGCGCCATCAGGGGCCGGTGGCGATGCCCGTCGAACACGACGTGCTCCCAGACCTCGTCGCACAGCGCCACCACGTCGAAGCGGCGGCAGAACTCCGCCAGCAGGGCGAGGTCCGCCTCGGGGAAGACCGTGGCGGTCGGGTTGAGGGGGTTGTTGAGGAGCACCACCCGGGTGCGCGGCGTGAAGGCGGCCGCGAGGGCGGCCTCGGTCAGCCGGAAATGCGGGGGCGTCAGGGTGACGAAGCGCGGCACGCCGCCCGCCCGCCGCACCAGCGGCAGGTAGGCGTCGTACATCGGCTCGAACAGCACGACCTCGTCGCCGGGCTCGATCAGCGCCATCAGGGCGCCGGCGAGCGCCTCGGTGGCGCCCGACGTGATCATCACCTCGCTCGCCGGATCGACCTCCAGCCCCTGCCAGCGGGCGTAGTGGGCGGCCACGGCCTGGCGCAGCTCGGGCAGGCCCATCATCGGCGGGTACTGGTTCCAGCCGCTCACCACCGCCTCGGCCGCCCTGGCCCGCACGTCGGCCGGCCCGGGATCGTCCGGAAAACCCTGGCCGAGGTTCACGGCGCCGGTGTCGCGGGCGAGGGCGGACATCACCTCGAAGACGGTGGTCGGCAGGTCGGCGAAGATCGGGTTCATCGGCGGTCGGCGTGGTCCCTCGTCGCCCGGGCCGCGCCGGCAAGGCGGCGCCGGCAGGGCAGCGCCCGGGGCGACCTCGCTAGCACGTCGGGGACGGGCGCGAAACCGCGCGCGCCGCCGCGACGGCGGGCGCCCGGCCGCCGCGGCCCCG
>NZ_QOWC01000012.1 GCF_003574465.1 Methylobacterium crusticola
CGGGCCCGCTCCCGGCGGGCGGCCGGGCCCGCTCCCGGCGGGCAACCGGGCCCGCCGGCGCCGGGCCTCAGAACATGCCGTCCACGACCTCGAGCGTCCCGTCCCGGTTGAGGGTGTGGAGGCCCGACCGGGCCCAGGCCGGACCCGGCGCGACCACGGCCGCCAGGGTCTGGCGGTAGGCGGTCGGCGTGAGGGCGTCGACGCGGCAGAGCGCCAGCGCCGACCCGTAGCCGCCGCTGGCGTCCTGGGCCGGGCGCCAGAGCTCGCCGCCGAGCCGGTAGAGGTGGCCGCCCGGCCGCGCCGCCCGCAGGTCCAGCACCACGGGGTTGCGCGGGTGCGGCGTCCAGGGGCCGAGGAGGTCGGGGGCGGAGAACAGGCTCAGCGTGTCGCGCACCGAGGCCTGGAAGGGATGCGTGCAGGCGAACATCCACCACAGCCCGCCCGCCCGCGTCAGGGTCACGTCGGAGGCCGCGATCCCGTCGAGGAGGATGGCGGCGCGCTCCCAGCGGTCGGGCAGCGCCGCGGCCCGGTAGAGTTCGACGCGGCCCGCGACGGAACTCTCCGGGATCATCCAGGCCGCGCCGGCATGGCCGAACACGAACGGGTAGGAGAGGTGGTGGGCCTCCTCGAGGACCGGGCGCGGCGTCCCGATGCTGCCGTCCGGGGCGATCTCGGCCGCCGAGATCAGGCCCTTCCGGCGGGCGTAGCAGTATTCCTCGACGAAGAGGAAGCGCCGGTCGCCCGCGCGGTACAGGAACGGATCGGCGTAGTAGCGCCGCCCGTCGTCGGGCAGGACCGTGTAGCCGCCCTCCGGCAGGCGTCGCGTGCGGCCGAGGAACGCGTCCTCGTGCGCGAGGCGGCGCCAGCCGACGTGCCAGCGCTCGGGGCGCGTGCAGAGGTCCGTCAGGCGCTCGGCGAGCTTGCGGGCGCCCGTGCGGGCGGCGAACCCCGCCACGGCGGCGGCGCCGACCCGCGGCCCCGGCCGGGCGGTCCGGCCCGGGGAGGGTGCCGGCAGGGGCCGGCCGGCCTCGGCGAGGCAGAGGGTGAGCACCGCGCTGAAGACGCGGTTGAGCGCCCGGGTCAGCACCGTGCGGCTCTCCACCGCCGGCAGCAGCTCCGGATCGTCGCCGGCCACATCCTCGCCGGCCAGGTCTCCGCCAATCACGTCTCCGCCAGTCAGGTCTCCGCCCGCCAGGTCTCCGCCGGCCGGGCGTGCGCCGCCCGACAGGCGGAGGCGGATCGGCGCGCCCGCCATGACGGCGGCCACGAGCCCCTCGTCGCCCGCGCACCCGTTGTAGAGCGGGCAGAGGCCCGCGCCCCCGTCGGCCGCGGGCTCGGCGAGATCGATCAGGAGGTCGGCCGGGCCGCTCGGGACCGGCCAGGCCGACCGGACCGGGCCGGAGGCCACGAGGTCGGCCGCCTGCTCGCCCTTCAGGCGGAAGACCGGCCGCTCGAGCTCGAGGAGGAGCCGCAGCGCCGCCGGGTAGGGCCGCCCCTCCGCGAACGCCACCGCGACGCGCCGGCCGGGCAGCGCCGCCAGCGCGTCGAGGAGCCAGACCTGCCAGCGCCAGAGCCGCTGCGGGTCGAGGCGCACGACGATGCGCGCCGCGCCCTCCGGGGCCGCGGGCCCGCCCGGCCCGGGAGCAGGGCCCTCCCGCGGGGTGAGCCCGCCCTCCAGCATCACGCGGCCCCCGGGCCGGGCGCGCGGCGGGGCGGCCCGCCCGGATGCATGGTCACCGCCAGCACGATGATCAGGAACACCGAGGAGGTCTTCGTCGAGAGGCCGTTGTTGCTGAGCGCGATGGCGAAGAACGCCACGACCGCCATCGCGGCGCTCGGGCGCGAGCCCCGCAGGATGACCCGGACGAGGCGCGCCATCATGCCGAGCAGGAGGGCGGCGCCGAAGAGCCCGAACTGCACCACGAAGACGAGGAGTGAGCTCTCGATGAAGGGCAGGCCGTACTTCTCCTGCACGAGCTTGAGCACGGCGTCGATGTCGCCGCCGAGGAGGATGTCGCGCCACGGCAGGAAGGCGAGCACGCCGTAGACCTCGATGCGCGCCGAGGCGTTCTCGTCGGCGATGCCGCCGCCGAAGCGGCCGAGGGCGCCCGCCGCGACGAGGCCGGCGAGCACGACCGGGCCGACGAGGACGGCGCCGAGCGCCACGAGCAGCCGGCGCTCCTGCCGGCGGCGCGGCTCCAGGCCGGCGCCGGCCTGCGCCACCATCAGGACGAGCGCGCAGGCCCCCCCCACCAGGGTGGCGAGGCGCGCGCCCGAGACGACGCAGCCCGCGAGCAGGATGGCGCCCGCCGCGAGCTTGCCCCCCCGCGGCCAGTCGCCCGCCGCCACGAAGCCGATGGCGACCGCGCACCAGAGCCCGAGCTCCAGGGGGTGGGTGGTCAGGCCGGTCGGACGGAACACCGCCTCGCCCTCGCTGAACGGCATCACCCGCACCTTGAGGACGAACTCCGCGACCGCCACGAGGGCGCTCAGCACCATGTAGCCGAGGAGCGCGTGCCCGAGCCCCCGGCGCCAGGCCTGCGGGAACGCGAACAGCAGCACCAGGGCGATGTGGGTGACGTAGCTGTCGAGGAGGTAGCCGACCGAGCTGCTGTGGCCGGTGACCGAGGCGAAGACCAGGAGGCCGGCGGCGGTGGCGCAGAACGCCATCAGGGCCCGCACCACCCGCAATTCCCACTCCGTGAGCACGATGCGGAAGTTGAGCAGCACGACCACGCCGACCGCGAGCAGTCCCCAGAAGGTCGGGTGGATCTTCTCCACGATCGATCCGCCCTCGGACGTGTAGCTCATCACGAGGTCGAGCAGGCGGGAATTCACGGCGATCCGCGCCAGGATCAGGCCCGCGAACGACAGGAACAGAGCAGAGTAGAGCGGCGTCGCCCTGCCGTCCGGCTGCCCCTCGATGGTCCTGTCGAGACTGCTCATCGCCGCCATTCCGCTGCGTCGTGGCGATCCGTAAACGACGTGGCGGGCCAGCAACACGGCAGAACGGTTAATATTGCGTCTCGATCCACACAATATTCCCGCGCCCCGCCCCGCCCGCGCCGGAATCCCGGCCGGTCCGGCCCGCCCTCGCGGCGGGCCGTAAGGCTTTGTTGAGGCCGGGCGGCCCAGGCTCGCGCGATGCCGAGAGCCGGGAGTCGCCCGTGACCATCCACGCCGGGGCCCCGCCGGCCGCAGGGACGCACCCGCGGCCGCTGCGCGTGCTGTGCGTCACGCCCACGGGCCCCGAGGGTCGGGGGGGCATCGACCGGCTCTACCGCTACCTCCGGGGCGCCGGCCGCCTCGGGGCGGGGGACGGGCTCGAGACCCGCTACCTCGCGAGCCGCGGCCCCGCCGAGGGCCGGCGCTGGATGGCGGAGTTCCCCGTCCGGGCGGCGGGCTTCGCCCTCGCCCTGGCGCGGTTCCGCCCCGACGTCGTCCACCTCAACTTCGCGACCGGCGGCAGCCTGCCGCGCAAATGGGCCCTGGCGCGGCTCGCCCGGGCCTTCGGCCACCCGGTGGTGATCCACTTCCACGGGCAGTTCCCCCTCGAGGGGATCGCGGCCCGGGACGCGGCGGGACGGCTCTTCGTGGCCCTGTGCCGGCTCGCCGACCGGGTCGTGGCCCTCGGCGAGGTGTCGCGGGGCCGCTTCATCGAGGCGGCGGGCGTGCGCCCCGAGCGCGTCCGGGTCGTGCCGAACGGCATCGCGGACTTCGCCCGCGACCTCGCCCTGCCGAAGGTGGCAGGCCAGGGCCCGGTGCGCCTCCTCCTCGCCGGCGAGGTCGGCGAGCGCAAGGGCGTGCCGGTGCTGATCGCCGCCCTGGCGCGCCTGCCCCCGGAGGCGCAATGGACCTGCACGGTCGCGGGCAACGGCGAGGTCGAGCGCTGCCGGCGGCTCGCCGCGGAGGCGGGCCTGTCGGGGCGCGTCGCGTTCACCGGCTGGACGCCGCCCGAGGAGGTCCACCGCCTGATGCGGGAGGCCGACATCGTGGTGCTGCCCTCCCTCGCCGAGAACATGCCGCTCTCCCTGATCGAGGGCGCCTGCGCGGGCGCCGCCCTGGTGGCGACGCCGATCGCCGAGACCCGGGCCATCGTGCGCGACGGCGAGAACGGCCTGATCGTGACGCGCGACCCCGCGGCGGTCGCGGACGCCCTCGCGGGCCTCATCGGCGACCGGGCCCGGCTCGGGGCGATGCAGGCGGCCTCGCGCCGCCACTACGAGGAGAGCTTCACGCTCGACGCCCTCGCCGACCGGCTGGCCGCGCTCTACCGCGAGGTCGCCGGCCGGCCCTGACCCGCTCGCCCGCACCGGCCCTAGTCCGCCGCCGCATCGGCGTCCGCGAGGTCGGAATCCGCGAGGCGGGCGGCGTCGCGGGCGACGGGCAGGCGCTGGTCGATGAACTTCCGCTTGCCCCGCACCGTGGTGGGGATTTGGTCGACGATCTCGAGCCGCATCTCGAGCTCCCCGGCCGCCTTGCGGTTCGCCCGCAGCAGGTAGCCGGTGAAGTCCGGCACGGCGCCGTTGCGGGGCACGATGCGCAGCGAGACGCGGCCCGGCTCCTCCTGGACGAACTGGAACTCGCCGACGCCCAGGATCTCCTCGTCGACCTGGAGCATGCCGGAGAGCGGCACCAGGATGCCGGAGCGCCCGACGAGGTAGTCGTGGCCGTGCCGCGGCACGATGCGGCGGACGCGCAGGCGGGCGCCGTTCTGCGGGCTCGCCGCCTCGACGAGCTCGGCCTCGTCGCCGGTCTCGTAGCGGATCAGCGGCATGCCCGGGAACAGGAGGCCGGTCGAGACGAGCCGCCCGCGCCCGCCCGGCCGCGTCACCGGCTCGCCCGCGGGATCGACGATCTCGGTCAGGCCGTAGAGGGGCTCGAACGCGTAGGTGTCGGGCTCCCCCCGGACCTCGTTGGCGAAGGCGACCTTCTCGGACAGGCCGTAGAAGGGCGCCAGCACGGCCTCCGGGAAGGCCCGCTCCAGGTTGCGCCGCAGCGGGGCCGGGATGCGCTCGGAGACCGGCAGCACGCCCCGGATCTGCCGCAGGGGCGCGTGCGCCCGCAGGACGTAGGCGGCGAAGATCGCGAGCGCCGAGGGGTAGCCGTGCAGGAACGCGATGCCGCGGGCGCGGATCGCCGCGAGGTAGCCGGCCATCACGCCGTCCGAGAGGTGGAACACCGAGCAGCGCAGCTCGCCCAGGGCCGGCTCGTCGTGCATGTGGTCCGGCCCGGCGATGTCGACCCCGCGGAACACCGCCCGGGTGTCGCCGGGGCCGAACCCGGCCCGGGCCCAGGCGTCGTGCACGAAGGCGTACTCGATCGGCGAGCGGCCGCGGTCGATGAGGAACTTGACCGGCCGGCCGGAGCTGCCGCCCGTGACGCACTCGTCGAGCCGGGAGGGATCCCTGGTGCAGAGGCGCCGTCCCTCGGCCACCACCTCCGCCCCGGTCAGGACCGGGATGCGGGCCCAGGCCGCCCGGAGCGCGGCGCCGTCGAGGGGCCCGTCCCCGAGCGCCGGCGCGAGCCGCGCCCTCCAGGCGGGGCTCGCGTCCCGGGCCCGCGCGACGAGGGCCAGGAGGGCGGCGTCCTGCGCGGCCTGCGCGAAGGCCGGGTCGCGCCCCGCCCGGGCGATGCGGGCGCGCCAGGTCCGGTAGGTGCCGCCGTACTTCAGGGCCGGCGGGACGTGGCGCAGGACCCGGCCGAGGCCGAGGCGCGTGCCGAGGGGGAGGCGCGCGTAGGCGCCCCGTGCGACGTCGAGGGCGTTCATGGGTGCGGTCCTCCCGCGTTCATCGCTCTGCAACCGGTGGGGCCTAGGGTCCCGGGCGACCGGCGGGAGACCCTTCCATCCGGGCCGAGGCCTACCCGCCAAAGGTTGTGTTTCGATGGAGGCCGGCGCGCGAAACCCACGGGTCTCGCCGCCGCCATCGTGGGAGACGCCCGATGCCCACCGCGACCCTGCCCCGCATCGCCGTCTACGTCCCGGCCCTGGTCGGGGGCGGGGCGGAGCGCGCGGCGGCGATCCTCGCCTCCGGCTTCCGGGCCGCGGGGGCGGAGGTCCGGCTGTTCGTGGACTTCGAGGCGGCGGAGAACCGCGGCTTCCTGGATCCGGCCGTCGCCGTCGTGCCCCTCGGCCGCTCGCATGCCGGCGCCGTGCGGGCCCTCGCCCGCCACCTCGCGGCGGGGACCGCCGACGTGGTGCTGGCGGTCGGCGGGGCCGCGAACCTGAAGCTCGCGGCGGCGCAGGCCCTCGCCCGCGCCGGCCGCATCCCGATCGTCCTGTCGTTCCACGGGCGCTCCGACGTCGGCCGCGGGCGCCTCGGCTGGGCCGCCTTCGCGCTGAGCCCCCTCCTGACCCGCCGCGCCGCCCGCACGGTCTGCGTCTCGCAGAGCCTGCGGCGCCACCTCGTCGAGGAGTGGCGGGGCCTCGCCGCCCGGGTCGTCGCCATCCCGAACGCCATCCCGGTCGAGGCGGCCCGCGCCGCGCTCGGCGAGGCGGAGCTGCTCGCCCGGCCGGCCACCATCGTGGCCCTCGGCCGCCTCGTGCGCGAGAAGGATTTTCCCACCCTGATCCGGGCGGCCGCCCGCCTGCCCGGCGACGCGACCCTGGTGATCCACGGCGAGGGGCCGGAGCGGGGCGCGCTGCAGGCCCTGGCCAACGACCTCGGCTTCGGCGCGCGCCTGGTCCTGCCCGGCTACGCCGCGAACCCCTGGCCGGCCTACGGCGAGGGCCGGGTCTTCGCCCTCTCGTCCCTCAGCGAGGGGTTCGGCAACGTCGTGGTCGAGGCCCTGGCCTCCGGCCTGCCGGTCGTCGCGACGGATTGCGGCGGCCCCCGCGAGATCCTGGAGGACGGCCGGCACGGCGCCCTCGTGCCGGTCGGCGACGTGGACGGGCTGGCGCGCGCCCTCGCCGGGGCGCTCGCCCGGCCGGGCGATCCGGCGCCGCGGGTCGCGCGGGCCCAGCGCTACGCGACGCATCGGGTGGTGCATGACTACCTCGCCCTGTTCGACGACGTGATCCGGGAGACCGCCTCAGGGCTTGGGCAGGGAGGTCTCGGGCAGGGAGGTCTCGGGCAGGGAGGAGGTTCTGCGCAGGGAGGAGGTCCTCGGCAGGGCCTTGAGGGTGACGCCCGCCTCCGCGGCTGACCCCGGCAGGTCCCAGGGCGCCTCGAGGGCCCGGCGGATCGAGACGCCGAGCAGCGTCAGCGCCGCGGCGTAGACCACCCCGTAGGCGAGCGTGCTGCCGACCAGCACCGCGAGCGGGCCGGCCGGCCCCAGGAGGTTGCGCACGCCGACCAGCACCAGGGCGGCGCAGACATTCGAGGCCGCGATCCGCGCGAGCCCGCCCCAGGGCATCGGGATCGGCACGACCCGGGAGGTGACGAGCCCGGTGACCAGGCAGGCGGCGGCGCCCGCCATCGCGTAGGCGATGCCCGCCCCCACGATGCCGAGGCGCGGGATCAGCACGCAGCAGAGCAGCAGCCCGAGGAGCGCGGAGGGCAGCATCGAGACCGGCTGCAGCCAGGTCCGCTTCGAGAGGTGGAAGGCGTTGTCGAAGATGAAGAACTTCGTGATGATGAACAGCGACCCGAGGGCGAGCCACGGCACCAGCAGGGCCCCGTCCGGCCGGTAATCCTCGGGCAGCACGACGGCGAGGAGCGGGCAGGCGAGCAGGGCGAGGCCGGCCACGATCGCGCCCCCGATCATCATCAGGGTCATGAGGAGGCCCGCCTGCGCCTGGCCGGCCGCGGCGGCGCCGTCCCGCTCGTAGGTCCGCACGAGGTGCGGGAAGGCGTAGCTGTTGAGCGGTCCGGCGAAGAGGTCGACGGGCTGGCGCGAGAGCGAGTAGGCGGCGGCCAGGACCGCGACCGCGTGGGGGCCCATCAGGACGTCGACGGCGTAGCGGTCGACGAGCCCCAGCGTGTAGGCCAGCAGGCTCGCCAGCATGATCGGCAGGCCGAACGCCAGCGCGGCGCCGTAGCCGGTGCGCGCCCGCTGGGGCGGGGCGACGCCCCGCAGGGCGAGCGCCAGGCCGACGAGGCCCGCGAGCAGCGTGGCCCCGGCAAGGCCCAGGGCGGTCGCGAGGAAGTTCGGGCCGACCGCGAGGGCCGCGCCCGTGGCGGCCAGCAGGGTGCCGCCCGCCCGCAGCGCTTCGACGGCCGCGTAGGAGCGGTGCATGCGCCGGATCTGCAGCAGGATCAGCGACAGGCGCAGGGGCGCGAAGGCGATCAGGTAGGCGGCGACCGCGAGCGCGAAGGGCGTGCCCTGCTCCTGGCGCACGAGGCCGCTCGCCGCCGCGAGGGCGAGGGAGACGCCGGTCGTCACCCCGGTCAGCGCGACGATCCGCCCGAAGCGGCGCGGCCGCACCCGCCCGCTGCCCCCCTCGCTGCGCAGGGCGAACACCCGGACCCAGTTGCCGAGCGCCATGTCGAAGAGCTCGCCCGTCGTGATCACGAGCACGAACAGCCCGTACTCCGCCATCGGCATCAGGCGGGTGAGCACGAGGAGCAGCACGAACATCAGCGCCCGGGGCGCGAGGTTGGCCACGAAGTAGAGGGTGTAGGCGGCGCGCGCCATCGTGTCAGGTCCTCGTCCGGGGCACGGCGCCGGGGCGCCGGGCGGTCAGGCGACGGGCCGCGTCGGCGAGGAGGAGCCCGGCGAAGACGGCGTTGGTGCGAAGGTAGCGCGAGGCGAGGCGCCGGGGCTCCTGGGCGAGCCGGTAGGCCCACTCGGCCCCCATGATCTGCACGAGCCGGGGCGCGCGCCGGACCCGGCCGGCCACGACGTCGAGGGAGCCGCCGACCCCCATCACGAAGGGCACGCCGAGGGCGTCCCGGTGGCGGTGCATGAAGCGCTCCTTCTGGGGCGTCGGCAGGGCCACGAACAGGCAGTCGGCCCCGCTCGCGACGATGCGCCGGCAGATCTCCGCCTCCTGGTCGGGGCGGAAGTAGCCGTGGTGGCTGCCCGCGAGCGCGAGGCCCGGGTGGCGCCGCACCAGGGCGCGGCCGGCATCCGCCACCACGTCGGGCTTGGCGCCGAGCAGGAAGGGCCGGAACCCCTCAGCCGCGCAGGCGCCCATCAGGCTCTCGAACAGGTCGATGCCCGCGACGCGCTCGGGCCGGCCGTGCCCCTGGAGGCGCAGTGCCAGCGCGATGCCGGCGCCGTCGATGCCCACGAGGTCGCTCTCCCGGACGTCGCGGTCGAGCTCCGGGTCCCGGCGGGCGGTGACGAGCTTGGCGACGTTGAGGGCGACGTGCTGGCACCGCGGCGCCTCGCCCCGCATGGCGGCGAGCGCCCGTGCGACGGTCTCGCGGTGGCTGAGGAGGTCGACCGGAAGGCCGAGGAGCTCGACGCGCATGGGATTGTGTCCTCGATGGGGGCGGCGGATCAGGCGGCCTCGGCCGCGTTGGCGAGGAGGCCGGCGGCGTCGACCACGATCTTCGAGGCGACTGTGCCGGCGTTGAGGCCGCGGAAGCGGTCGTGCGCCACCAGGATGCCGACGATGTCGGCGGACGCGACCGCCTCGCCGAGGGACGAGAGCACGACGTCGTTGCGGCCGCGCAGGCTCGCGGGCAGCTCGCGGATGTGGGGCTCGACGATCATCAGCCGCCCGGCCTGGCGCTCCGCCAGGGCGTTGGCGATGTGGAGGGCCGGGCTCTCGCGCAGGTCGTCGACGTTCGGCTTGTAGGCGAGCCCGAGGAGCGCGATCGTCGGCTCGCGGAAGCGCGACGCGATCGTGGCGATGCGGTCGGCCAGGAAGTGGGGCTTGTTGTCGTTCACCTCGCGGGCGGCGCGGATCAGCGGCGTGTGGTTCGGCAGCGCCTCGTGGATGAACCAGGGATCGACCGGGATGCAGTGGCCGCCGACGCCGGCGCCCGGCGACAGGATGTTCACCCGCGGGTGGAGGTTCGCCAGGCGGATCACCGACCAGACGTCGAGGCCGAAGGCGTCGCAGACCAGCGACAGCTCGTTGGCGAAGGCGACGTTGACGTCCCGGTAGGCGTTCTCGACGAGCTTCGAGAGCTCGGCGGCGGGCGCCGTGGTCAGCCGGTTCGGGCCGGTCGCGAAGGCGGCGTAGAGGTCGCGGGCCGCCACGGCGCTGCGCCGGTCGAGGCCGCCGTAGGTGCGCGGGTTGTCGATGAGCTCGCGCAGGGTCTGGCCGGGCAGGATGCGCTCCGGGCTGTAGGCCAGGAGCACGTCGGAGCATTCCGGCGCGGTGTCGGGGAAGCTGAGGTCGGGGCGCAGGGAGCGGAGCTGCTCGGCGGCCTTCTGGGTGCTGCCGACCGGGCAGGTGGACTCGATGATCACGAGGTCGCCGCGCTTCAGCACCGGGGCGATCGACGCGAGGGCGGCCCGCACGGCGCCGAGGTCGGCGCTGCGGTCGTCCCGGATCGGCGTCGGCACCGCGATCAGGAAGGCGTCGGCGGCCTCGGGCACCGTCGTGGCGCGCAGGTTGCCGGAGGTGACGACGGCGCGCAGCACGATGTCGAGGTCGGGCTCGATGAAGTGGGCCTCGCCCGAGCGGATGCGCGCGACGGCGTCCTCCCGGATGTCGACCCCGATGACCTGGAGGCCGCGGGACGCGAAGGTCGCGGCGGTGGGCAGGCCGACGTAGCCGAGGCCGATCACCGAGATGGTCTGACGGGTCGTGGTCATGAACGCGTGTCTCCGGGAAGGAATCTGGATCGAAGGGGGCGGGGTCAGGCGATGCGCTGGGCGCCGCGGGCGGCCCGGGCGGGATCGGCGAACTCGCGCGGGATGAGCGGGCGCAGGCGCACCGGCATCGGCGCTCCGGCATGGGCCACGAGGTCCGCCACGATGCGGTCGCTGGCGTGGCCGTCGCCGAACGGGCTCGCGCCGCTCGCCATCGCGGCGTAGGTCGCGGAATCGTCGAGGAGCCGGTGGACCGCCGACACGATGGTCGCCGGGTCGGTGCCGACGAGGCGCGCGACGCCGGCCTCGACGGCCTCGGCGCGCTCGCTCGTGTCGCGCATCACCAGCACGGGCTTGCGCAGGACGGGCGCCTCCTCCTGCACGCCGCCGGAATCCGTCAGGATCAGGCTGGCGCGGGTCATCAGGTAGACGAATTCCGGGTAGTCGAGGGGCTCGATCAGGCGGATGCCCGGGATCCCCCCGAGGCGGGCGTGCACGGGGCCGCGGACGTTCGGGTTCGGGTGGACCGGGTAGACGACCTGCACGCCGGGACGGCCGGCGATGCGGGCGAGGGCCTCGCAGATGCTCTCGAAGCCGGAGCCGAAGCTCTCGCGCCGGTGGCCCGTGACAAGGATCGTCCGCGCGCCCGCCTCGAGCCAGCCGAAGGCCGCCTCCAGCCGCGACCGCGTCGCGCCCGGGACCGCGACCGCCTCGGCGGTGCGCAGCAGCGCGTCGATGCCCGTGTTACCGGTGACGAGGATGCGGTCGGCCGCAATCCCCTCCATCAGGAGGGCGGCGCGCGCCCGCTGCGTCGGGGCGTAGTGGCGCTCGGCCAGGACCGCGGTGACGCGCCGGTTGGCCTCCTCGGGCCAGGGGCTCGCGAGGTTGCCGGTGCGCAGGCCCGCCTCCACGTGCCCCACGGCGATCCGGCGGAAGAACGCCGCCATGCCGGCCGCCGTGCTGGTGGCGGTGTCGCCCTGGACCAGGACGTAGTCCGGGCGCCACTCGGCCAGGATGCCGTCGAGGCCCGTCATCACCCCGGCGAAGACGTCGGAGAGGGTCTGGTCGGGCCGCATCAGGGCCAGGTCGTCGTCGGGACGGATCGCGAAGGTGGCCAGCACGCTGTCGAGCATGCCGCGATGCTGCCCGGTCACGCACACCCGCGAGGTGACGCCGGGCGTCTCCCGCAGCGTCGCGATCACCGGGGCCATCTTGATCGCCTCCGGTCGCGTTCCGAACACGGAAAGGATCTTCATTGGAGCCTGCACCCTGTCGGGCGTCCATCGCCCGGATGACACCGGGTTCAGCAAGACGGGCACCAGCCAGGGACTGCCGAAAAGTGTCGTTTTCCGATACTGATCCTATGGCTGCGCTTCTGGATTGTAGCCGCTCCGGTCATATCGGGATTCGACATGTTTCAATCTGAGACCGGACCTGCGCCGCCCCCGCGGCCGCGAACGCCCCGGATGGCGCGCCTCGGCTGGTACCTCGCGCGCCTGCGGGCCATGAGCCCGGCGGAGATCGGCCACCGGCTCGCGGAGGCGGGGCGCAAGCGGCGCTGGCGCCGCCGCCCGGTCGGCTGGGACGCCGCCCCGCCGGGCGCCGAGGGGCCGCTGCCCGGGTTCCCGGACCTGCGCGCCGGGCTCGCGGCCGCGGCGGACGTGCCGGCGGTGCGCGAGAGCCTGGAGCGGGTGCGCCAGCGGCGCCTGCGCTTCCTCGGCCGCGACTGGCCGCCGGCCTTCCTGGAGGTGCCGGGCGAGGCGAGCGGGTTCTGGCTCCACGACCCGGTCACCGGCGGGCGCTGGCCCGGCGCCGAGGCCTCGTCGTTCCGGGTCGACGTGCGCTCCACCTCGGACGCGCCGGGCCCGGACGGGACGCTCGGGGACGTCAAGTACGTCTGGGAGCCGAGCCGGCTCCAGCTCCTGCATCCCCTGGCGGCGGCGCTCGCGGCCGGCGAGGCCTGGGCGGGGCCGGCCGCCGCCGGGCTCCTGCGCTCCTGGGCCGAGGCGAACCCGCCCTACGGCGGCGTGCACTGGGTCTCGGGCATCGAGCTCGCGATGCGCCTCGTGAGCGTGGCGCTCCTCGCCGCCGCGGCGGGCCCCGAGGGGCTGGAGCCGGCCGACCGGGCGCTGGTGCGCCAGGTCGCGGCGGCCCACGCGCACCACCTCGCGGCGTTCCCGTCGCTCCATTCCTCGGCCAACAACCACCGGGTGGCCGAGGGGCTCGGGCTCCTCGTCGCCGGCCTGCTCCTGCCGGAGCGGGGGGCATCCTGGGAGGGGGAGGGCCGCGCCATCCTGGAGGCGGAGGCTGAGCGCCAGATCCTGCCCGACGGCGTCGGGGCCGAGCAATCGCCGACCTACCAGGCCTTCACCATGGAGATGCTCGCCCTCGCGGCGCTGCTCGCCCGCGGGGCCGGCCGGCCGCTCGCGGCCGGAATCGGCGACCGGCTCGCCCGCGGCGCCGCGTTCCTGCTCGCCCTGATGGACGAGGCCGGCCACGTGCCGGCGATCGGCGACGACGACGAGGGTCGCGTCCTCGCCCAGCCGCCCGACCGGGAGCCGCGCTACGTCGCCTCCGTGACGGCGGCGGTGGCAGGCCTGACCGGGCGGCCGGACCTGCTGCCGCCGGACCGCGATCTCCACCTGCGGGACGCCGTGTTCGGCACCCGCGGCGCGCGCCGGCCCGCGGCGCTGCCCGAGGGCCTGCGGGTCTTCCCCGAGGGCGGCTACAGCGCGGCCCGGGAGCGCGTCGCCGGGAGGAGCGTCCACGTCGTCCTCGACCACGGGCCCCTCGGCTACCTCGCGCTCGCGGCCCACGGCCACGCCGACGCCCTGGCGCTCTGGCTCGGCATCGACGGCCAGCCGGTGCTGATCGACGCCGGGACCTACCTGTACCATTCCGGCCGCGCCCGCCGCACGGCTCTGCGGGAGAGCCCGGCCCACAACACCCTGAGCATCGCGGGCGCCTCCCAGAGCGTCGCCTCGGCGGGCTTCAGCTGGTCGAGCCGGGCCGACGCCGCGCTGACCGCGCAGGAGCCGGGCCGGTTCTGGTCGGTGACCGGCGCGCATGCGGGCTACGCGCGGCGCTTCGGCGCGCGCCACGTCCGCCGCCTGAGCCGCACGCCGGAGGGCCTCGCGATCGCGGACCGGCTCGAGGGCGCGCCCCGGCCCCTGCCCGTGGAGGTGCGCTTCCTGCTCCATCCCGACCTCGCCGTCGCGCAGAGGGACGGGGAGGTGATGGTCGCGGGCGCGGACGGGCCGCTGTGCCGTTTCGTGCCACCGTCCGGTTTCGGCACGGCCCTGCTCCGGAACGGCGAGCCCGGGGCCGTCCACTCGGCGCGCTTCGGCCACCTCGCGCCGGCCCAGGCCGTCGTGCTCACGGGCCGCCTCGCGGCCGAGCCGGCCCTCACCCGCATCGTGGTCCTGCCGGACCGCTGAGGCGGCCCGGGCGGGGGCCGGGCGGCCCCGCTCGGTCGCTCCCCGCGCCCTGGTCCCCCGCTTGCAGTCATCCGGCATGGCCGCGCCGGGACGGGTGCCGTCCGTCCCATCGCGGGACGGGTCCGGAGCCGTCCGGCCCCCGGCGGGCCGCACGGCCCCGAGCGGGCGGCCGCGAGTGGAGGCTTGGAATGGGTCGGATGGAGCGGATCACGGTCGGTGCGCCCAAGCTCGTGGCGGCGGAGCCGATGCCGGCCGCCGTCATCGATCTGCGGGGCATCCTGGGGAGCCTGCTCCGGCGCTGGCGCTGGATCGCCGGCGCCACCGGCCTCGCCGGGCTCGTGGCCGTCGCCGGCGCGCTCTCGATGCCGTCCCGCTACGACGCCACCGCCCGGGTCCTCCTCGACCCGCGCAACCTCCAGGTGTTCCAGAACGAGCTCAACCCCGGCGCCGCGACGGGCGACGAATCGGCCCTGATCAGCGAGAGCCAGGCGCAGGTGGTGCGCTCCACCAGCGTGCTGACCGGCGTGGTGCGCACCGAGCGCCTCGACGCGGACGCGGATTTCGGCGCTCCCGAGCCGGGCCTCCTGTCGGTCCTCGCGGCGCGCCTGCTCGGCCCGGCCGAGACGACGCCGGGCCGGGGCGAGACGCCCGAGGCGCGGGCCGTGCGGGCCCTCGACCGCTCCCTGTCGGTGCGCCGCACGGACAAGACCTTCGTGATCGAGATCGGCGTGACGACGAGCGACGCCGACAAGTCGGCCCGCATCGCCAACGCGGTCTCGGAGGCCTTCCTGCGGGAGCTCGGGCAGTCCCGCGCCTTCGTGGTCGGGCGGGCGAGCGAGGCCCTCGACGCCCGCCTGGGCGAGCTGCGCGAGCGGCTCCAGCGCAGCGAGGCCGCGGTCGAGCGCTACCGCCAGCGCCGCGACCTGATCGGCGCCGGCGGGCGCCTCGTGGGCGACCAGCAGCTCGGCGACCTGACGAACCAGCTCGCCCTCGCCCGCACCCGCAGCGCCGAGGCCGCGGCGCGCCTGGAGCAGATCCAGCGCCTGCGCCGGGGCGGCGACCTGCCGGACGGGACCACGGAGGCCCTGCAGTCGACGAACCTCGCGACCCTGCGCACGGCCCTGGCGGAGGCCCGGCGGGCCGAATCCGAGACGGCCCTCGTGTACGGCCCCCGCCACCCGGCCAATACCGGCATGGCGCTGCGGGTGCGGGCGGCGCGCCAGCAGCTCGACGACGAGCTCAACCGCATCGCCCGGGCGGCGGCCGCCGACGCCGAGCGGGCCCGCTCCAGCGAGGCGATCCTGGACCGCCGCATCCGGACCCTGAAGGGCGAGGCCGCCACCGCCAACGAGGCGCAGGTCCACCTGCGCGAGCTCGAGCGGGAGGCCGCCGCCGACCGCGGCGTCTACGAGGCCTTCCTCAACCGCGCCAAGGACCTGCAGGAGCGCCACACCCTCGAGACCATCAACGCCCGCCTGATCCGCCTCGCGACGCCGCCGCTCACCCGGACCGGGCCGTCGCGCGCGATGGTGGTGCTCGCCGGCCTCGTGCTCGGGCTGCTGATCGGCCTCGCGGCGGCCCTGCTGCGCGAGCACCTCGCCGGGGGGCGCCCGTGACGACCGGCACGGCCGCGCGCGCCGACGCGAGAGACCCGGCCCGCGGGGCGGGCCGGGCCGGTCCGGGACCGTTCCCGCGCTCAGGCGGCCAGGGAGGCGTCCCGCCGCACGGCGTCCACCATGGCGGCGATGGTCGCCACGGTGCGGAAGCTCTGCGGGTTGAGGTGGCTCGACGGGATCATGATGTCGAACTCGGCCTCGATCGCCAACATCAGGTTGACGAGGTCGAGGGAGGTCAGCCCCGCCTCGGTCAGGTAGGTCTCCGGGCCGGGCTGCGCGGTGGCGCCCTTCTGCTCCAGGATGCCCTGGACCAGGGCCGCCGTCCGGCCCGTCGTGTCGGTCGCCGTCGTCTCCGGCATCGGTGCTCTCGCTGCGTGGTGGAATGGACCGGGCCGCCGTGCAGCCCGCCTCCATGTTCCTCAGGGTTAATCGGGCCGGCCGGCCCGGTCAAAGCTTTCGGCGAATTAGCCTTAAAACTTGGCGTACGGGATCGTCTTCACCACTTGTGAAGCGAGATCCGACGATCTCGCGACGGATCACCATGTCTTAGATTTTTTCGTCCCATCGTGGCGACGAGAACGGGCGCAGCGGCCTCTCGGTCAGGGCCGTCACGACAGCGTCCGCGGGCGGCATCGAACAGGCGAGGTCGGCATGACCATTCAGGATCTCTACGGGAACGGCGGGACGGCGCGGGCGGACGGCGCGGCGGTGCCGGGCGAGCCGGCCCTGCGGGCGCTGGTGGTCGCCGGCATCGCGGCGGCGGCCGCCGAGGCGGTGGACCGCGACGCGCGCTTCCCCGCCGAGGCCCTCGCGGCGGCCCGGGCGCAGCGGCTCCTGGGCCTGCTCGTGCCGGTCGAGCTCGGCGGCGAGGGCCTCGGCCTGGGTGGCGTGGCGGACGTGACCTACGCCCTCGGCCGGGCCTGCGCGTCGACCGCGATGATCTTCGCCATGCACCAGACCAAGGTGGCGTGCCTCGTCGACCACGGGCGCGGCCAGCCCTGGCACGACGCGCTGCTGCGCCGGCTCTGCGCCGAGCAGCTGCTCCTCGCCTCCTCCACGACCGAGGGGCAGGGGGGCGGCAACGTGCGCTCGAGCGCCGCCGCCATCGAGCCGGACGGCGCCCACGTCACCCTCGAGCGGGCCGCGAGCGTGATCTCGTACGGGGCCCAGGCCGACGGCGTGGTGACGACGGCCCGCCGCGGCCCCGACGCCGCGTCCTCCGACCAGGTGCTCGCGGTCTTCCTCAAGGAGGATTACGCGCTGGAGCGCCTGAGCGGCTGGGAGACCCTCGGCATGCGCGGCACCTGCAGCGCCGGCTTCCGCCTGCGGGCCCGCGGCCTGCCCGAGCAGGTGCTGCCCGTGCCCTACCAGACCATCCACGCCGAGACGATGACGCCGGTCTCCCACATCCTGTGGTCGAGCGCCTGGGCCGGCATCGCGGCCGGGGCGGTCGAGCGGGCGCAGGGCTTCACCCGGCAGGCCGCGCGCCAGGCCGGCGGCCAGATGCCCCCGGGCGCCGCCCATTACGGCCGGGCGGCGGCCTCGCTCAAGACCCTGCGGGCCCTCGTGGCCGCGGCGCTCGACCGCTACCGGGCGGCGAGCGCCGAGCCGCGCGCCCTCGCCAGCCTCGACTTCCAGACCGCCATCACGATGCTGAAGGTCGAGACCTCCGAGCTCGCCGTCGCCTCGGTGACGAGCGCCATGCGCGCCTGCGGGCTCGCCGGCTACCGCCAGGACGGCGCCTTCAGCGTCGGCCGGGCGCTGCGCGACATCCTCTCGGCGCCGATCATGATCCACAACGACCGGATCGTCGCGAACCTCGCCGCCACCTCCCTGATGGCCACCGTCCCGGGCTCGCTCCGCGACTGAGATCCCGCTCCATCCCCGCCACCACGGACACCCCCACGCCATGAACATGCCGATCCGCCCCAAGGTCGCGGCGCCCGTCCGCGATCCCCTCGACAGCCTCTTCGACGGCCTGTTCCGGCCGATGAACGCCGACGGCGTCTACGCCCGCACCGGCCGCTACGAGGGCGTCGTCGAGGCGCTCCAGGCGCTGATCTCCCGCCAGCGCGAGGAGGGCACCGAGATCTTCCGCTTCCCGCCGGTGATGAGCCGCCGGCACCTCGAGACCCACGGCTACCTCAAGAGCTTCCCCAACCTCCTCGGCTGCGTCTCCTGCCTGGAGGGCGGCGAGGGCGACATCCGCAAGGCGGTGGACCGCCACTACGCCGGCGGCGATTGGACGAGCGCCCTCGAGACCGCCGACCTCGTGCTGACGCCGGCCGCCTGCTACCCGGTCTACCCGATCGCGGCGGCGCGGGGCGCGGTGCCGGAGGAGGGCTACCGCTTCGACGTCGCCTGCGACTGCTTCCGCCGCGAGCCCTCCCGGGACCTCGACCGGCTGCAATCGTTCCGGATGCGCGAGTACGTCTGCATCGGCAGCCCCGCGCAGATCCAGGCGTTCCGCCAGCGCTGGGTCGACAAGGCGACGGCCCTCGCCGACCGGCTCGGCCTCGCCTACGAGGTGGTGCAGGCGAGCGACCCCTTCTTCGGCCGCGTCGGCCAGCTCATGGCCATGAACCAGCTCGAGCAGGCCCTGAAGTTCGAGCTGCTGGTGCCCCTGCGCGGCGACGGCCCCGGCACCGCCTGCATGAGCTTCAACTATCACCGCGAGCATTTCGGCACGACCTGGAACCTGCGCGACGCGGCGGGCGAGCCCGCCCATACCGGCTGCGTCGCCTTCGGCATCGACCGCCTGGCCGTGGCGCTGTTCGCCACCCACGGCCTCGAGACCGCCGGCTGGCCGGCGGGCGTGCGCGAGGCCCTCGGGGTCTGACGCCGGGCCCCGGACGCGCGGAGAAAGGGCGCGGCGCGGGATCTCTCCCGCGCCGCGCCCTTTCTTTTCCGCGTTCCGGGCCGCTGCGCCGACCCCGCGCCCGACCGGCAGGCCGCGCCCGCGGGCGGCTTGCTGCGCGCCGGCCGGCGGCCGGCGCGGCGTCAGGCCGTGCTGCCCGCGTCGATGGTCATCACCGTGCCGGTGACGTTGCGCCCGCCGTCCCCCATCAGGTAGTCGACCGCGTGGGCGACGTCGGCGACCTCGGCCAGCCGGCGCAGGGCGCTGCGGCCGGCGATGCGGCCCCGCTCGGACTCGCCCAAGGCCTGCGTCATCTCGGTGTCGATGAAGCCGGGCGCCACGGCATTCACGGTGACGCCGAGCTTGCCGACCTCGCGGGCGAGGGAGCGGGTGAAGCCGGTGAGCGAGGCCTTGGTGGCGGCGTAGACCGACAGGGCGTTGTAGCCCGTGAAGGCGATGATCGAGCTGACGTTGACGATCCGCCCGGCGCCGTCGGCCATCATCTGGCGCACCGCGTACTTGGTGAGCACGATGGGGGCGAGCGTGTTGACCCGCACCAGCGCCTCGATGTCGGCGTTCGGCATCGTGGCGAGCAGGCCCTCGGTGCCGAGGCCGGCGTTGTTGACGAGGCCGTAGAGCGGCCCGTGGGCGCGCCGCATGCCGCGCACGAGGTCCGGCAGGGCCTCGATCACCCCGATGTCGGCGGCCTGGAACAGGATGGCGCCGGTCCCGGCCTCCTGCGCCTCGGCGGCGGCGGCCTCGAGCGCCTCGCTCGGCCGGCGCGCCACGGCGATCACCCGGAAGCCCGAGGCGGCGAGCTTGCGGGCGATGCCGAGGCCGAGGCCGCGGC
The DNA here is from genome assembly GCF_003574465.1 of Methylobacterium crusticola. Taxonomy (GTDB): domain Bacteria; phylum Pseudomonadota; class Alphaproteobacteria; order Rhizobiales; family Beijerinckiaceae; genus Methylobacterium; species Methylobacterium crusticola. The sequence goes on from NZ_QOWC01000012.1 coordinate 19,414, forward strand.
TGCCCCCGGTGACGATGACGTTACGCATGGCGGGCGACCTCGCGCGCGGGACCGGCGCCGGGGCGGGCGAGCTTGCCGCCCTGCGTCACCGCGAGCGCCTCGGCGACCCGCAGCGTGGCGGGCACCTTGTGGGGGGCGAGCGCCCCGCGGCAGGCGGCCAGGATCTCGGCCTTGACCGCCTCGGGCGCGGCCTCGCCGGGATGCAGCACCACCGTGGCGGCGACGAGGGCGCCGGTGATCGGGTTGCGGCGGCTCTCGACCAGGGACATCCGCACCCGGGGGTGGCGGTTGATGACGGCCTCGACCTCCTCGGGATGCACCTTGAGCCCGCCGACGTTGATGATGCCGCCGCGGCGCCCGACGAAGTGGTAGCGCCCGTCTCGCCTCTCCACCATGTCGCCGGTGTCGACGAAGCCGCCGGCGTCGCGCAGAGCCGTCCCGTCGGCGCCCACGTAGCCGCTCGCCGTCCGGGCGGAGCGGATCCGCAGCGACCCGTCGACGACCCGGAGCTCGACCCCGGTCCCGGTGCGCCCGACATAGGCTTCGGGAAAACCCTCGAGGCCGTCCTCGACCTCGAACCCGACGCCGGCCTCGGTCGACGCGTAGGCGTGGCCGATCGAGGCCTCCGGGAACGCGGCCCGCAGGGCGTCGAGCACCGCCTGGTCGGCGATCTCGCCCGAGAGGCGCACGTAGCGCGGCCGGAAGCCCTCGACGGCCGGGCTCATCAGGGCCCGGCGCCAGTGCGAGGGCGTGCCCGAGACGTGGGTGGCGCCCTCCCGGGCGAGGCGGCGCAGGAAGTCCGCGACGGGCTCGTCGCCCGACAGCACCATCGAGCCGGTGCCGGTCACGCCCCGCAGGAGGATCTGGAGGCCGCCGTAGCGCCGGATGTCGTAGAAGGTCGACCAGACCGGCGGCGGGGCGTTCACCGGCCAGGGCCGGATCGCACCGGTCAGGCCGGTGAAGCTGTGCGCCACCATCTTGGGCACCCCGGTCGTCCCGGAGGTGAGGAGCACCCACTCGGTCGCGCGGGCCGGGGCGGCGGGCGCGGGCGCCGCGGCGAGCGGGCCGCAGGGGCAGACGAGGCGGCCGCCGGCCTGCTGCCCGAGGACGGCCGGGCCGTCGGGATCGGTCACGACCGCCTCGATCCCGGCCCGGTCCAGGATCTCCGGAAGGTGGTCCCGGTCGAGGTCCGGGGGCGCCAGCACGATCCGCCCCGCGAGCCCGTCGAGCTCGATCAGCGCCACGGCGGCGCAGAACTGCGTGGCGGTGGCGATCAGGACGGCGCGGCCCGCGAGGGCGTCGCGCGCGCCGCCGAGCTGCGTCAGGCCCGGGAGGGCGCCGAGGGACACCTCCGCGCCCGGCCCCGCGAGCCGGCCCGGCGGTCCGGGCCGGGCCGCGTCGCCCTCGAGGCGACGCAGGAGCGCGTCGCGCAGGCAGCCCGGCTCAGGCCGCGGCATCGAGCACGGCCTGGTCGTAGAGCCGCACGAAGTCGCCCACCGTCACCGGGAAGACGATGTCCTCCGCCGTCGTGAACGGGTCGACGCCGAGCTCCGCGTCGAGCCGCGCCACCAGGATCGCGAAGCACAGCGAGTCGAGGCCCGACTCGACCAGCACGGTCTGATCCCCGAGCGCCGGCAAGGTCTTATCCTGCTCCTCGGCGATTTGTTTCATGTTTGATAGAATTGTTAACCTTGTAGACATAACGATCATGTCTCCGGGTGACGCTTCGATGTATATCCGTGGCGAAGGCGCCGGGGCAAGGTCTTAGCCTCCCTAGGGTGAACAACATGGTCACAGCCGTCCGGCCCGCAGTGCGGCGGCGCCAGATATTGGAATCCGACCTCGAGGCGGTGGCGATACTGCTCAGCCACGGCTTCCGGTTGCGCCCCAAGCAGTGGTGGCTGCGCGGCCTGACCCGGCAGGCGGCCCGGCCGGTGCCGGAGGGCTACCCGCGCTTCGGCTACATGCTGGAATGCGAGGATCGCCCGGTGGGCGTGCTCCTGATGATCTTCTCCGAGATCGCCCGGGACGGCGTGCGCTCGGTCCGCTGCAACCTGTCGAGCTGGCACGTCGAGCCGGGCTTCGCCGCCCAGGCGCCCCTGCTCCTCAACTACGCGCTGCGCGACAAGTCCGTCACCTACATCAACGTCTCGCCGGCGCCCCACGTGCAGCCGATCATCGAGGCGCAGGGTTTCCGCGCCTTCAGCCGCGGGCTCCTCCTCAGCGTGCCGGCGCTCCAGCCGGTGACCGAGCCGGTGCGGCTGCACCGCGTGCGCGACGGCGCCCCCGCGGGCCTCGGCGACGCGGCGGAGCGCGACCTCCTCGAGGCCCACGCGGCCTTCGGCTGCACCAGCCTCGTGGTCGAGGCCCGCGACGGGCTGCATCCCTTCGTGTTCGCGCCGAGGCGCGTGCTGAAGCGCCTCGTGCCGACGACGCACCTCGTCTACAGCCGCGACCTCGCCGACTTCGTGCGCTTCTCCGGCGCGCTCGGCCGCTACCTGCTGCGGCGGGCCAAGCCCACGGTCCTCCTCGACGTCAACGGCCCGGTCCCGGGGCTCGTCGGGCGCCGGATCAGCCAGCACCAGAACAAGTACTACCGCGGGCCGAACCCGCCCCGCCTGGGCGAGCTCGCCTACACCGAGGGCGTGATCTACGGGCCGTGACCCCCTTCGAGCGGAGCCTTTGCGAGATGAACACGAGCGGGACGCGGCGCACGGCCGCGCGGGTGCTGGTCGACCAGCTGGTGGCGAACGGGGTGCGGCACGTGTTCACGGTGCCGGGGGAGAGCTTCCTGCCGGTCCTCGACGCGCTGCGGGATTCCGGCATCACCGTCACGACCTGCCGCCAGGAGGGCGCCGCCGCCATGATGGCGGAGGCCCACGGCAAGGCCACGGGCCAGCCCGGCCTCTGCTTCGTCACCCGCGGCCCGGGCGCCACCAACGCCTCGGCGGGCATCCACGTGGCGCAGCAGGACTCGACCCCGATGATCCTGTTCGTCGGCCAGGTCGAGCGCTCCCTGCGGGAGCGCGAGGCGTTCCAGGAGCTGGATTACCGGGCGGTGTTCGGCCCGATGACGAAGTGGGCGACCGAGCTCGACGATCCCGACCGGATGCCCGAATTCGTCTCGCGCGCCTTCTACACCGCCACCGGCGGCCGGCCCGGCCCGGTGGTGATCGCGCTGCCGAAGGACGTGCTGACGGCCGAGACCGCGGCTCCCCTGGCGCCGCCCTTCGAGGCCGTGGAGGCGGCGCCGGGGGCCGACGACCTCGCGCGCCTCGCGGGCCTGATCGCCGAGGCGGAGCGGCCGGTCCTGGTGCTCGGCGGCAGCCGCTGGACGGAGGACGCCTGCGCCGACATCCGGCGCTTCGCGGAGCGCCACGACCTCACCGTGATGACGAGCTACCGGCGCGCGCCGCTCTTCGACGCGCTGCACCCGTGCTACGGCGGCGACCTCGGCCTCGCGCCGAACCCGAAGCTCGTCGCCCGCGTGAAGGCCGCCGACCTCCTGATCCTGCTCGGGGGCCGCCTCGGCGAGATCCCGTCGCAGGGCTACCGCCTCCTCGACGTGCCGGGCCCGCGCACGCGCCTCGTCCACATCCATCCCGGCCCCGAGGAGATCGGCCGGGTCTACCGCCCCCACCTCGCCATCAACGCGGCGCCCGCCCGCACGGCCGCGGCGCTGGCGGGCCTCGCGCCGCAGGGGCCGATCCGCTGGTCCGCCGAGACCCGGGCCGCGCACGCGGAGTTCCTGGCCTGGGGCGAGACCCCGACGCCCCAGCCCGGCGGGGTCAACCTCGGGGCGGTGATCACGCACCTGCGCGACACCCTCCCGCGGGACGCGATCCTGTGCAACGGCGCCGGCAACTACGCGGCCTGGATCCACCGCTACTTCCGCTTCCGCACCTTCGCGGGCCACATCGCCCCGACCTCGGCCTCCATGGGCTACGGCGTGCCGGCCGCCGTCGCGATCAAGCGGCTCTGGCCCGGGCGGACCGTGATCTCGATCAACGGCGACGGTGACTTCCTGATGAACGGGCAGGAATTCGCGACCGCCGTGCAGTACGGCCTCGCCATCGTGGTCATCGTCGCCGACAACGGCAGCTACGGCACCATCCGGATGCACCAGGAGCGCGAGTTCCCCGGCCGCGTCTCCGCCACCGACCTGCACAATCCCGACTTCGCCGCCTACGCGCGGGCCTTCGGGGGCTTCGGCGCCACGGTCGAGACGACGGCCGAGTTCCCGGACGCCCTCGCGGCGGCGCAGCGCTCCGGGCTGCCCGCGATCCTCCATCTCAGGATCTCCACGGACGCGATCACGCCGGGCCAGACCCTGACGCAGATCCGCGAGCGGGCGCTGGCGGGCGGCTAGGGGGCGCCGCGCCCTCCGGGCGGCTCACCGCGTCGAGGACCTGCACGGCCCCGTCGAGCGCCGCGCGCATGGCGCCCGGGTCCCAGTGCACCCGGGCGAGGACGTAGCCGCCCTCGACCGCGGCGATGAGGAGGGCGGCGAGGCTCCCGGGCTCGACCGTCGCGGCGAGCGTGCCGGCGGCCCGGGCCTCCTCCAGGCACCCGCGCAGGGCGGCCTGGATGCGCCCGACATAGGCGGCGACCGGGGCGCGCAGGGCGGGCTCCTCCATGGCGGCCTCGTTGGCGAGGCGCGCCAGGCGGCAGCCGCGCAGGGCCTCGCGCTCGCGGGTGAGGTAGGCCCGCACCCGCGCGAGCGGGGGCGCGGGGGCGCCGAACAGCGCGTCGACGGCGCCGATCTCCTCCGCCGCCATCTCGGCGAGCGCCGCGGCCGCCACCTCCCGCTTGCCGGGAAAGTGGTGGTAGAGGCTGCCCTGGCCCGCCCCGCTGCGCGCGAGCACGTCGCGCGGGCTCGTCGCCTCGTAGCCGCGCTCCCAGAGCAGGGCCTTGGCGGCCTCCACGATCGCCTCGCGCTTCGATGGTCCCTGCCGCGCCACGCCGCCGCCTCCGAACAACCGGCACCGGTATGCCGCCGCGCGCGCGCCGGGGCCAGCCCGGCCTTCCCGGAAGGATCAGGCCGTGGCCGCGAGGTGCGGGGGCGGCGCGTCCGCGTACTGGGCGAGGCCGTGGCCGAAGGACCAGTTCTCGCGCGCGGTCTCGACGAGGTTCACGAACACGTCCTCGGGCCGCACGCCCCGCTGCCCGAGCCCCTCCGCGACGGCGGCAAACAGCGCCTTCTTCTGCGCAACGCTGCGCCCGCTCGAGAGGTGGACCTGCACGATCACGAGGTCGTCGCCGCGCGCGATGCCGAGGAAGCCCGGGTCGTAGAACACGTCGTCGAACCGGCTCGACACGATCTGGAAGCGATCGTCCGGCGGCACGCCGAGGGCCGAGACCAGGGCGGCATGGACCGCGTCCGCGATGGCGCGGCGCTCCGCGCCGGAGCGCTCGCGCTTGAGGGAGATGTGGACCAGGGGCATCGGTGACCTCCACGGCTGCATCGGCAGCCCGCGCGACACTACTGTACATACTAGTATGTATCAAGAGGAGGCAACGCGCGAACCGGCGCCCGTTGGGGGCGGGCCTCGGGGCGACGGGACCCCTCCGGGTCCCCCCGACCCGTGGCGGGCCCGCGGCGAAGCGTCTACACAGGGTCCGGTTGGACCCCGGCGCGAACGATGCAGACGACCTCGACCTTCGACGACCGGGATCTCGCCGTCGTGCGCCGGGCCTTCGCGATCCAGACGCTGGCGGTCGCGGGCGTCGCCGACGATCCCCGGCTGGAGGACGCCTTCGCGAGCGTGCCGCGCGAGCGCTACCTCGGCCCGCCGCCCTGGCGGGTCTCCGGTCCGGCGGGCTACGTCGCGCTGCCCGGCACCGATCCGGTCCTCGCCTACCAGGACCGCCTGTTCGCGCTCGCGCCGGAGCGGGGCGTCAACAACGGCAGCCCGACGCTCCACGCCCGCTGGCTGCACCATTGCCGGTTGAAGTCCGGCGACCGGGTCGTGCATCTCGGAGCGGGCACCGGCTACTACACGGCGCTGATCGCGCATCTGGTCGGACCGGGCGGCCGCGTGACCGCGGTGGAGTGCGACGCCGGCCTCGCCGGGCAGGCGGGGACGAACCTCGCGCACCTGCCGAACGTGTCGGTGGTCCAGGGCGACGCGGCGCAGTGGCCCCGAGACGCCGTCGATTGCGTCTGCGTGAATTTCTCGGTCGAGCGCCCGGCCGCGGCCTGGCTCGATCGCCTGGGAGACGGCGGCAGGCTGATCTTCCCGCTCGGCGTGCCCCGGCCCGGTCGCAACGCGGGAGGTGGCCGCCACGCCATGCACGGGGCGGCCATCCATGTCGAGCGCCGGGGTGCGGGCGATTTTCCGGCGCGGTGGCTCGGCGCGGCGTACTTCGTCTGCGCCGAGGGCGGGGAGGGCGAGATGGTGGGGAGCGACGCCGAGCGCGAAGTCTTGAGGGGCGCGTTCGAGCGCGGCGGGGTGGAGTTCGTCCGGTCCCTGCGCTGGCGGCGGCCCCCCTCGGATCGGTCCTGGTTCATGGGCTCAGGCTGGTCGCTCTCCTACGACGAGGCCGCGTGAGCCGCCGCCCGCCCGGCGCGGCCCTCCGGCGGCCGGGCCGGTCGCGCGCCGTCCCCGGGGCGCGGCGCCCGCCCCGGTTCGAGCGGCCGGGGCCGTGAGCCTTCGCGCCGCCGCCGGGCGTCCGCGTCGTCGGGATGCCGCGGCGGACCGGCGCCGCCGGGCGTCCTACCCGGGCCCCGGCGTCTTGTCCGGATAGCGGCAGAGATCGGCGATCAGGCAGCGCCAGCACTCGGGCCGGCGCGCCTTGCAGACGTAGCGGCCGTGCAGGATGAGCCAGTGGTGGGCGTTGAGGCGGTAGGGCGCCGGGACGATCGCCTCGAGGCCGGCCTGGACCTTGTCGGTCGTGGTGCCGGGCGCGAGCGGGATCCGGTTCGAGACCCGGAAGATGTGGGTGTCGACCGCGATGGTCGGCTCGCCGAAGGCGACGTTCAGCACCACGCTGGCGGTCTTCCTGCCGACGCCCGGCAGCACCTCCAGGTGCTCGCGCGCCCGCGGCACGGCGCCGCCGTGCTCCTCCACCAGGATGCGCGAGAGGGCGATGACGTTGCGGGCCTTGGTGTTGAACAGACCGATGGTGCGGATGTGGTGGCGCACCGCCTCCTCGCCGAGCGCCAGCATGGCGGCCGGGTTGTCGGCGCGGGCAAAGAGCGGGGCGGTCGCGAGGTTCACGCTCCGGTCCGTCGCCTGGGCGGACAGCACCACCGCCACGAGCAGCGTGTAGGGGTTGCGGTAGGCGAGGTCGGAGCGCGGCGCCGGGTCGGCGGCGCTCAGGCGCGCGAAGATCTCGGCGAGCGTTGCGGCGTCCACGGGCTCGCGCGGCACGGGCGCGGCGCGGGCCGTGAGGGGGGCGACGAGCCGCGCGCCCGCCTTCGCGGCCGGCCGGGCGTCTGGACTGGTGTCCGGACCGGTGTCCGGCCCGGCGCCCGGGGGCGCGGCGATTTTCCCGCGGGAGGCCTGGTTCCGTCGTGTCATGCCCGCCTTATATGGGGCGGATGGCGAGCGGCAAGGCACCGGATCGGGGAACGGGACGGCATCCCTACGGGCGCGATCCCGACGCGATCGAGCGCCCCGTCTTCGCCGCCACGATCCGGCCGCACCGCTCCCTGTCGCGCCTCGGCTTCCGGGTCGTCATGGGGTTCTGCGGAGTCGTCTCGCTGGTGACGGGGCTCGCCTTCCTGCAGATGGGGATGTGGCCGGTCACCGGCTTCTTCGGCCTCGACATCGCCGCCCTCTGGCTCGCCCTGACGCTCAACGCCCGCCGCGGACGCTCCTTCGAGGAAGTGATGATCAGCCAGATCGAGGTGCTGATCGCCCGCGTCAGCCACCGGGGCGAGCGGGCGGAGTGGCGCTTCAACCCGCTCTGGACGCGGCTGCACAAGGTCGAGGACGAGGAGTACGGGCTGCTCTCGCTCGCCGTCGTGTCCCGCGGCCAGCGCGTTCCCGTCGCCCGCGACGCCTCGCCGGCCGAGCGCCAGACCGTGGCGGACGGGCTGACCCGGGCGCTCGCCGAGGTGAAGAAGGGCTACTGACGCCGCCGGGGCGAAGCGTCCGGCGCCCTCAGGCCAGCCACTCCCGCAGCTTCGTGAAGCGCCGCCGCCCCGCCCCGCCCCGGACCGCGATGGCGACCGCGCGGGTCTGCGCCACCAGGACCACCAGCCGCTTGCCCCGGGTGACGCCCGTGTAGAGCAGGTTGCGGGCGAGCATCGTGTAGTGCTGGAGCGCCACCGGGATCACCACGGCGGGGTACTCCGACCCTTGCGCCTTGTGGATCGTGATGGCGTAGGCGGGGCTGAGGGCGTCGAGCTCGTCGAACGGCCACGCGACCTCGCGACCGTCGAAGGCGGCGCTCAGGACGGCCTCCTCCGGGTCGACCCGGGTGACGCGCCCGAGGTCGCCGTTGAAGACCTCGCGGTCGTAGTCGTTCTGCCCCACCATCACCCGGTCGCCCGGGGCGAAGCGCCAGCCGAAGCGCTCGACCGCGACCGGCGGGTCCGGGTTGAGCACCCGCTGGAGCGCCTGGTTGAGGTTGCGGCTCCCGAGGGCTCCGCGGGTCATCGGGCAGAGCACCTGCACGTCCCGCACCGGATCGAGCCCGAAGCGGCGCGGGATGCGGCGGGCAACGATCTCGACGAGCGTGTCGGCGCCCGCGTCGGGATCGTCGATCTCGACGAGGAAGAAGTCGCCCGAGGGGTCCCGCGCGCCCTCCGGCATCCGGCCGGCGTTGATCCGGTGGGCGCTGACGATGATCCGGCTCTCGGCCGCCTGGCGGAACACCTCCGTGAGCCGCGCCACCGCGATCCGCCCCGAGGTGATCACGTCGGACAGCACCTGGCCGGGGCCGACCGAGGGCAGCTGGTCGACGTCGCCGACGAGCCAGAGCGCGGCGTGGCGCGGGAGCGCCCGCGTCAGGGCGTTCATCAGCGGCACGTCGATCATCGAGGCCTCGTCCACCACCAGGAGGTCGCAGGCCAGGCGGTTGTGCTCGTTGCGCTGGAAGCCGCCCGCCCGGGGGTCGACCTCGAGCAGGCGGTGGAGGGTCTTCGCCTCGCGCCCGGTCTGCTCGGTCATGCGCTTGGCCGCGCGCCCCGTGGGAGCGGCGAGCAGCACCCGCGCGTCCACGCTTCCGAGCATCCGCAGCAGGGCGTCGAGGGTGCTGGTCTTGCCGACCCCGGGCCCGCCGGTCATCACCGCGACCTTGGCGTTGAGGATCGTGGCGGCGGCCTCGCGCTGCGAGGGCGATAGGGCCCGGCCGGTCCCGGCCTCGACGGCGGCCAGCGCCGCCGCCACCGGGATCTCCGGCCAGGGCAGGGGGGCCGCGTCGAGGGCGAGGAGCCGCTCGGCGATGGTCCGCTCCGCCGCGTGCAGCCCGCGCAGGAAGACGTGGGGCGTGCCCGCGATGGTGTCCGCCACCACGGCGTCGCCGCCGAGCTCCTCCACCAGGGCGGTGCGGATCAGGCCGGCCTCGACCTCGAGCAGCGTCGCCGCGCGCGCGACCAGCTCCGGCACCGGCAGGGCGCAGTGGCCGTCGTCCATGGCGGCCTGGAGCGCGTAGGAGAGCCCGGCCCGCAGGCGCGCCGGTGCGGTCGGGGGCAGGCCGAGCCGGCGCGCGATCGCGTCGGCGGTGCGGAAGCCGATGCCGCGCACGTCGCGGGCGAGGCGGTAGGGATCCTCCGTCATCACGGCGACGGACTCGGTGCCGTAGGTCCTGAAGATGCGCACCGCCCGCGCCGTGCCGACGCCGTGGGCGTGCAGGAAGATCATGATCTCCCGCACCACCTTGTGCTCGGCCCAGGCCGCGACGAGGCGCGCCGCCCGGGTCGGCCCGATGCCGGCGACCTCGGTCAGGCGCTCGGGCGTCGCCTCGATGACCGCGAAGGTCTCGGGCCCGAACGCCGCCACGATGCGCTTGGCCATCGCCGGCCCGATGCCGCGCATCTGGCCGGAGGCGAGGTAGCGGGCGATGCCCTCGGCGCCCGTCGGCGGCGTGCACGCGAGGGTGTCGGCCCGGAACTGGAGGCCGTGGGTGCGGTCGCTGACCCAGGCCCCGGTGGCGGTGATCCACTCGCCGGCCGCGACCGCCGGGGCGTGCCCCACCAGGGCGACGAGGTCGCGCCGGCCCCGCGCCTTGACCTTCAGGACGCAGAACCCGCTCTCGGCGTTGTGGAACGTGACGCGCTCGACGGAGCCCGCGAGGGCGTCGGCGGGCGGGCGCCGCGGCCCCTCGGGCGGCCGGGTTCGGGCTGTCGGTGGGGGCGTGGGCATCGGGCGGCGGCGGGGAAGCGGGAGCGCGGGAGAGCCCGCGTCCTCCCCCGAGAGATCGTGCCGGGCCGCCGCGCCCGCAAGCGCCCGCGCCCTACCAGGGCTCGGGCCCCTCGCCGGGGGCGCCCTCGCCGGTGGGGTCCTGGCCGGGCGCGGGCGGGCGCTCGAAGCGCGCGCCGCCCCAGCCGCCGGGCCGCCCGCGGGCCCAGGGCGGCGGGCCGCCCCAGCGCCCGTGCTCGCGGTAGGCCGGGCCGTCGTCGCAGACCCGCACGCGGCGCACCACCTCCTCGCCGTCCGGGTCGATGCGGCGCTTCACGAACACCCGGCAGGTCTCGGACGGCTCCGGCCGGGCGAAGCGCGGCGGGGGACGCCCCTCGTCCCGGAGTCCGGCGTAGGGCGGGGGCTCGTCGAAGTCGGCCGCGCGCGCAGGATGGGCCTGCGGCGCGAGGCCCGCCAGGACCAGCGCGAGGGCGGCGGCGAGGCGCGTCATGGACCGGAACTCCCTGGGGGAAGGCGCCCCCGAGGGGCGCCGATGGGTCCTAAGGATCGTGCCGGCGCCTTGAACCGGGCCTGAAGCCGCCGTTGCCGCGCGTACAGCTTGCCCGCCCGCCGGCTCGTCCCGGACGCGCGGGACGGCGGGCGCCGCGGCCGGCTCAGGCGTCGTCCGCGGACGCCGGGCGCAGCGCGATCACCTGCTCGGTCGCGGCCTCGACGGCGGCGGCGGAGAACAGGAGCGGCACGGCCGCGCGCGCGGCCCAGAGCCCCGCGAGGTCGTCGTAATGCGCCGAGCGCGGGTCGCCCGACTGGCCGGGCGCGTTCACGAACACGCTCGCGTCCCAGTTCCCCACATCCACCACCATCCGGAACGAGGCGCCGACCGTGAGGCGGAACGTGTCGGGCCGGTAGGTCGTGTTCATCACGCTCGCGCCCGAGCCGCCGACGGGCAGGGGCCCGACGTCGCGCCCCGCCGGGGCGATCCCGGAGAGCGGGTGGGCGAACAACGCGTGGTGCAGCCGGCCCCAGGCCCAGGCGGACGGGTCGGCGCCGAGGCGCGAGGCGCAGTCCCGGTAGGCGGCCGCCAGGGTGTCGCGCAGGAGCGCGTCCCGCGCGGCAGGCCCGAGGTTCGCGGGCGCGCCGTCGAGGCCCGCGGGCGCGCCCTCGAGGAGGTCGAGGAGCGTCTCCGGGTCGCCCGGCAGCAGCAGGGCCGCGGTCGCCGGGTTGGGTGCGACGCGGCGCAGCAGCGCCGGGCGCAGGTGGTGCATCCACCACACCTCCGCGAGCGCGGCGGCCGGGCTGCCCTCGTGCAGGTGGCCGTCGAAGCCCGCCAGGAGCGCGCGCGCGGCGCCGGCCTCGTCCGGCCCGGCGCCGGCCGGGCCCGCCGCCGTGCCGGTCTGGTCCGGCCCGGGCCCGGCGTCGCCCGGGGCGGCGAGGCCGGCGGCCAGCGCCGCGAGCCGCCGGGCCGGCAGCGAGAGGTCGTCGCCCTGGAGCGCCACCGAATCGGCGAGGCTGTGGCGCGGCTGGGCCTCCAGGACCGCGTGGATGCGGCTCGCCCGCCAGGGCTCCAGCCACTCGAAGCCGAGCTTGCGCGCCTGCGCCGGGTAGCCCTCCGGCAGGTTCATCTCGTTGGCGGTGGCGACGAAGCCGCGGTCCGGGTCGATGGCCCGCGGCAGGTCCTCGGGCGGGTGGAAGCCGTCCCACTCGTGGCTGCCGTCGCCCGGCACCGGCATCAGGCCGTCCCAGGTCGGGCGCCGGGGCGCCTTGCCGGCCATGAACCAGGCGATGCGCCCGCCGGCATCGGCGTAGACCTGGTTCACCGAGGGCGCGGACCAGTGCCGCAGCGCCGCCCCGAAGGCATCCGGGTCGGCGGCGTCGAGGTAGGCGAGGCTCGCCAGGTAGGCGGCGCTGCCGGGCTCGGTCCAGACCGTGCGCAGCGCGAAGGCGCGGCGGGCCGTCCGGTCCTCCCGCACGACCGGGCCGTGGCGGGTGAAGGCAAGGGAGACGGCCTCGTCCGGCCCGCCCCGGACCGCGACGTGCTCCTCGCGGCGCCGCATCCGCTCCCAATCCCCGCCGTACCGGTACAGGTCCGGGTCGTCGGGATGGGTCTCGTAGACGACGAGGTCCTCCTGATCGAGGGGCGCGATGGTCAGGCTGAAGGCGGCCCGGCCGTTATGGCCGATCGAGATGCCGGGCAGCGCCGGCTCGCCGGCCCCGATCACGTCGAGGCCCGGCGCGGTGAGGTGCACGACGTAGCGCAGGGAGGGCAGCTGGTAGGCCCGGTGGGGATCGCTCGCCAGGATCGGGCGCCCGGTGGCCGTGCGCCCGGGCCCGACCGCCCAGTTGTTCGAGCCCTCCGGGGCCGCGGCGGCGGGGGCCGGAGGCGGCGCCCGGGCGACCACCTCGCCGTGCTCGGTCACCCGGCACCATTGCCAGGCCTCGTCCCGGCGGGCCGCCAGCCGCTCGGGCGAGAAGCCGACGCCCGCGGTGCCGAGGCGGACCTCGTCGAGCACGTCGGCCGGGATGCAGGCGGGATCGAGGCCCGCCGGCGGCACCGGGTCGTGGGCCGGCGAGAGCGCCTTGCGGTAGCGGTCGAGGGCGAGGGCCCCCCGCGCGGCGACCCGGGCCCGGGCCACCTCCGACAGGGCGTTGCGGACGAGCGCGTGGCTGCGGATGCGCACCACGTCGGCGGCCTCCCAGGGCTCGGGCCGCGTCCCCAGGCTGGCGAATTCCGGCGGCAGCCAGGCGGGGTCGGCGGCGGTGAGCGCCACGAAGGCGTTGAGCCCGCCGACGAAGGCCTCGGCGACGGCGCGGGTGTCCGGGCAGCCGTAGGCGGCCCACTCGGCCTCCATGTCGCCGCGGTACAGGAACAGGCGCGAGGCCCGGTCCTGCGCGAGGTAGCCCGGGCCGAAATCCTTGGCGAGCCGCCCGAGGCCGCGCTTGCGCCAGAGATCGAGCTGCCAGAGGCGGTCCCGGGCGGCGTTGAAGCCCTGCACCCGGAAGGCGTCGCCCCGGGAGGCCGCGCAGATGTGCGCCACTCCCCAGCGGTCGATGCGGATCTCCGCCGGCTCCGCGAGGCCCGGCAGGACGAGGGTGAGGGTGCGGTGTCCCGACATGGCGTGTCCCCGGGGCTGTCCTTGGCGCTCGCGTCGGCGCCATTGTCGAAGCGCGCCCGCCCCGTGTCGAATCGGGCCAGGTCTGCGCTGGCATCGGGGCGGGTTCTTCGCCATCGTCGCGGCCCCGCTCCGCTCCCGGGAGGACCCCATGAGCCCGCACGCCCCGCCGGACCCGGATTTCGCCGCACGGGTGCGCGACAGCTTCGGCCGGCAGGGTCTGATGGCGACGCTGGGCGCGAGCCTGTCGCGGGTCGAGCCCGGCCTCGTCGCGATCGTGCTGCCGTTCCGCCCGGAGCTGACGCAGCAGCACGGCCTCTTCCACGCCGGCGCCACGAGCGCGATCGCGGATTCCGCCGGCGGCTACGCCGGCTTCACGCTGTTTCCCGCCGACAGCTCGGTGCTGACCGCCGAGTTCAAGATCAACCTTTTGGCCCCGGCCCGGGGCGAGCGGCTGGTGGCGGTGGGAGAGGTGGTCCGGTCCGGGCGCACGCTGACGATCTGCGACCTGAAGGTCTACGCCGAGGCGGGCGGCGCCCGCACGCTCTGCGCCACGGGGCTCCAGACCCTGGTCTGCCTGCGGGACCGGCCGGACACGCAGACGCGGTGAGCCCCGGGCCCTGCCGGGAGCTCGCGGCCGCGCGGCCCGGCGGCCGGTCCGGCCTCAGGCGGGCCCGCCCGGGGGGGTCGCCCCGGACACCCCGGCCTGCGCGAAGGTCGCCATGTCGCGGTGGCAGGCGAGGGCGGCCTTGACGAGGCCGAGCGCCAGCGCCGCCCCGGTGCCCTCGCCGAGGCGCATGCCGAGGGAGAGGAGCGGGACGAGGCCGAGGCGCTCGAGCACCGCCCCGTGCGCGCCCTCCGCCGAGAGGTGACCGGCGACGCAGTGGTCGAGGGCGGCGGGATCGAGGGCGTGCAGCACCGCCGCCGCCGCCGTGGCGACGTAGCCGTCGATCACCACCGGGACGCGCTGGAGGCGCGCGGCCAGGATCGCCCCCGCCATCGCGGCGACCTCGCGCCCGCCGAGGCGGGCCAGGGCCTCGAGCGGGTCGCCGAGGTGGCCGGCGTGGCGCGCGAGCGCCGCCTCGACCGCCGCGACCTTGCGGGCGTGGCCGGCATCGTCCACCCCGGTGCCGCGGCCGACCCAGGACCGGGGCTCGCCCCCGTAGAGCGCCGCGTAGAGGGCCGCCGCCACGGTCGTGTTGCCGATCCCCATCTCGCCGATGGCGAGCCCGTCCGTGCCGGCCGCCACCGCCTCCATGCCGAAGGCCATCGTGGCGACGCAGGCCTTCTCGGTCATCGCCGGCTCGCGGGTGATGTCGCCGGTCGGCACGTCGAGGGCGAGGTCGAACACCTTGAAGCCGAGGCCGTAGGCCGCGCAGATCTGGTTGATGGCGCCGCCGCCGGCCGCGAAGGTGTCGAGCATCTGGCGGTTGACGGCGGCGGGGTAGGCCGAGACGCCCTGCGCGGCGACGCCGTGGCTGCCCGCGAAGACGCAGACGAGCGGCCGGTCGAGGCTCGGCGCCGGCTTGCCCTGCCAGGCCGCCAGCCACGCGACGAGGGTTTCGAGCCGCCCGAGGCTGCCCGCGGGCTTCGTCAGGGTCGCGTCCCGGGCCGCGACCGCCGCGACGGCGGCCTCGTCCGGCCCCGGCATGGTGGCGACGAGGCGGCGGATGTCCGCGAAGGGGGCGGAATCGGATACGGGATCGGGCATGGTCGGGCTCCGGCGAGGGGCGAGGCCGCACGCGGGAGCGCGCGGACGCACGATCGGGCGTGCAGAGGGAACGAACGGGCGTGCGGAACATCGCTCCGACCGGGGACGCCGGCCGCGGGCCGGGCTATACTGCGCCGACGGCGTCGGGTGAAGGCGGGCGGGTATGGCCGAGGGTGCGGGTTTGAGTGCGGGGCCGGCCGTGCCGGACGAGGCTGACGACGAATTCGAGCCGCCGCCGCCCGATTCCGGGCCGTGGCCGCCGCTCCTCGACCTCGCCGCCTGCCTGCGGTTCTTCAGCCGGCTGCCGGTGCCGGCCCTGCCCGGGGAGGGGGACGCGCATGCCACCCCCGATTTCCGCACCGCGCCCCGGATGCTGCCGCTCGCCGGCCTGGTGATCGGGCTGCCGGCGGCCCTCGCCCTCGTGGGCGGGGTCAAGCTCGGCCTCGGGCCCTACATCGCGGCGACGCTCGCCCTCGCCTTCGCCACCCTGGTGACCGGGGCCCTGCACGAGGACGGCCTCGCGGACGTCGCCGACGGGTTCGGCGGCGGCGCGACGCCGGCGCGCCGCCTCGAGATCATGCGCGACAGCCGCATCGGCGCCTACGGGACCGCGGCCCTGATCCTGTCCTACGCGCTGCGCATCGGCGCCCTCGCGACCCTCGCCGACCGGGCGGGCTGGCGCGCCGCCCTCGCGGTGCTCGCGGTCGCGGCGCTCTCGCGCACCGCCGCGCTCTGGCCGATGTGCCGGCTCGGCCCGGCGCGCCCCGACGGGGCCGCCCACGCGGTCGGCCGGCCCGACCCGGCCACGCACGCCACCGCCTGGGCGCTCTGCCTCGTGGTCCTGGCGCTGGCGGGCCTCCTGGGCCTGCCCTGGCACGGCCTCGGGCTCGCGGCCCTCCTGGCGCTCGCCGCCGCCTGGGCGGTGACGCGCCTCGCCGGCCGCCTGATCGGGGGCCAGAGCGGCGACGTGGTCGGAGCCTGCCAGCAGATCGCCGAGATCGCGGCGCTGCTCGCCCTCCTGATCGCGATCCCCGCCTGATGCCGGTCTCGACTCCCTGCACCAAGCTCTGCGTCCTCGACCCCGGCACCGGCCTCTGCGAGGGCTGCGGCCGCACCCGCGCCGAGATCGCGGCCTGGGGCGGGCTCTCGGAGGCCGAGCGGCGCCGCCTGATGGCGCGGCTGCCGGCCCGCCTGGCGCTGCGGCGCCGCCTCCCGGCCCGCCCCGCGGCCGAGCCGGCCTGAGCCCGTGCCGGGCGCCCTCGGCATCGGCCTCCTGCTGCTCGGGTGCGCCTGCGCGCTCGTCACCCTGGGGGAGCGGGACGTCGCGGGCCTCAGCCCCCAGGAGGGGGCCGGCCTCGCCGCCGCCGCGGCCGCCCTCCTGGTGATCCTCGGCGGCGTCGCGCAGCGGTTCCGGGCCGGGTTCGGCGAGGGGCTGTGGTCGCTCTGCCTCTGGGCGGCCGTCGGGGCCGGGGGCGCCGCCCTCTACGCCTACCGGGACGAGGCCCGGGAGGCGGCGTTCCGGGCCCTCGGCGAGGTGAGCCCGGGCCGGCCGGTCGCCGGGCAGGGCGGCGAGGTCACCATCGCCCGGCGCGCGGACGGCAGCTTCACGGTGCAGGCGCGGGTGAACGGCCGCGAGCAGCGCTTCGCCTTCGACACCGGGGCCAGCACCATGGTGCTCACGGCCGAGAGCGCCGCCGCCCTGGGGATCCGGCCGGCGCCGGGCGCCTACGTGGTGGCGGTGCAGACCGCCAACGGGCGCGCCGCGGCGGCGCCGGTGGTGCTCGACACGGTGGCGGTCGGGCCGATCAGCGAGCGGCGGGTGCCGGCCCTCGTCACCCGGCCCGGGACCCTCAGCCTCAACCTCCTCGGCATGAGCTTCCTCGAGCGCCTCGCCTCCTACGAGGTGCGCGGCAGCCGGCTGATCCTGCGGCCCGGCAAGGTCTGAGCCGGCCCTACTGCGCCGCCTCGGCGGTGGTCGGCGGCTCGCGCTCGATGGTGCGGAAGCCCTCGAGCTCCGTCAGGTAGGTGCGGGCCCACCAGTCCACGTCCTCGCGGGCCATGCGCTCGAACATCGGCTTCCAGCGCTCCAGGCGCTCGGCCTTGGGCATGTAGAGGGCGGCCCGGATCGCCTCCGCGACTTCGAAGCGGTCGTAGGGGTTGACGAGGAGCGCCTCGGGCAGCTGGCGGGCGGCGCCCGCGAACTTCGACAGCACGAGGACGCCGGGATCGTCGTCGCTCTGGGCCGCGACGTACTCCTTGGCGACGAGGTTCATGCCGTCGCGCATCGGCGTCACGACGCCCACCCGGGCGGCGCGGTAGAGGCCCGCCAGCACGGCGCGCGGGTAGGCCTTGGTGACGTACTGGATCGGCGTCCAGGACGGCTCGCCGAGGGAGCCGTTGATGTTGCCGAGGACCTCGTTCACGTCGCGGCTGAGCTGCTCGTACTCCGGCACCTCGGTGCGGGACTTCGGCGCGATCTGCAGGAACACCACGTTGCCGCGCTGGTCGGGGTTCGAGGCGAAGAAGCGCTCCACCGCCTCCATCCGCTCGGGCACCCCCTTCGAGTAGTCGAGGCGGTCGACGCCGATCAGGAGCTTGCGGGTGCGCAGGCCCGCCATCGTGTCGCGCACCGTCCGGTTCATGCCGGCGCGCTCGGCGGCCTGGCGGAAGCCGTCGACGTCGATGCCGATCGGGAAGCTGCGGATGCGGGTGCGGCGCCCGTCCACCATCAGCGACCCGCCGCCGAGCGGGATCGCCCGCAGCTCGTCCACGAGGTTGCGGGAGAGGTTGTGGACGTCGCTGTCCGTCTGGAGGCCGATGAGGTCGTAGTCGGCGACGGCGCGCAGGAGCTCGGTCGAGGCCGGCAGGGTGTTGAAGACCTCGCCCGAGGGCCAGGGGATGTGGTGGAAGTAGCCGATCGGGTTCGAGACGCCGAGGCCCCGCAGCTCCGAGGCGAGGGGAATCAGGTGGTAGTCGTGGACCCAGATCAGGTCGCCCGGCTCGATCAGGCCCGCGAGCGCCTGGGCGAAGATGCGGTTCACGCGCTGGTAGCCCGCGTAGTCGGCCCGCGAGAACGCCGCGAGGCCGAGGCGGTAGTGCATGATCGGCCACAGGGCCCGGTTGGCGAAGCCGCTGTAGTATTCCCGGTGGTCCTGGGGCGAGAGGTCCATCACCGCGTACTGGACCCGGCCGCGGTCGGCGATGACCGGCTCGGTGGCCGGGGTCTCGGTGATCTTGCCGCTCCAGCCGAACCACAGCCCCTTGTAGGCCGTGAAGGCTTCCTTCAGGGCGACCGCGAGCCCGCCGGCCGCGACCGCCTTGGAGGCCGCATCCGGGACGGCGACGCGGTTCGACACGATGATGAGGCGTGACACGGCAGTTACGGACTCCGGCTGCACGGATCTTGGGACGCACCCTCGGGCCGGGAGCCCGGGGGTCGCGGACGTCACGGCCGCCCGCGCGACACGAGGTTAGAACGCGCGGGAAGCAAGCGCGATCCTTGAGCGTTGGTCAACCCTGTCGGCTGCATGCCGTGCGACCGCGCGGGATGCCGTGCAGCCGCGCGAGGGCGCGCGGGTCGGCTCGCTCCACAGGAATCGCCGGGCTCCGGCGCACCGGAACCGTCCAGCCCGGCTGTGGTTACCCGCAATATCGTCGATGCATCGGTGCGGCGGTCCGCGTGACACGCCGCGCCCGCACAGGAGTCGCAATCATGAGCGCCGGCTATCAGAACGGACAGCACCGGACGGCGGGCGCGGGCGCGCCTGCCGAGCATCCGGCGGATTGGGATGGCCTGCGGCAGGACGTGCGCCAGCTCGGCGACGTCGCCATGGAGCGCGGCTACGGCCTCGTCGAGGCCGCCCGCGACCAGGTCAACGGCTACGTCGACCGGCGCAAGGGCGACGCGGCCCAGTCCGTCTCGGACCTCGCCCAGGCCTTGCGCGAATCGGGCGGGCGGCTCGAGCAGCAGCCGAACGTGAAGGCCTTCTTCGACAGCGCCGCCGAGGGGCTCGAGCAGCTCTCGGGCTCGATCAAGGAGCGCAGCTTCGAGGATTTCTACAGCGACATCGAGGCGGTGGCCCGGCGCCGCCCCGCGGCGGTCGCCGTCGCGACGTTCCTCACCGGCTTCCTGGCGGCCCGCTTCATCAAGTCGTCGGCCCACCCGCCCCACGTCTTCGAGGGCCGCGAGGCGTTCGCGGGCGGCGAGGTGGCGCGGCCCGACCCCTACCGCACCGGCGACGCCCACCGCGGCACCCGCTACCCTGCCTGAGGAGAGCGTCCCGATGGCAGACCCCAACGCGCGCCCCCCGGGCGGCGCTCCCGGCAGCGCCCCGCCGGGCGGCATCCAGGGCCTCCTGGCGGACGCCCTGCGCGAGACGACCGACCTCGCCCGCAAGGAGATCGCCCTCTTCCGCACCGAGATGTCGAACAACCTGAGGTCGCTCTTCCTCGGGCTCGGCATGATCGTCGGGGCGGCGGTCTTCGCCGTGGTGGCCCTGCTCGTCCTCACGGACGCCCTGGTGAAGTGGCTCGCCACGGTGGTGCATTCCGAGGCGCTCGCCGCCCTCATCGTCGGCCTGGCCTTCCTGGTCGTCGCCGTCGGCCTCGCCCTGTGGGGCCGGAGCACGATGTCGCTCTCGACCCTCGCGCCGACCCGCACCACCCGGCAGGTGCGCCAGGACGCCCGGGTGCTGTCCGAGAGGGTGTCGGGATGAGCCAGTCGATCAGCGATCTCGAGCACGACATCGAGCAGACCCGCGCGCGGCTCGACCAGACCATCGACCGGATCCAGGACCGCCTGTCGCCGACGAGCATCGTCGACGAGATGCTCGGCACCGTGCGCCAGTCGCCCCTCAGCGGCGCCTACGACGGGGCGCTCGCGGCGGTGCGGCGCAACCCCGTCCCGGTGATGCTGATCGTCGCCGGCGTCGGCTGGCTCGTGCACCGCATGGCGCAGGAGGCCGAGCGCAAGCGCCACATCCGGGCGGCGGTCGACGGCGCCGAGGCGGTGCCGGTGATCAAGACCGGCGCGGCCCGGGTCTACGACCCGGACCGGCCGACCGCCCACCCGGCCGCCGACCGCGTCGCGGGCGCCGGCGACGCCGGCGCAACGATCTGACGCGCCGCCGCCGGCGCCCGACCGCGCCGCCGGCAGCGCCCGACCATCGAGGAGTCGAGACCCATGGCAGAGCACACCATCAACCCCGCGAATCCCGGGGCGCCCTCCGCCCACACCCCCGCCACCGGGCCGGAGCGGAACCTGCATCAGGACCACGACACCGTCCGCGGCGCCATCGACGCGGCGCAGGGCTCGGCCTCGCGGGCGGCCAACGACGCCCAGGCGACGGCCGGCGCCATGTCCGACCGCGTCGGCGAGGCGGCCGCCTCCGTGGGCGGCGCCATCAACCAGACCGCCGAGCAGCTGCGGGCCAAGGCCGACGCCGCCGCCGACCGGCTGAAGCAGGGCGCCACCGAGGCCGTCTCCCGCGCCCACGCGCAGGCGAGCCAGGCCTACGGCACCATCGGGGGCCAGGGCTCCGAGGCCATCGACCGGGCCCGCGACTGGGCGAACGACACCGTCGAGACGGGCTCGCGCCGCTACGCCGACCTGCGCGACCTCGGCGCCGACCGGCTGGCGCAGGGCCAGACCGCCGTCGAGCGCTTCGTGACCGAGAACCCCGTGCTCGTGGGCGTCGTCGGCCTCGCCGCCGGCCTGCTGCTCGGCGCGCTCCTGCCGCGCACCCGTCAGGAGGACCGCACGGTCGGCGCCTGGGCCGACGAGGTCCGCGACCAGGGCATGCGCTACGCCCGCGACGCCACCGAGCGCGGCCGCCAGTTCGTCGAGACCGCCCTCGACCAGGCGCAGGACGCGGCCTCCGCGGCCGCAACCGCGGCCACCGACGAGCTCAAGCAGCGCGGCGCGGGCCCCGAGCCGCAGCCGGGCCGCCCCACCGGGACGATCCAGACCCACTGAGCCGGCGCCCGCCGCGCGAGGACCCGAAGGCCGGCTCCCCGGAGCCGGCCTTCGTCGTGCGCGGGGCCCGCGCCGCCGGACCCCGCGCCGCCGGACCCGTTGCGCGCCCCTCCGCGTTGTCCGCCCATGACCCGCTCCGCCCCTCCTGACGCGCCCCGCCTCGGCTTCTGCTGCAAGTTCATCCCGGTCGAGGCGCCGGACCCCGGCACGACCCTGAAGGCCGCCCGCGAAGCCGCGATGGCGATGAACGTCACGACCGTGACCATGGCCCACCTGCGGCGCCTCGGCCCGCCGGCCGGGCGCGAGAAACTGGTCGAGGTCGTCACGCACAACCTCGCGGCCCTTGCCCGCCAGATCGCCTGGGTCGCGGGCCGGCCGCCGCTCGAGCGGCTCCTGCGCCTCGCGAGCGGGATCCTGCCGGGCTACACCCACCCGGAGGTGCGGGGCTTCTACGCCGACCCGGACCTGCGCCGCGCGATCGAGGCGGGCCTCGCCGCCGTCGGCGAGGCGGCCCGGGCCGGCGGCGTGCGCCTCAGCATGCACCCGGGCCCGTTCTGCATCCTGGCGAGCCGCAACCCGGCGGCGCTCCAGAACGGCATCGCCGAGCTCGACTACCACGCCGAGGTGATGACCCTCATGGGCTATCACGGCGGCTGGCACCCCCACGGCGCCCACGTCAACATCCACGTCGGCGCCCGGGACCCCGGGATCGACGCCTTCCGGCAGAACCTGGCGGCGGTCTCTCAGGCCGCCCGGGACCTCGTGACGGTCGAGAACGACGAATCCGCCTTCGGCCTCGAGGAGGTGCTGCGCCTCGCCGACGTGGTCCCGGTGGTGCTCGACCTCCACCACCACTGGATCCAGAGCCGGGGCGCCTACATCGAGCCCGACGACCCCCTCGTCGCCCGCGTCCAGGAATCCTGGCGCGGGGTGAGGCCGGTCGGCCACGTCAGCGTCTCGCGCGAGGACGTGCTCGCGGGCCACGACCCGGACCGGCTGCCGGATTTCGCGGCGCTCGTCGCGGCCGGGCTCACGGGCCGGGACCTCGCCGCGCATTCCGACCTGATGTGGAACCGGGCCCTCAACAACCTCGTGGCGCGCCACCTCGCCTGGTGCGACATCGAAGTCGAGGCCAAGCACAAGAACCTCGCCTCGACGGCGCTCGCCGGGCAGGTCGGCGCCCGCGCCCTGCCGCTCGCCGCCGCGTGAGCGCGCCCTGGCCTCCCGCGGGGGCTCGGGGCCCCTGCCCGGGGGAACTCCCCATCCCGCCCCGGCCGGCGCCGGCCGCCCGGCGCGACCATCCTCGAACGGTGAGCCGATGAGAACGGCCGATTGCTGCATCCTCGTCGTCCCGGGCTACACCGGGTCCGGGCCCGACCACTGGCAGAGCCGCTGGGAGGAGCGCCTCTCCACCGCCCGGCGCGTGGTGCAGGAGGACTGGGATCGCCCCGAGCCCGAGGCCTGGCGCGACGCCGTGATCGCGGCCGTGCAAGCGGCGGCGCGGCCCGTGGTGCTCGTCGCCCACAGCCTCGGCGTGGTCTCGGTGGCGCAGGCGGCGCCCGACCTGCCGGCGGGCGCGGTCCGGGGCGCCTTCCTGGTGGCGCTGCCCGACGTGGAGCGTCCCGGCACGCCGGCGCCCCTGCGCGCCTTCGCGCCGATCCCGCGCGACCCGCTTCCCTTCCGGGCCGTCCTGGTGACGAGCCGCAGCGATCCCTACGCGGCCTACGCGCGGGCGGAGGCGTTCGCGGGCGCCTGGGGGGCCGAGCTTGTCGATGCCGGCGAGTCGGGCCACCTGAACGCCGAGAGCGGGCACGGCCCCTGGCCCGAGGGGCTGATGCGCTTTGCCGGGTTCCTGAAGACGCTGTAAGCGTCACCGATGGTCCCCTTCCTCGATCTGGTCGAGCCGGCGACGGCGGCCACCTTCTCGGAGGCCGCCTACCTGGCGGCCAACCCCGACGTGCACCTCGCGGTGCGCACCGGGCGGCTGGCCAGCGGGCGGGCGCATTTCGACCGGCACGGCCAGCGCCAGGGCCGCCGGCAGCGGCGGCGCCCCGAGGGGCTCGAGGCCATGATGGCGGCCAAGCTCGACCGCCTCGCCCCCCACATGCGCGACGACCTGCCCCACAGGCGCATCGGCCCGAAATACGACTACCTCAGCGACGCGCTGCGGGAGCTCGCCGGGGCGGACGAGACCGCCAACGTCTCGCAGAACGCCTACGACGGCCACGCCGAGGAGCTGATCGCCGCCTACCCGGACGGCCTCGTCCTCGATTGCGGCGCCGGCCGGCGCGAGCGCTACTACGCCAACGTCGTCAACCTCGAGATCGTCGACTACGACACCACCGACGTGCTCGGCATCGGCGAGGTGCTGCCGTTCCGGGACGCCAGCTTCGACGCGGTGATCTCGATCGCCGTGCTCGAGCACGTCCGCGATCCCTTCGCGTGCGCCCGGGAGATCGCCCGCGTGCTCAAGCCCGGGGGGCGCCTCGTCTGCGCGGTGCCGTTCCTGCAGCCGCTCCACGGCTACCCGCACCACTACTACAACATGACCGGGGAGGGGCTGCGCAACCTGTTCGAGCGCCATCTCGCGGTCGACCACCAGTACGTGCCGGCCTCGCTCCTGCCGATCTGGAGCCTGACCTGGATGGTCCAGAGCTGGGCGGCCGGCCTGCCGCCGGAGGCGCGCAAGCGCTTCCTGTCCCGGCGGCTGTCCGACTTCGCGGTCGACCCCCTGACGCTCCTCGACCAGCCCTACGTCCGCCAGCTCAGCGACGAGAAGAACCTGGAGCTCGCGAGCGGCACCTACCTGTTCGCCCACAAGGAGTAGCCCGGGGGCGCTACCCGGCGCCGGCCCGCCGCAGGGCCGCGATGGCGAGCCTCGTCGTCCGCATCGGCGCGCCCATCACGCGGGGCGCCCGGGCCGGGTCTGCCGTCGGGGCGGGCGACGCCGCGACGACCCGCCAGGACAGGCCGAACCGGTCCTCGAGCCAGCCGCACCGCCCGTGCGGGCCGCTCCCGGGGGGCGGATCGGGCGGTGGTCTCCGGCGCGCGCCCCGTGCTAAGCGCACGGGCGACCGCCCGACCGCCCGGAGCCCGGCATGCCGACCCTGACCCACCTCGACGCCGCCGGCGCCGCCAACATGGTCGACGTCACCGACAAGGCGGCGACGGACCGGACCGCCCGGGCCGAGGGGCAGGTGGTGATGCGGCCCGAGACCCTGCGGCTGATCCGCGAGGGCGACGCCCGCAAGGGCGACGTGCTCGGCACGGCGCGCCTCGCCGGCATCATGGCGGCCAAGCGCACCCACGAGCTGATCCCGCTCTGCCACCCGCTGCTCCTGACCAAGGTCCGGGTCGCGTGCGAGCCGGACGAGGCGCTCCCGGGCATCCGCGTCACCGCGGAGGTGCGCGTCCAGGGCTCCACCGGCGTCGAGATGGAGGCGCTGACCGCCGTCTCGGTGGCCTGCCTGACCGTCTACGACATGGTCAAGGCCGTCGACCGCGGCATGCGGGTGGAGGGCATCCGGCTCCTGCGCAAGAGCGGCGGGCGCTCCGGCCTGTACGAGGCCTCCCCCGAGGGAGCGGCCCGGTGAGCCCGCTCCTGCCGGTCGCCGAGGCGCTCGCCCGCATCCTGGCGGACGCCGCGCCGGTCGAGGCCGAGACCGTCGCCATCGGGGAGGCCGCGGGCCGGACCCTCGCGGCCGACGTGGCGGCCCTGCGCACGCAGCCCCCCTTCACCACCTCGGCGATGGACGGGTACGCGGTCCGGGCCGACGACGTCGCCCGGGTGCCGGCCCGCCTGCGGGTGATCGGCACCAGCGCGGCCGGGCACGGCCTGCGCGGGCCGGTCGGGCCGGGCGAGGCGGTGCGGATCTTCACCGGGGCGCCGATGCCCGAGGGGGCCGACACCGTGGTGATCCAGGAGGACGCCGACACCGAGGCCGACGCCGTCCGGGTGCGCGAGGGCAACCCGCCCGGCCGCCACGTCCGGGCGAGCGGGCTCGACTTTCGCGAGGGCGACCTCCTCCTGCGCGCCGGCGAGCGCCTCGACGGCTGGCGCGTGGCGCTCGCCGCCGCCGGCGGGCATCCCGACCTGCGCGTCCGGCGCCGCCCGCGGGTCGCCGTGCTCGCGACGGGGGACGAGCTGGTGCGGCCCGGCGAGCCGGCCGCCTGGGACCAGATCGTGGCCTCGAACGGGCTCGCCCTCGCCGCCATGGCGGTCGAGGCCGGCGCCGAGGCGATCGACCTCGGCATCGCGGGCGACCGCTTCGCCGACCTCGAGGCCGCCATCGGCCGGGCCCGGGACGCCCGCGCCGACCTCCTGATCACCCTCGGGGGCGCCTCGGTGGGCGATCACGACCTCGTCCAGTCGGCCCTCGCCCGCCAGGGGCTCGAACTCGGCTTCTGGCGGGTCGCGCTGCGGCCGGGCAAGCCGCTGATGCACGGCCGCCTCGGCCCGATGGCGGTGCTGGGCCTGCCCGGCAACCCGGTCTCGTCGGTGGTCTGCGGCCTCGTCTTCGTGCGGCCGCTGATCCGGGCGCTCCTCGGCGACCCCCTGGCGGGGGCCGACCGCACCGAGCCCGCCCGGCTCGGGTGCGACCTGCCGGCCAACGACGGGCGCCAGGACTACATGCGGGCGCGCCTCGACACCGCGCCCGACCGGCTGCCGGTGGCCCACCCGGCCGCGCGCCAGGATTCCTCCATGCTCTCCGTCCTGGCCCACGCCGAGGCGCTGCTGATCCGCGCGCCCCACGCCCCGGCCGCCCGCGCGGGCGACCCGTGCCGCATCCTGCGCCTCGACCGGAGCCTGTGACGGCCCGCTACTCGGGCTCGCGGTCCCCCCGTCCGGAGTTGCGGTCGTAGGCGCTGATCGCGGCGCGGCACTGGGCCGAGAGCCGGGCGCGGTTGCGCGCGAAGCAGCGCTCGACCTCCGGGCTGTCCGGGTCGGCGCCGGCGCAGAGTTTGAAGTAGTCGCTCGCGCAGTTCATCTGCAGGCCCGGGTCGTCCCGCTGGGCGAGGACCGGCGTGACCGAGGAGATCGTGAGGAGGGCCGCCAGGGCAGCCGGCACGCGAAGAGACTTCGAATCCAAGGGACGATCCCCGTGAGAGCCTGAGAGCCCTAGGGTAGGTGCCGCTGACCGGCGGGCAAGCGCGGACGGGCCACACTGCGCCGCAACCGACACCGCGCGCAATGTCACACCCCCGCCGGCCCGTCCGGGGCGCTTGCGCGGGCGCCAAGATATCGCCGGTCCGGACGGCCAAGCTACCCCGGTTCTACTGTCAAGGTGTCCGACACGATCTGGTGCTGCATTAAGATTGGCTGAATACGTTTTTCAGACGGCATTAAAATCGATGGCTTTATTTCGGCACGCATCGAAGCAGGTGCGGCCGACGGGCGCGCCGCGGCCCGACACGTGCGGATGTCGGGCCCGGGGCCTCCGGCCGCTCGAGGCGAGTGGCATGCACGACGACCAGACAGGCGCCCCCGGCGGTTCCGGACGGGCGCGCGGCAGGGCCGGCAACCGGCCCGGAGGCGGCGCGTCCGGTCCCGACCCCGGCATCGACCCGAGGACCCGCCAGCGCATCGGCGTCGCCCTGCGGGCGCACTACGCCGGCCTGATGGCGGCGCCGATTCCCGACCGCTTCGCCGCGCTCCTCGCCGCCCTCGAGGCCGCCGAGCCCGCTTCGGGCGCGGCGCGGCGCGGCCCGCCCGACCAGGAGGATCCCCGATGAGCCCCGTCGATCCCGAGATGCGGGACCTCCTTCTCGCCGCGATCCCGGCGCTGCGCGCCTTCGCGTTCTCGCTCACCCGCGACATCGACCGCAGCGACGACCTCGTGCAGGAGACGCTGGTGCGGGCCTGGACGAAGTCCGACAGCTTCGCGCGCGGCACCAACCTGTACGCCTGGCTGTTCACGATCCTGCGCAACCTGTTCTACTCCGAGCAGCGCAAGCGCCGGCGCGAGGTCGAGGACGCCGACGGCGTCATGGCCGGGCGCCTGACCGCCCTGCCGGACCAGGAGGCCCGGGTGGAGCTGTCGGCCTTCCAGCGGGCCCTGAGCACCCTGCCGCCGAGCCAGCGCGAGGCCCTGGTGCTCGTGGGCGCCCAGAACTTCACCTACGAGGAGGCGGCCGAGATCTGCGGCGTGGCGGTCGGCACCATCAAGAGCCGGGTCAGCCGGGCGCGGGGACGCCTCATCGACGTCCTGGGCATGACCGGTCCCGACGACATCGGCAGCGACGCCGCCACCCGGGCCGCCCTCGGGAATCCGTAACCACGACGGCGCCGCGGGAGATCGGACCGGGAACAGTTCGGGCACCGCGCCGTTACCAGCCCCACAGGCGGCCCCGCGTGCCGCAGCGTTGCCCCTGCGCCGGCCGGTGCCCCCGAGGGAGCCTTGAGGAGGGCTCGTGATGCCACGCCCCCACGAAGCCGTCGCGGACGCGATC
Source organism: Methylobacterium crusticola (assembly GCF_003574465.1). Lineage (GTDB taxonomy): Bacteria > Pseudomonadota > Alphaproteobacteria > Rhizobiales > Beijerinckiaceae > Methylobacterium > Methylobacterium crusticola. The sequence continues at coordinate 46,966 of NZ_QOWC01000012.1, forward strand.
CGCACCGCCCGCGCGATCGTCGCGCACGAGGGCGCTGCCCTGGCGGCGGCGGCCCACGGCGCCGACGAGGCCGCCCTCGAGGCCGCGGGCCGCGACCTCGCGAGCCGCATCGCCCAGGCCATCCTGGACGCCGAGCGCGAGGCGGCCGAGCGCCTGGCCGGCCTGCGCGATGCGGACGCGCCCGCCCTCGCCGGCACGGGGTTCCGGCTGACCGCCTGACGGTGCCCCCGGGGCGGGGCGCAACCGAACCGCCGGGGGCGGGGCCGCGCGGGCGGCCGACATCAGATTGACAGAAATGCAAGGCTCATGCAGGCCCCACCGACTGGCGGGGATCGACGGCGTGCGGCAAGCTCGGAAGCTCTTCTCGACCCTCCCCAAACGCGTCCGCCAGACCTTTCGCAGGAGGCCGCCGGCCGCGCGGGCAATCCCGCCGGATTTCGATCCCGACTTCTACGCGCGCCTCTACCCCGACGTGCGCGACCTGGCCGGGCCGGGCGCCTGGTTCACGCATTACGAGCGCCACGGGCGGCAGGAGGGCCGGTTTCCGAACCCGGCCGCCTACATGGCGGACCTCACCGCCACGTTCGGACCCCTGCCGGACGATTTCGCTCCCGCGACCTACCGCTGGCTGCACCCGGAGCTCTCCGCGATCCTGGTCGAGGACTGGGAGATCAGCGCCCACTACCTGAAGCACGGCCGCGCCGAGCGCCGGGCCTACCGGGCCGGGACGGACGACCTCTCGGCCGCGTTCCGCGACCTCCTGAACGCCGAGGCGCGGCTGGCGGACCCGGACGCCCTGCCGGCAGCGCCCGAGGACGCCTTCGAGCGCTTCCTGCGCGCCCACGGCCTCGACCGCGGCCCCTGGCTGACGCGGTTCAACCTCGCGCAATTCCACCAGCTCAACGCCGACTGGATCGGGACGCCTCCCGCCAGCACCGCCGCCGGCATCCGGCTGTTCGTGGAATCCGGGATCGACCGCCTCGCGCCGCTGGGCGGCGACCTGGCGTTCGATCCCGCCTTCTACCGCGCCACCTACCCGGTCGACCCGGACCTCTGCGACGCCGACCTCTACCGCGACTGGCTCGCCGCCGGATGCCGCCGCGGGCGGGCGCCCAACGAGGCCGCGGCGGTGTTCGAGGCCATCGGCGCCCGGGCGTTTCCCGCCTGCTTCGATGCCGACGCCTACCGGCGGGCCGTCCCGAAGGCGCTGCACCTCGACAAGCCGGGGCGGATCCACGCCCTGGAGCATTGGCGCGACATCGGGTTCGCGGCCGGCATCCGGGCGGGTGTCGCCGGCCCGGGCGTCGCCGACCTCTACGCGGCCCTCGCCCTCCGGATGCTGCACCAGAGCCATTTCAGGCTCGCCCGGGAGGCCTTCGACGAGGCCCTGCGCCTCGGGGGAGCGACCGCCGCGCGCCTGCACGGCCGCGGCGATGCCCTGAGGGCGCTCGGCGAGGCCGCCGCCACGGCCGACTTCCGGGCCGCCGCGGCGCTGCCCGAGGCCGGGGTGTGGAGCCACATCCACGCGGCCGACGGCCTGTTCGAGGCCGGGGACCTCGCGGGCGCCCTCGCGCAGGTCAGGGCCTCGAGCCCGCTCTTCGTGCGCAGTGCCCAGTGGCGCGCGGCGGCCGCCGGCATCCTGCGGCGCGCCTTCGAGGCGCGCTGCGAGGCCGCCCGGGCGGCCTACCGGGTCGGCGAGCGCGCGCAGGCCGACGCGATCATGGCCGGCGCCCTCCGGTCCTTCGTGGAGGACTGGCCCCTCGCCGAGCCGCTGCCGGCGCCGCTGCCCCCGGCGGACCGCTCCACCTTGGTGATGCTCGCCAACGTCGACCTGCCGCAATGCGTGCATTACCGGGTCGAGCAGCGCCGCCGGCAGCTGGAGCACGGCGGCTGGTCCGTGCGGGTGTTCGGGCAGGGCGAGGTCGAGGGGTTCCGCCAGGCGCTGCCGGGCGCGGGCGCGGCGATCTTCTACCGGGTGCCGGCCTTCCCCGACATCGCGGCCGCCATCCTGGCGGCGCGGGCGCTCGGCCTGCCCACCTTCTACGACATCGACGACCTGATCTTCGATCCCTCGGCCTACCCCGACCCGTTCGCGAGCTTCGAGGGCCAGATCTCGCGCGACGAGTATGTCGGCCTCGAGTTCGGCGTGCCGCTGTTCCGGTTCGCCATGTCGCTCTGCGACGAGGGAATGGCCTCGACGCCGGCCCTGGCGGAGGCCGTGGGGCCGCTGGTGCGGCGCGAGGTCTGCCACGTCGTCCGCAACGCCCTCGACCAGCGCAACGACCGCTTCCTCGCCCGTCCGCTGCCGGAGGCCGGGGCGCCGGAGGGTCCGGTCACGATCTTCTACGGCTCGGGCACGAAGGCCCACAACCAGGACTTCTCCGAGCTCGCCGGGCCGGCCCTCGTCGCCACCCTGCGGCGCCACCCCGCGGCCCGGCTCGTCATCGCCGGGCACCTCACGCTCGGCCCGGCCTTCGCGCCGTTCGAGGACCGGATCCGGCGCCTCGGCTTCACGGCGGATGTCGGGGAGTACTGGGAGATCCTGTCGGGCGTCGACATCAACCTCGCGGTGCTGCTGCCGGGGCCGGTCGCGGACGCCAAGAGCGAGATCAAGTGGCTCGAGGCCGCGACCTGCGGCGTGCCCTCGGTGGTGAGCCGCACCCGCACCTACCGGGAGATCCTCGCCGACGGCGAGGACGTCCTCCTGGCGGACACGCCGGAGGAGTGGGCCGGCGCGCTCGAGCGCCTCGTCGCCGATCCGGCCCTGCGCCGGCGCATCGGGGCGGCGGCGCGGCGCAAGGCGCTGGCCGCCTACACGCTCGACGCCGCCGCCGCGACCCTGGCGGCCTTCCTGCCGCCGCCGGATGGGCTGGCGCCGGCGGATGCGCCGCCGGGAGTCCTGGCGCCGGGGGTCCTGCCGCCGGCGGCCCGCGCGTCCGGGCGCGAGGCGTCGCCCGGCCTCCCGGCCGCCCGTCGCCCGGGCAAGCCGCGCCTCCTCATCGTCAACGTGTTCTTCCCGCCCCAGACCATCGGCGGCGCGACGCGGGTGGTGCGCGACAACCTCGACACCCTGATCGCCCTGGCGGGCGGGCGCTACGACGTCGCAGTGGTGGCGAGCGACGACGGCGCGCAGCCCGTGGGCCGCGTCCGCGTCGACGCCTATGGGGACGTGCCGGTCCTGCGGATCGCGACCCCGATGGAGCGCGACATGGACTGGCGCCCGTTCAACCCGGAGATCGGCGAGATCTTCGGCACCCTCCTCGACCGGCTCCGCCCGGACCTGATCCATTTCCACTGCGTGCAGCGCCTCACCGCCTCGACCGTCGAGGCCGCCAGGGCGCGCCGGATCCCGTACTTCGTCACCCTTCACGACGGCTGGTGGATCTCCGACCACCAGTTCCTGATCGACCGCAGCGGCCGGCCGGTCCGTCCCGGCACCGACTGGCTGGCGAGCGAGCCCGACCCGGTCCGCGGGCAGGCCACCGCCATCGTGCGCCGCCGCCGGCTCGGCCAGGCGCTGCGGGGCGCCGAGGCCCTGCTGGCGGTGTCCGAGACCTTCGCGCAGGTCTACCGCGAGGCCGGCTTCCCGGCCACGCGGGCGGTGCCGAACGGCCTGCCGGCGCTGGCGCCGGTGCCGCGCCGGCCCGCCGCGACGCACCGCGTCCGGCTCGGCCACGTCGGCGGCCGCGAGGCCCACAAGGGCGCGCCGCTGATCGAAGCGGTGCTGCGCACGACCTCGTTCGAGAACCTGAGCTTCACCCTCGTCGACCTCGCGGTCGAGCGCGGCTACGCCCACGCGGAGACCTGGGGCACCACCCCGGTGCGCATCGTCGGGCCGGTGCCGCAGGGCGAGGTCGCCTCCCTGTACGCGGATCTCGACGTGCTGCTCGTGCCCTCCCTGTGGCCGGAGAGCTTCGGGCTCGTCGCCCGCGAGGCCAGGGCGCTCGGCCTGTGGGTGGTGGCGAGCGACCGGGGCGCCATCGGGGAGGACATCGAGCCGGGCGTCGACGGCTTCGTGGTGGACGTCGCGAACCCGGACGGCCTGCGCGCGGCGCTCCAGGCGATCGACCGCGATCCGGCCCGCTACCGGGAGCGGCCGGCCTCCACCCGCCCGATCCGCACGGCCGCCGAGCAGGGCGCCGACCTGCTGCGGCTCTACGAGGCGAGGCTCGGGCCGGGCGGCGCGCCCGCGCTCGCGCGGGCCGCCGAATGAGCCGGGCCCGAGGCGGCCGCGGCCGCCCGCGGCTCCCGCGCTCTACGCGGCGCCCGCCCGGGCGGCGTCGAGCGCCGCCATGACCGCGTCCAGCGCGCTGTGGTGCAGCATGTGGCCGGCGCCCGCGACGGCGACGAGTCGGCTGCCCGGGATGGTGTCCCGGAGCCGGACCGACTGGCCGGCGTGGTCCACCATGCGGTCGCCGGTGCCCGACAGGATCGTCACCGGGGGGCGCACCTCCGGATAGCGCGGGCGGAGCGCGAGGGCGTCCGGCACCAGCAGGACGGACTCGGCCGCCGCCGACCGGAGCTGGGAGGGCCGCATCACCAGGGCGGACGGGAAGGCGGCGAAGCGCTCGGGCACCGGGCTCGGGCCGAACAGCCGCGCCAGGATGCAGGGCCAGAGCAGCCGCGTCAGAACGGGTGCCACGGTGTGGCTGATCGCGTCGCCAAGGCCCGGCACGGCCTGCCCGGCGAACATCACGCTGTCGAGGCGGGGCGACGGGAAGTAGTAGCCGGATGCGAGCACCAGGGCGCGCACGCGCCCGGGATCCTGCAGCGCCAGCGCGAGGGCGACCTGGCTGCCCCAGGAATGGCCGAGCACCGTCGCGGCGTCGACACCGAGGAGGTGCAGGGCGCCGCGGATCAGCCCCGCCTGCATGTCCGGCGTCCAGATCCGGCTGCGGGGGCGGTCGCTGTAGCCGAAGCCCGGCCGGTCGAAGGCGAGCACCCGGAAGCGCGCGGCCGCCCGCTCGACGAGGCCGCTCACGAGCCAGTCCTGGATCAGGCTGCCGTTGCCGTGGAGCAGGACCAGGACCGGCCCGCGGCCGCGCTCCAGGATGTGCAGCCGGGTGCCGCCGACCTCGACGAAGCGCCCGACCGGCGGCGTCGCGCGCTCGGCCTCGGCGGCGTTGCGGTGGTTGACGAGGGCCGAGGCCCCGAGCGCGGCCGCGCCCGCGAGGGCGAGCCCCATGCCCGGGGAGGGACCGCGGGACCGCGCGGGCGGACGGTGTGATGCCATGCCGGACAACCCGGCGGCGCCGGGATCGTTCGCCCGCGCCCGGCCGCACCCGCGGGCGGCGGGCGCCGGCCGGCGGAGCCTCGCGGCTCAGCCCGCCGCGGCCGCGAGGGCGAGCAGCCGGTCGCAATCCACGTGCCGCTCGAGGTGGGCGGCGAGGCCGTCGAGGACGGCGTCGATGCCGGCCTCGTAGGCCTCGATCCCGGGCGCCGCGCCGAGCCGGCCGAGCCAGAGGGCGCGCTGCCGGTCGTCCGCGAACAGGCCGTGCACGTAGGTGCCGCAGACCCGGCCGTCCGCCGAGACCGCTCCGTCGGGGCGGCCGTCGGCGAGGCGCAGGAGCGGCCGGGCGGCGTCCGGCCCGGCCGTGTCGCCGATATGCATCTCGTAGCCGGAGAAGGGCGTCCCCTCGGGCAGGCTCACGCCCGCGACGGCGGCCAGGCGCTTCTCGGGCGTCATGGTGGTCGCGACGTCGAGGAGGCCGAGCCCCGGCACCTCGCAGGCGGCCCCCTCGATGCCGTGCGGGTCGGCGATGCGGGTGCCGAGCATCTGGTAGCCGCCGCACAGGCCGAGCACCCGGCCGCCCCGGCGCCGGTGGGCCGCGATGTCGATGTCCCAGCCCTGCGCGCGCAGGAACGCGAGGTCGGGGATCGTCGTCTTCGAGCCGGGCAGGAGCACGAGGTCGGCCGCGGCCGGCAGCGGCCGGCCGGGCTCGACCAGCACCACGCTGACGCCGGGCTCGGCGCGCAGCGGGTCGAGGTCGTCGAAATTGGCGATGCGGGGCAGGACCGGCACCGCGACCACGCGGCCGCCGGGCCTCTCGGCGCCCGCGAGGCCCAGCACGTCCTCGGCCGGCAGCCGCGCGGCCTCGGGGAAGTGCGGGATCAGGCCGAGCGCCGGCCAGCCGGTCCGGGCCGCGATGAGGTCCATGCCGTCGGCAAAGAGCGCCGGGTCGCCGCGGAAGCGGTTGACCAGGAACCCCCGCACCAGGGCCGCGTCCTCCGGGTCGAGCACCGCCCTGGTGCCGACGAGGCTCGCGATCACGCCGCCGCGGTCGATGTCGCCGAGCACCACCACGGGCGTCCCGGTGGCGCGGGCAAAGCCCATGTTGGCGATGTCGCCCCGGCGCAGGTTCACCTCCGAGGCCGATCCCGCCCCCTCCACCAGCACGAGGTCGGCCTGCGCGGACAGGAGCGAGAAGCTCTCGACCACCGCGCCGAGGAGGCGCGGCTTCCAGGCCTGGTACTCCCGCGCCCGGGCTGTGCCGGCCATGCGGCCCTGCACCACCACCTGCGCACCGGTCTCGCTCTGGGGCTTGAGCAGCACCGGGTTCATGTGGACGCTCGGCGCCACGCCGGCGGCCCGGGCCTGGAGCGCCTGCGCCCGGCCGATCTCGCCGCCGCCCGGCGTGACGGCGGCGTTGTTCGACATGTTCTGCGGCTTGAACGGGCGCACCCGCAGGCCCCGCCGGGTGAAGGCGCGGGCGAGGCCCGCGACGATCAGTGACTTGCCGACGTCGGAGCCGGTGCCCTGGATCATGAGGGTGCGGGCGCTCATCGGCGGCACCGCCCGCGCGGCGCGCGGCCCGGCTGCCCGGACCCCCGCGCCGGGCAGGCCCGGGGGCGCCGCGTCGTCGGCTCGCTTCCACCTCGCATCGAACGGCCCCGCGGTGACGGCAGGGGCGTGCCCGCGCCGGACACCGCCCTCCCGGGCCGGTACGCGATCCGCGCCGCCCCGCCAAGCTCAACCCCGCGCGCCGGAGGGTCGGAACCCCGCGACCAAGCGCGTGCGCGCCGCGGCAAGCCGGGGTCCGCGTGCGGACGAGGCACCGTGCCGGGAGGCAGGGCCGGGGGCACCTGCCGTGGGCGGACGGATCATCCGTCCCGCCTGAGCGAAGGGCGAAGGGCTTCCGGCCGCCCCCGCGCCGGCGCTCCGGGGTGCGGGGCCCCGCGGCTGTGCCGGGGGCGCCGGTCAGCCGGCCAGGATGATCTCGCTCTCGCGGACCGCCCGCTCGGCCATGCCGGCCCGGATCCGGTAAGACAACTCGCCGGTCTGGTCTTCTGGAAGCAGGCGGATGACCTCGAAGGTCTCGCCGGCATTCACCTGGCTGTCGGAGAACCCGGTCCGAACCATGCGGACCTGTTGGCGAAGCTTGAATTTGTGGGCCATGGGCGTTGTCGTCTCCGGGCGAAGGTCGGTGCGCGCGGCGTGTCGCCTGGGCCGCGCGGGGAGGGCGGCCGCGTCAGCCGTGCCGGCGCGCCTTGCGGGCGGCGTAGCGCGCGTCGCGCGCCGCTTTCTGGTCGGCCTGGAGCTTCGAGGTCCGGTCCACCGCGTCGGCGGCGGCCCGGGCCTGGTCGGCGGCCTCGCGCTCGCGCCGCTCGGCCTGCTCGGCCGTCAGCCGGGCCGCCTCGGCGGCCCGGGCCTCGGCCCGCTCGGCGAGCCGCGCGGTGCGGGCCTCGCTCAGCGTCTGCCGCTCGGCGTTGCGCGCCGCCACGGCCGGATCGTCGAGCGCCGGCCGCGCCTGGAAGCGCGCCAGCATGGCCTTCCTGGCCTCGCCCGCCGACTGGAGGCGGTCCGCGAGACGGGCTTCCTTGAATCCGCTCATGGCTTCTAGACCCGGCTCAGGCCGACGGAACGGACCGGGCTCGCGAAGCGATCCGCGAGGTGCCAGCGCAATTCGCGCTCGGAATGGTAGCGGTAGGTCCGGTCGATCAGGTGGCTGACATCCGACCGGGTGTCCGCATGCTCCTTCCAGATCTTCTCGACCTGGAACATGGGATGTTCGATCTTGGTAGAATCGTGAGCAACGTTCGACGAAAATACAAAATTCAAGTGTCGTTATCCTTGAGGAAACCTATCCCGATCTGGAAAGAAGGATGCGGATCTGAAGACCCGCATCCCGGAACGGACGATCAGGCGGAGCGGAGATTGCCGGCCGACTGCTTGCCCGAGCGGCGGTCGGTCTCCATCTCGTAGGACACCTTCTGACCCTCGGCGAGGCTCTGCAGCCCTGCGCGCTCGACGGCCGAGATGTGGACGAAGACGTCCTTGCCGCCGTCATCCGGCTGGATGAAGCCGAAACCCTTTTGGCCGTTGAACCACTTCACGGTGCCAGTGCTCATAGTCGTACCCGTATTGTCGCAAGTTTGCGCGTGAGCTCGCCGGGCGTTCAGCACGATCGAGGCTCGGCTCATCGATAAGTTGGAGAGAAAGTCTGAGCGTGCGCCCAACGAGAGCGGGGCGGAGCGGCCCGGAGGTCCGGCCAAAGTTCGATGCTTACGATATGGGCTCCTTCCGACCCAATAGCAAGCTTGGCCCGGCCGGAAACTCCGTGCGCGCGCCGCGGCGCGGCGGCGGCGCTCAGCGCCGCCTGGTGTCCGAGGCGGACCGGAAGGCGCGCTCCACCGCCGCGAGCGCGCTCTCGCGGGCCTTCTCGGCGGTCAGATGGGGTCGATCGGACCGCTCGATGAGCTTGCCGTTCTTGCGGATCGACCATTGGAAGTGCCCGGCGGGCCTCTCGAGCGGTGCGATCTCGATGGTGTAGGGGTGGGTGCTGTTCTCAGTCATCGCCCGCCTGTATGTCACGGGGCGAGCGCGACGACTACCGGGGAGCGTGCGACCCCGGCGTCCCGTCCCGCCCGCACGCGGCCTCGCACCGGCTCCGCGGGAGGCTGAGGCGCGCGGTCGCGTTGCAACGCGCCGCGCGGGACGCACGTCTTCGCGGGCGGCCCCGGCAGCCCCGGGCAGGATCCCCGAGAGAGAGTGCGCCACGCGATGATACTCCTGCGGCACGGACAGAGCGAGTTCAACCTGCACTTCGGCGCTACCGGGCAGGATCCCGGCATCCCGGACGCGCCGCTCACCGCGCTCGGCCACCGGCAGGCCGAGGCCGCCGCCGAGGCGCTGGCGGGCGAGGACATCCGGCGCATCCTGTGCTCGCCCTACACCCGGGCCCTCCAGACCGCCGCGCCCGTCGCGCGGCGCCTCGGGCTCCCGGTGGTCGTGACGCCGGCGGTGCGGGAGCGCCGCGGCGCGAGCTGCGACATCGGCAGCAGCCGGACGGACCTGGCCCAGGCCTGGCCGCACCTCGATTTCGGCGCGGTCGAGGAGGTGTGGTGGCCCCCGGAGGACGAGCCGCACGACGCCTTCGCGGCGCGGGCCGCCCTGTTCCACGCCGACGCGACGGCCCGGCCCGACTGGGCCCACACCCTGGTGGTCTGCCACTGGGGGTTCATCATGGCCCTGACGGGCCAGGGGCTGACGAACGGCGACTGGCTGCGGTGCGCGGTCTCGGAGGACGGCCGGCTCCTCCGGGTCGATCCGGCGAGCGGCCGCGGCTGAGCCCGGCGGGCCCGGCGCTCAGTGGGCGCGGTGGCCCTCCAGGGCGCCCTGGAGGGAGTGGATGATCGCGTCGCCGTCGCAGGGCTTGGCGAGAAACCCCGCGGCCCCGGCCTCCAGCACCCGCCGGCGCAGGTCGTCGGTCGGGAACGCCGTCACGAAGATCATCGGGACCGATCGGCCGGCCGCCCGGAGGCGCTGCTGCAGCTCGACCCCGCTCATCCCGGGCATCTGCACGTCCGTGATCACGCAATCCGCCGCGCGCGCCGGCGCGTCCTCGAGGAAGTCGCGCGCGCAGGCGTAGGTCCGGGCCGCGTAGCCGAGGGAGCGCACGAGGCTCGCGGTCGCGGTCCGGACCGCCTCGTCGTCGTCCACGATCGCGATGGTGACAGGGTGGGGCATGGGGAGCCTTGCGCCGCCCGAGGTCGCATGACCCAGCGGCAGAGAACCGGCTTCCTGTATGGGCCGGCCCGCCGGCCGAGGAAATCATACTGAGGTTTGGGAGATCCCCAGCGTCTCGGCCATCCGCACGAGGTCGGCGAGCGAGCGCGCGCCCATCTTGCGCATCACGTTGCCGCGGTGGATCTTCACGGTGATCTCGCTCAGGCCGAGAAGCCCCGCGACCTGCTTGTTCATCAGCCCGGCGGTCACCCGCGCCAGCACCTCCCGCTCGCGCCCGCTCAGGGTCGCGTAGAGCGCCCGCAGGGCCTCCAGGCCCGCGTCCCGGCTGCGGCGCTCCGCGTCCCGCGCCAGGGCGGCCGTCACCGCGTCGAGCATGTCCTGATCGCGAAACGGTTTCGCCAGGAAGTCGACCGCCCCGGCCTTCATGGCCCGGACCGACATCGGGATGTCGCCGTGCCCCGTCATCAGGATGATCGGCAGGGTGATGCCGAGACCCTCGAGCTGCGATTGGAAGTCGAGCCCGCTCAGGCCCGGCATCCGGACGTCGACGACGAGGCAGCCCGCGGCGTCCCGGCGCGGCTCGCGCAGGAAGTCCGCCGCCGAGGCGAACACCGCCACCGCGAGGTCGACGGAGCGGAACAGGCTGGCGAGCGCCTCGCGCAGGGCCGCGTCGTCGTCGACGACGAACACCGTCGGCTGCGCCGGGGCCGGGACGGCGGGCCGGCTCACCGGCGCACCTGCCCGGGCTCGCGCGCCGCGCTCATGCGGCCCGCGCCTCGCTCGCCGGCAGGGTGAAGTGGAAGGCCGCGCCGGGTCCGGCATCCGAGACCCAGAGCCGGCCGCCATGCGCCTCCACGGTGGAGCGGCAGATCGCCAGGCCCATGCCCATCCCGTCGCGCTTCGTCGTGAAGAACGGCTGGAACACGCGCTCGGCCGCCTCGGGATCCAGGCCGTCGCCGCTGTCGATCACGTCCACCCGCACCTGCGCGTCCTCCTGCCCGGCCGCCTGCACCGACAGCACGCGCGGCCGCTCCCGCACCGCCGTCATCGCCTGAATACCATTGAGCATGAGGTTGATCACCACCTGCTGCAACTGCACCCGGTCGCCCTTGACGGGCGGCAGGCCGGCCGCGAGCGACAGGCGCAGGGTCACGTCGTGGCGCGCCAGCTCGCGCTCGAGGAGCTGCGCCGCCTCGCCGATCATCTCGGGCAGGTCGAGCCACTCGGGCCGGGGCGGGGCCTTGGTCAGGAAGCCGCGGATGCGCGCCACGATCGCGCCGGCCCGGTTCCCGTTGGCGACCACCCGGGTCACCGCGGCCCCGACCTCGTCGAGGTCGGGCACCTCCCGGCGCATCCAGCGCAGGGCCGCCTCGCCGTTCGTCACCACGGCGGCGAGGGGCTGGTTGATCTCGTGGGCCAGGGTGGCGGTCAGCTCGCCCAGGGTCGAGACCCGGGCGGCGTGGGCCAGCTCCGCCTGTACGCCGAGGAGCGCCTCCTGGGCCTGCCGGCGCTCGGTGATGTCGATGGCGTGCACGAGCACGCAGTCGAGGCCGGCCGGATCGGCCGGGAAGCCGATGCCGAACAGCACCGGCACCGTGCCGCGGTCGAGGGTCCGCACCAGCGTCTCGCCCTCGAAGAACGCCTCGCCGTCGGCGAGCGCCGCCAGCGCCTTCGGGAAGGTCTGGTCGCCCTCCTGGAGCAGGGCGTCGAGCGAGCCCGTGAGGGCGTGGCGGTCGGGCGCCCCGAAGAGGCGCAGCGTCACCGCGTTGACGTCGACGACCCGCACGCTCCGGCGCAGCCGCGCGGCGAGGTCCGGGTCGCCCGCGAGGTGGGCCGCGACGTCCCGCACGCCCGCCGCCCGCAGGGCGTCGAGCGCGGCCTTCGCGCCGGACCAGTCCTGCTGGAGGATCGAGACCCGGGTGTTGTCGAAGATGCTCCGATAGCGGCGCTCGCTCTCGACCAGGGCCGCGAAGGTGCGCTTGCGCTCGGTGACGTCGGTGTTGGTCTCGAGCACCGCCAGCGCCGCGCCGCCGGCGTCGCGCTGGAGCGCCCAGCGGCTCTCGACCACGACGGTGCGGCCCGCGCCGACGGTCTGCACGAGCTCGCCCTCCCAGCGCCCGGTGCGCAGGAGCTCGGCCATGATGGCGTCCCGCTCCGCCGGCAGGACGGTGCGCAGGAGGTCGTGGGCGACGCAGCCCATCACCTCGGCGGCGGGCCAGCCGTAGAACTCCTCGGCGCCCCGGTTCCAGAAGGTGATCGCCCCGCGGGCGTCGCGCACGAAGACGGCGTCGTGGGTGAGGTCGAGGAGGCGCGCCTGCTCGGCCAGCACGGCCGCGTCGGCCTTGTGGCGCAGCGCCAGCGCCGTGGTGATGCCGACCGCCGCGAGGCTGACGAAGCAGCGCAGGAGCGGCGAGCCGAACGCGGCCGGGCCGTGCGAGGCGAGGTAGGCCGTCGCGGTGAGCGCCAGGCAGAGGCCCGCGGCCAGGATCACGCCGCGCCGGCTGAAGGCCCGCGCGGCGATGAGCACCACGACGACGTACAGCACCGCCACGGCGCCCTCGAGGGGCGTGAGCGTGTCGACCAGGAAGACGCCGAGGGCGATCAGGATGGCGGCGGCCTGCGCGGGCCGGCGGTCGGGCGTGCGCGCCGCGTCCATCCGGCCCCTCAGCGTCCCGGCCGCGCCGCGGGCGCGCCGGCCCGCGGCAGCGTCACCCAGAAGGCCGAGCCCCGGTCCGGGACCGAGCGGACGCCGACTGGGTGGCCGAGGGCCTCGGCGGTCTGGCGCACGATGTGCAGGCCGAGCCCCAGGCCGCCGGCGTCGCGCCGGCCGCCGCGGTCGAAGGCCTCGAAGATGCCGGCGAGCCGGACCGGCGCGATGCCGGGCCCGTCGTCGTGCACCTCGACGACGACGCGGCCGCCGCGCCGGCGGGCGCCGACGACGACGCGCCCGCCCCGGCGGGCGTACTTGACGGCGTTGCCGACGAGGTTGCGCAGGATGGTGGTGAGCATGCCGGCGTCGGTGCGGACGCCGAGGCCGCTCGCCCGCACGCGCAGGCGGACGCCGCAGGCCTCCGCGTAGGCGCGCCACTCGTCCTCGACCCTGGCGAGCACCCGGTCGAGGCGGACGGCGCGCGACCGCGGGACGGTCCCGCCGCCGGCCTGCGAGGAGCGGGCGAGGTCGTCGAGCTCGCGCCCGAGGCGCCGGAGGGCGTTGCTGGCGAGGCCGAGCCGGCGGGCCGCGCCGGGCGCGACGCCGTCCGAGACGGCGCGCTCGATGGAGAGGAGCGCCACCTGGAGGGGCTGCTTGAGGTCGTGGCCGGCCACCGCCAGCAGGCGCGCCATGGCGCTGCGGTCGGCCTCGGCCCGCATCAGGGCCTCGTCGGGCGCCCTCTCCGGCATCGCAACCGCAGGCCTCATCCCCCGCCCTCCATCCCGGCCCGGCCGCCTCCGGGCGCCGCCATCCTGGGGCCGACCATGCAGCGCGGCCGTTGCGCGGGAAATCATACGGAGGTTTAGGGCCGCGGGCCGACCCGCGGGGCCGGGGGCGGTCGTCCGCGCCGGCGTCGCGGCGCAGTCGCGGCGCGTACCGGGGCGCGCCGGCCCGAGCCGGGCGCGACGATGCTCGGTCGCCGCGGCGGTGATCCGATCCCGTCCACGGGCGTTGGTGGGGGGAGGGGTCCTGCGGGCGGCGCCGGCCGGCGCCCGTCCCGGACCGACGACGCGCGGGTGACCGCGACGGCACGCCGCCGCACACCTCCCGGGCGCCCGCGCCCGGCACAGCACGGGATCAACGAACGTGACGGACGTGGCCATTCCCTTCGACAACACCTACGCGCGCCTGCCGGACCGGTTCTTCGCGCGGGTCGACCCGACGCCCGTCGCGGCGCCGGCGCTGATCGCGCTCAACCGGGACCTCGCGCGCCGGCTCCGGCTCGATCCCGACCGGCTCGCCGGCCCCGAGGGGATCGCCGTGCTGGCGGGCAACCGCGTCCCGGCGGGGGCCGCGCCGCTGGCGGCGGCCTACGCGGGCCACCAGTTCGGCCAGCCGGTGCCGCAGCTCGGCGACGGCCGGGCCATCCTGCTCGGCGAGGTGACCGACCGGGACGGCGTCCGGCGCGACATCCAGCTCAAGGGGTCGGGGCCGACGCCGTTCTCCCGGAGCGGCGACGGCCGCGCCGCGCTCGGGCCGGTGCTGCGCGAGTACGTCGTCAGCGAGGCCATGGCGGCCCTCGGGATCCCGACCACGCGGGCGCTCGCCGCGGTGTCGACCGGCGAGACGGTGCGGCGGGAGCGGCCCCTCCCGGGCGCCGTGCTGACCCGGGTCGCCTCGAGCCACGTCCGGGTCGGGACCTTCCAGTTCTTCGCCTTCCGGCGCGACCCCGAGGCGCTGCGGGAGCTCGCCGACTACGTCATCGCCCGGCACTACCCGGAGGCCGCCGCGCAGGAGCAGCCCTACCGGGCGCTGCTCGCCGGCGTGATCGCGCGCCAGGCCGACCTCGTGGCGCGGTGGCTGCTCGTCGGGTTCATCCACGGCGTCATGAACACGGACAACATGTCGGTCGCCGGCGAGACCATCGATTACGGGCCCTGCGCCTTCCTGGACGCCTACGATCCCGCGGCGGTCCTCAGCGCCATCGACCAGCTCGGCCGCTACGCCTACGCCAACCAGCCCCGCATCGCGCACTGGAACCTGACCCGGCTCGCCGAGACCCTGGTGCCGCTCCTCGCCACGGAGGCGGACGAGGCCGTGGCGGTCGCGCAGGACGCGCTCGCCGCGTTCGCGCCGCGCTTCGAGGAGGCCTACCAGGCGGGCCTGCGCGGGAAGCTCGGCCTTCTCACGGCGCGGGAGGAGGACGTGGCGCTGGGCCAGGACCTCCTCGACCGGATGGCGGCGAACCGCGCCGACTTCACGCTGACGTTCCGGGACCTGGCGGCGGCGGCGGCGGACCCCTCGGCCCACGCCGCGGTCCGCGCGCGGTTCGACGACCCGGCGGCCTACGACGCCTGGGCGACGCGGTGGACGGCGCGCCTCGCCGGGGAGCCTGGGGAGCCGGGCGCCCGGCGCGAGGCCATGCGGGCGGTCAACCCCGCCTACATCCCGCGCAACCACCGGGTCGAGGCCGTCATCGAGGCCGCGATCGGCGGGGATCTCGGGCCGTTCCACGAGCTCCTCGCGGTCCTCGCCCGGCCCTACCAGGACCAGCCCGCCCACGCGCGCTACGCCGAGCCGCCCGCCGAGCACGAGCGCGTCCGGCGCACCTTCTGCGGGACGTAGGGCCCGCGAGCGGCCGGATCGCCCGGTCGAACGACCCGCAACCGAGGAGAGGACGGCCATGGCGGACCCGCAGATGACGGCGCAGATCCGGGACCGGGACGGCTTCATCGCCGCCCTCGACCAGAGCGGCGGGTCGACGCCCGGCGCGCTGCGCCTCTACGGCATCCCGGACGACGCCTACGCGGGCGAGGCCGAGATGTTCAGGCTCGTGCACGCGATGCGCGCGCGCATCATGGCGGCGCCCGCCTTCACGGGGGAGCGGGTCATCGCCGCCATCCTGTTCGAGCGCACGATGGACGGGGACGTCCGGGGCGCGCCGGTCCCGGCCTTCCTGTGGGAGCAGCGGCGGGTCGTGCCGTTCCTGAAGGTCGACAAGGGACTGGAGCCGGAGGCCGACGGCGTCAGCCTGATGAAGCCGATGCCCGGGCTCGGCCCGCTCCTCGACCGGGCGGCGGCGCTCGGCGTGTTCGGCACCAAGATGCGCTCGGTCATCGCCCTGCCGTCGCGCACGGGCATCGCCGCGGTCGTGGCGCAGCAATTCGCCGTGGCGGCCGAGATCGCCCGGCACGGCCTGATGCCCATCATCGAGCCGGAGGTCTCGATCGGGTCGCCCGACAAGGCGGGCGCCGAGGCCATCCTGGTCGCGGCGCTGGCCGAGGCGCTCGACGCCCTGCCGGAGGAGCGCGCGGTCATGCTCAAGCTGACGCTTCCCGAGGTGCCGGACCACTACGCGGCCCTGGTCCGCCACCCCCGGGTGGCCCGGGTGGTGGCCCTCTCCGGCGGGTACGCGCGGGCCCAGGCCTGCGCCCGCCTCGCGGCCAACCACGGGGTCGTCGCGAGCTTCTCGCGGGCCCTGACGGAGGACCTCAGGGCCTCGATGAGCGAGGCCGCGTTCGATGCGGCGCTGGAGCGGGCGATCGCGGAGATCTACCGGGCCTCGACGGTCAAGCACTGACGCCGGCCCGGCGGCGCTCCCGGCCCGGGACGCCGGGGCGGGGGGCTCGCGCCGGGGCACGCCCTCACAGGAGCCACGTCACGGCGAGACCCGCCGTCGCCAGGAAGGTCACCGCGGTGGTGAGCCAGCCGAGCACGTTCGTCGCGCGGCCGTTGACGCGCTCGCCCATGACCTGCCGGTCGTTGGTCATCAGCATCATCAGGAGCAGGAGCGGCGGCACCGAGAAGCCCTGCACGATGCCCGACCAGACGAGGGCCCGCATCGGGTTGAAGCCCAGGAAGTTGAGCAGGACCGCCACCACCGTGACGAGGGCGATGACGGCGTAGAACAGCTTCGCCTCGCGGAGGCGCGCGTGCAGGCTGCCCTCGCGCCCGATCCCCTGCACGACGTCGTAGGCCGCGCCCGTGGTCATGACCGGCACGGCCAGGAAGCCGACGCCGACGACGCCGAGGGCGAACAGGTACTTGGCGGCGGGCCCGGCGAGGGGCTCCAGGGCCGCCGCCGCCTGGGCGGCGCTCTCGATCTCGGTCTGGCCCGCCGGGTGCAGGGTCGCGCCCGTGGACAGGATGATGAAGTACAGGATCACGTTCGAGAACAGCATCCCGGCGAGCACGTCGCGGCGGGTGCGCCGCAGTTCCGCGTCGGTGGCGCCCTTGCGCTCCCGGAGCGTGCGCCGCCCCTGGCCGATCTCCTCCTCGACCTCCTGGTTCGACTGCCAGGTGTAGATGTAGGCCGAGAGCGAGGTGCCGATGCAGGCCACCACCATCGACAGGAAGTCGGCGTCGAAGCGCAACTGCGGCACCAGGGTGTGGCGCAGGACCTCCGCGGGGTCGGGCCTGGCCAGGATGGCGGCCGCCACGTAGGCGAACAGCGCCAGGGCGAGCCAGCGGAAGAGGCTGCGCAGGAGCGCGTAGGAGCCGAGGAGCTGGAAGCCCAGGATGACCGCCGCCGCGGCGACCACGATGGCGGGGACCGGCAGGGGCACGAGCAGGTTGACGGCCGCCCCGATGCCCCCGAGATTCGCCGCCGCCTCGATGACGTTGCCGCTGAAGGCGCCGAGCACCAGCGGGTAGAGCACCCAGCGCGGGTAGCGGTCCCGCACCACCGCGAACAGGCCCTTGCCGTAGACCTGCCCGAGCTTCGCCGAGACGTAGACGACCACGACCATCATCGGCAGGAGGACGGGGGCGATCCACAGGAAGGCGAGGCCGAACTTCGCGCCGGCGCTGGCGTAGGTGCCGATCGCCGAGGGGTCGTCGTCGGCGGCGCCGGTGATGATGCCGGTGCCGACGGTGCGGAAGAGCCCGCCGCCGCGCCTCCCAGGTGCTCGCGCAGGCGCGTCGCCCGGACGCTCGCGGATCAGCTCGGTCATGGTCCCTCGGCATCCCGGTGGTCGCAGGAGCCTCCAACGGCCGGCGGCTTGCCGGGTTCAGTCCCGCAGGGCGGCCGCGTCGCGCCGCCGGCCACCGGGGAGCCCGCGCGCTGCCGGGCGCGACCGGGGAGGGGCGGCCCCTAGCGTGACCTGCGGGTTTCTGCTACCGCGCCCCGCAAGTTCCTGCGCCGGCTCGCGATTATCGCGGCCGGCCGCGCCCACGACGAGATCCGACACCATGGCGAGCGACCTGTCCCGCGTCTCCCGCGCCCTCCTCTCCGTCTCCGACAAGGCCGGGCTGGTGGCGTTCGCCCGGGCCCTGTCCGAGCGCGGCATCGCGCTCGTCTCGACGGGCGGCACGCACCGCACGCTCACCGAGGCCGGCCTCAGCGTGACGGAGGTGTCGGACCTGACGGGCTTTCCCGAGATGATGGACGGGCGCGTCAAGACCCTGCACCCGGGCGTCCACGGCGGCCTGCTCGCCATCCGCGACAACCCGGAGCACCAGGCCGCCATGCTGGCCCACGGCATCCCGGCGATCGACCTCCTGGTGGTCAACCTCTACCCGTTCGAGGCGACGCTCGCCGCCGGCCGGCCCGCGGCCGACTGCGTCGAGAACATCGACATCGGCGGCCCGGCGATGATCCGCGCCGCGGCCAAGAACCACGAGGACGTCGCCGTCGTGGTGGACGTCGCGGACTACGCCGCGGTGCTGGCCGACCTCGACGCGCATGGCGGCGCCGTCACGCGGGCGACGCGCCGGCGCCTCGCCCAGAAGGCCTTCGCCCGGACCGCCTCCTACGACGCCGCCATCGCGACCTGGATGGCCGGCGAGATCGGGGCGGCCCCCGACGAGGCCCCGGCCTTCCGGGCGCTCGGCGGCACCCTGGCGCAGGGCCTTCGCTACGGCGAGAACCCGCACCTCGCGGCCGCCTTCTACCGCACCGCCGGCCGGCTCCGGCCCGGCGTCGCGACGGCGCGCCAGCTCCAGGGCAAGGCGCTCTCCTACAACAACCTCAACGACACGGACGCCGCCTACGAGGCGGTGAGCGAGTTCGACCCGGCCCGCGCGGCCGCGGTCGTGATCGTGAAGCATGCCAACCCTTGCGGCGTCGCCGAGGGCGCGAGCCTCGCCTCGGCCTATGCCCGCGCCCTCGCCTGCGACCCCGTCTCGGCCTTCGGCGGCATCGTCGCCCTCAACCGCACCCTCGACGCCGAGGCCGCCCGCCGGATCGTCGAGGTGTTCACCGAGGTGATCATCGCGCCCGACGCCACCGAGGAGGCGGCCGCGATCGTCGCCGCGAAGAAGAACCTGCGCCTCCTCGTGGCCGGCGGCGTCGCCGACCCGCGCGCCCCCGGGGAGGTCTGGCGCACCGTGGCCGGCGGCTTTCTGGTGCAGGGCCGCGACAACGCGGTCGTGGACGACATGCCCCTGACGGTCGTGACGCGGCGCGCGCCGAGCGCGGCGGAGCTCGCCGACCTGCGCTTCGCCTTCCGGGTCGCCAAGCACGTCAAGTCGAACGCCATCGTGTACGCCAAGGACGGCGCCACGGTCGGCATCGGCGCCGGGCAGATGTCGCGGGTCGATTCCTCCCGCATCGCCGCCTGGAAGGCCGGGGAGGCCGCCAGGGCGGCGGGGCTGCCGGAGAGCCACGCCCGCGGGTCCGTCGTCGCCTCCGACGCCTTCTTCCCGTTCGCCGACGGGCTGCTCGCGGCGGCGGAGGCCGGCGCCACGGCGGTGATCCAGCCCGGCGGATCGATGCGCGACGACGCGGTGATCCGCGCGGCCGACGAGGCCGGCCTCGCCATGGTGTTCACCGGCCACCGGCACTTCCGCCACTGAGGCGGGGGCGGAGCCGGCCCGCGCCCTCGTTGACCTGCGGGCCGCCCTCGGCCAAGCCTTGGGCCGGTGGTCCGGGAGGGCCACCGGAGGGCGCGGCGCCGATGCGGCTGGAGGAACACCCCCTGCGGGCGCGGGTGCTGGCGGAGGTCCACGCCCGCCCGTTCACCCCGGTCAAGACGCCCCGCCGCTTCCTGCACTACGCCTTCCTGATCGACGGCGAGGCCGCGGCCGCCGACCGCGAGGCGCTCGAGGCCTACTGCGCCGGGCTCGGGCTGCCGGGGCCGGTGCCGGGCGCCAAGCAGCACCGCGTGGTGTTCTCCGGCGCGATCCTGCGCTGGGAGAGCCACAGCGAGTTCACCACCTACACCTGGGAGTACGGCGACGCGCTTGGCGTCGCCTTCCAGCCCCAGCCCGACGCCCTGGAGGGCGTGATGGACGGGGTGCCGCGGCCCGGCCCCCTCCTGGTCGCGGTCGACCTCCACCTGCTCCCGGCGGTCGACGGCGGGATGCCCGGGGAGGTGTCGGCCGCCCTCAACGTCGCCTCCCTGGCGCTGGCGGAGGCGGAGGGGGGTGCGGCGGTGATCGGCACCGACTTCCAGCCCGACCCGCACGGCTACGTCCGCATCGTCGTGGCGGACCGGCGCCTGAGCCGGCTCGCGGCCGGCGCCCTGGTGCAGCGGCTCCTCGAGATCGAGACCTACCGCACCCTCGCGCTCCTCGGCCTGCCCGAGGCGCAGAGCCTCGCGCCGGCGATCCGCCGCATCGAGACGGCCCTGCCGCCCCTGATGGAGGCGATGCGCACGAGCGAGGGCTTCGCCGAGAACCACGCGCTCCTCGACCGGCTGATCGCCCTCGCGGCGGAGCTCGAGGCGGGGGCCGCCCGCTCGCTCTTCCGCTTCGGCGCCACCCGGGCCTACGACGAGCTGATCCGCCTGCGGCTCGCCTCCCTGGGCGAGCAGGCGCTGCCCGGGCAGACGAGCTGGTCGGTGTTCCTGGCCCGCCGCTACAACCCGGCGATCCGGACCTGCGTCGCCGCGGGCGAGCGCCAGGACACCCTGTCGCGCAAGCTCTCGCGGGCGGCCCAGATGCTGCGCACCCGCGTCGACATCGAGCTCGAGCGCCAGAACCAGGCGCAGCTCCAGTCGATGAACGACCGGGTGCGCCTCCAGATCCGCCTCCAGCAGACCGTGGAGGGCCTGTCGGTCGCGGCGATCACCTACTACGTCGCGAGCCTCACCCACCTCGTGCTCGAGGGCGCCCACCAGGCCGGCCTGCCGGTGGACGCGACCATCGGCACCGCGGTCGCGGTGCCGCTGATCCTGCTCGGCGTCGGCTGGACGGTCCGGCGCATCCGGCGGCTGCACGCGGAGCCGGCCGGGCGCTGAGGCCGGCGCCCCGCCCGGCCGTCAGCGGCTTCGGTTCTGCCGGTTCTCGATGAGGTCGTCGACGACGGCGGGCTCGGCCAGCGTCGAGGTGTCGCCGAGGGCCGAGAACTCGTCCTCGGCGATCTTGCGCAGGATCCGGCGCATGATCTTGCCCGAGCGGGTCTTGGGCAGGCCCGGCGCGAACTGGATCAGGTCGGGCGCCGCGATCGGCCCGATGTCCTTGCGCACCCAGGCCACGAGTTCCTTGCGCAGCCCCTCGGAGGGCGCCTCGCCCTGCATCAGCGTCACGTAGGCGTAGATCCCCTGGCCCTTCACCCCATGCGGGTAGCCCACCACCGCCGCCTCCGAGACCTTGGGGTGGGCCACCAGCGACGATTCCACCTCCGCCGTCCCCATCCGGTGTCCCGAGACGTTGATCACGTCGTCCACCCGGCCCGTGATCCAGTAATCCCCGTCCGCGTCGCGCCGGCAGCCGTCGCCCGAGAAGTAGCGGCCCGGGAAGGCCGAGAAGTAGGTCTGCACGAAGCGCTCGTGGTCGCCCCAGACCGTGCGCATCTGCCCCGGCCAGGACGCCGCCAGGCACAGGTTGCCCTCGCACGCCCCCTCCAGCACCGTGTTCTCGCCGTCCACCACCACCGGCTGCACCCCGAAGAACGGCTTGGTGGCCGAGCCGGGCTTGAGCCGCGTCGCCCCCGGCAGCGGCGTGATCAGGATGCCCCCGGTCTCGGTCTGCCACCAGGTGTCCACGATCGGGCAGCGCCCGTCCCCCACCACCCGGTGGTACCAGTCCCAGGCCTCCGGGTTGATCGGCTCGCCCACCGAGCCCAGCACCCGCAGCGACGCCCGCGACGTCCCCCGCACCGGCCCGTCGCCGGCGCCCATCAGCGAGCGGATCGCCGTCGGGGCGGTGTAGAAGATCGTGACCTTGTGCTTGTCCACCACCTCCCAGAAGCGCGACACCGACGGGTAGGTCGGGATGCCCTCGAACATCAGCGTGGTGGCGCCGTTGGCCAGCGGCCCGTACACGATGTAGGAGTGGCCCGTGACCCAGCCGACGTCGGCGGTGCACCAGTAGACGTCGCCCTCCCGGTGGTCGAACACGTACTGGTGCGTCATCGCCGCGTAGACGAGGTAGCCGCCGGTGGTGTGCACCACGCCCTTGGGCTGGCCGGTCGAGCCCGAGGTGTAGAGCAGGAACAGCGGGTGCTCGGCCTCGACCGGCACCGCCGGGCAGGTGTCGGTGACCTCCCGGGCCGCCGCGTCGTAGTAGACGTCGCGGCCCGGCTCCATCGCCACGGCGCCGCCGGTGCGGCGCACCACCACGACGTGGTCGACGCTGTCGGCGGGCAGGCGCGCGAGGGCGGCGTCGACATTGGCCTTGAGGGGCACGGTGCGGCCGCCGCGCAGGCCCTCGTCGGCCGTGACGACGAGGCGGGAGCCGCAGCCCTGGATGCGGCCGGCGAGCGAGTCGGGCGAGAAGCCGCCGAAGACCACGGAGTGGATCGCGCCGAGGCGCGCGCAGGCCAGCATGGCGAAGGCCGCCTCGGGGATCATCGGCATGTAGAGGGTGACGCGGTCGCCCTTGGCGACGCCGCGGTTGCGCAGGACGTTGGCCATGCGGCAGACTTCGGCGTGCAACTCGCGGTAGGTGATGGCGCGCGCCTCGGCCGGGTCGTCGCCCTCCCACAGGATGGCAACCTGGTCGCCCCGGGTGGCGAGGTGGCGGTCGATGCAGTTGTGGGCCGCGTTGGTGACGCCGTCGGCAAACCAGCGAATCGAGACCTTACCTGGGCCGAACGTCGTATCCTGCACCTCGGTGTAAGGCTTGAACCAATCGATGCGCCGGCCGTGCTCGCCCCAGAACGCCGCCGGGTCGCGCACCGAGGCTTCGTACCAGGCCCGGTACGTCGCCTCGTCGATCTGCGCCGACGCACGCATGCTCTCGGGAACCTCGATCACCCGCTGGCCCATGGCGCTCTCCCTGCTCCGGTCCGGCCGGGTCCGATGGCGGCCCGCCCGGCTGGTTGCCGACGTCTTAAGCGTCCGATCGCCGGGGCGACAATCGATCCTTCCGTCTAATGCAGGCCTGGCGTCGGCCGGGGCCGCGCGGGCCGGCCCGGACGCCGCGACCGCGCCCTCGTCCTGGCGGGCGCCGAGACGGAGCGGCTGGACCCGCCACGGCTCCGGGCCTTCGGTCCGGTCGCGACGTCGGCGGCGGACCGGCGTTCCTTCGGTCCGGCGGCGTTCTAGTCGTTGCAGCCGATGCAGATGCCGGTGTCGATCTTCCGGTTCACCTCGCGGCTCTTCTCGCGCACCTCGGGGCTCGTGCCCTCGCCGGGGCCGAGGGCGGCGCCCGGCGGCTTGGTCTGCCCGACGCCCGTGATGCTGCGGTTGGCCGCCCCGACCGAGCCGGTGCTGCCGGGATCGGCGGTGGCCGGGGCGCCCGCGCCGGGATCGCCCGACTGGGCCGTGGCGGGCAGGGGCGCCAGGGCGCCGACGACGAGGGTGACGGCCAGGAACCGCGGCATGCGCATCTCGAAACTCCTCCGTGCCGGAGGACGCAGCCTCCGTGTCGGAGGACAACGCCACGGCCGAGCCTCGGTTCGGCCTCGCCCTCGGATTCCGGGCCGGTCAGGCCGTGCCGTCGCCCTGGAGGTAGCCGGAGCGCCGGCTGTCGGGCATCTGCAGCGAGGTCAGGAGCGCGATGCCGCACATGACCGTCACGTACCAGAAGAACCAGGTCTCGACGCCCGCGTCCTTGAACGTCAGCGCCACGAACTCGGCCGAGCCGCCGAACACCGCGTTGGCGATGGCGTAGGACAGCCCGACCCCGAGCGCCCGCACCTCGGCCGGGAACATCTCGGCTTTCACGAGCCCGCTGATCGAGGTGTAGAACGACACGCACAGGAGCGCCGCGGTGATCAGCAGGTAGGCCGCGACCGGGCCCTGCACGCCCGCGATCGCGTGCAGCAGCGGCACGGTCAGCAGGGTGGTGCTGGCGCCGAACAGCAGCATCGCGGTCTTGCGCCCGAACCTGTCGGCGAAGATCCCGAACAGCGGCTGCACCACCATGTAGGTGAAGAGCACCGCCGTCATCACGACATTGGCGGTCTTCTTGTCCATGTGGGCGGTGTTGACCAGGTATTTCTGCATGTAGGTGGTGAAGGTGTAGAAGATGAGCGAGCCGCCGGCGGTGTAGCCGAGCACCGTCAGGAAGGCGCGGCGGTGGTCGCGCCAGATCGCCGCCATGCTGCCGGCCTCCCGCGCGCCGCGGGTCTGCGCGGTGGAGGTCTCGTGCAGGGAGCGCCGCAGGTAGAGCGCCACCACGGCCGCGGCGGCCCCGATCAGGAACGGGATGCGCCAGCCCCAGGCGGTCATCGCCGCGTCGTCGAGGCCGAGCGTCACCAGCACCACCACCAGGGAGGCAAGGAGCTGGCCGCCGATCAGCGTGACGTACTGGAACGAGCCGTAGAAGCCGCGCTTCCCCTTGAGCGCCACCTCGCTCATGTAGGTGGCCGAGGTGCCGTACTCGCCGCCGACCGAGAGCCCCTGCACCATGCGGGCGAGGAGCAGCAGGACCGGCGCCAGGATGCCGATCTGCCCGTAGGTCGGCAGCATCGCGATCACCAGGGAGCCCGCGCACATCATCGTCACGGAGATCAGCATCGAGGCCTTGCGGCCGTGCTTGTCGGCGACGCGCCCGAACAGCCAGCCGCCGATGGGCCGCATCAGGAAGCCGATGGCGAAGACCGCCGCGGTGTTGATGAGCTGCACCGTCGGGTCGGAGCCCGGGAAGAACACGTCCTTGAAGTAGATCGCCGTGAAGGCATAGGCGTAGAAGTCGTACCACTCGACGAGGTTGCCCGAGGACGAGCCGATGATCGCCCTGATGCGGGCCTTGTTGTCGTAGGCCGCGATCGTCGGGTCCTGCGAGGCGAGGTGGTCGGCGGATGCGGCGGGGCGCGCCGCGGAGACGGAGCTGGTCATCGCGTTGGGGTCCCTCCCTGAAGGCGCGGGCGCCGCGCGGCCGGCCTTCGCCCGACCCGCGCACCATGCGCGGGCGTGTTCCACGGTCCGGCGAGAAATCTCATGTAAAATCAACGCGATGGATGCGTGTCGGAGCGGCCGGGCCGCAGCCCCTGCTTAGGAGAGTTTTCGCCCCCGGTACAGCCCGTCCGCGGCGGCTTGCCGGCTTTTCCCGGCGCCCGGCGGCCTAGGGCTGCCCGTCGCAGGGCTCGGTGCGGGGCGGCCAGGGCTGCCCGTTCTCGGCGGCGTGGCGCGCGAGAAGGGCGCTCACCGCGGCCGCGAGGCGCGGTCGCAGGCGCTCGCGCATCGGCGCGATCGTGTCGCTGACCTGCGTCCAGCGGGTGCCGGTCCATTCCTGCACGAAGGCCGGGCGGTGGCCGCTGTGGTCCTCGCAGGAGAGGCGCAGCCGGCCCGCGAAGCCGACGAGGCCGAGTTCCTTCCAGCGCACCGCGTCGAGGTCGATGGCCTCGAGGCCCCGGCGCATGTCGGACCCGTCGATGCGGGCGCGGCCGGCGAGGCGCTGGGCGTTGCGGATGCCCTCCGCGATGATCACCCCGTTGTAGACGCCGCGGTTGTAGTGCACGCCCGCCGCGTCGTCCTTCGGGGTCGACGACAGGCCGGCGTCGATCACCAGGAGGTCGATCTGGTCGAAGGCCGGGAAGCTGTCGCCGGGCGCGTGCCACGTCACCTCGCGCAGGCCCTTCGCGCGGACGCCGACCGCCTGGAGCTCGTCCTCGCCGGGCCCGCCGATGGCGACGATGCGGCCGAGCGGGATGCCGGCGGCGGCGGCATCCCGCAGGGGCGTGCCGACGAGGCCGGCCGAGGCGTCGAGGATCACGTAGTCCGGGTCCGCTGCCCGGGCGGTGCGCCAGGGACCGGCCTCGGTCTCGTCGGGGACGTCGCGCAGGGGATAGTCGCGCAGGCCGAAGCCGAGCTCGTCGGCCAGGGCTTGCAGGACCGGGACGGCCTCGCGGCCGGCCGGCGTGTCGCGGTGGAGGTACGCGAGGGTGCGCCCCCGCAACCCCTCGGCGTCGCTGCTCTGGGCGATCAGGTAGGCGAGCGCCACCGTCAGGCCGTCCCAGACCGTGGCCGGCGGCGCGAAGGCCCACGGGAACGTCGTCCCGTCCGCCATCGCGGAGGGGCCGTACCCGGTGGCGACGAGCGGGATGCGGTCGGCCGCGAGCCGCGGCAGCAGGGCCCGCGCCGCGTCGGCGCTCCAGGGACTGACCACGAGGGTGCCGCGGGCCCGCGCGGCCTCGTAGCAGGCGAGCTCCCGCTGCGGGTCCCCGCCCGTCTCGCACTCCTCGAGGTCGAGCGGCACGCCGCCGACGCCGCCGTCGCGGCGATTGAGCATGGTCAGGTAGTCGTGGAGCCCGTTGGCCACCGGGATGCCGGTCTCCGCCATCGGGCCGCTGCGCTGCGTGAACAGGGTCACGGGCAGCCCGTCCGCCCGGGCCGGGCCCGCGCCCGCGCCCACGAGAGCGGCGGCCAGGCACCCGGCGAGGAGCGCGGTGACGGCGGGGCGTGGCAGCATGGCCGGGTCCTCGCGAAGGGTGCGGCGGGCGGGCCCCTGCTCGGGCCGGAACCGGGGCGGCCCGCCGCGTCCCGGGACCCCGCCGCGCGGCCGGCCGGCGGGGGCGGATCCGGGACCGCCCGGCGGCCGCGTCAGCTTACGACCGGGGCGGTCCGCGCGATAGGGGCCGCGCTCACCCCTCCAGCACGCGGCCGGCCGGAAACAGCACCTCCACCAGGGTCCCCTCGGACCTGCGGCTGGTGAGGCGCAGCGAGGCCCGGTTGGCCTCGATCAGGGCCTTCGTCAGGGGCAGCCCCAGGCCGGTGCCGCCGCCCCGGCGGGTCTGCGCCGTGCCGAGCTGCCGGAAGGGCTGCAGGGCCGTCTCGATCTCCTCCTCGGTCATGCCGATGCCGGTGTCGCGCACCCGCAGGGCCACGCCGCCGCGGTCGGTGCTCGCGGTCGACACGATCACCTGGCCGCCCGCGTCCGTGAACTTGATGGCGTTCGAGATCACGTTGAGGGCGGCCTGGCGGACCGAGCGGGCGTCGGCCAGCACGGCGGGCAGGCTCGGCGCGAAGCTCGTGCGCATCACCACGCGCTGGCGCGCCGCCTGCGGCTGCATCAGCGCGACGCTCGCCGCGACGAGGTCGTTGAGGGACAGGCCCGCGAAGGTGAGGTCGAGGTGGCCGGCCTCGATCTTGGCGAGGTCGAGCAGGTCGTTGACGAGGCTGACCACGTGCTCGCCGGAGGCCCGGATGTCGCGCAGGTAGTCCCGGTAGCGCTCGTTGCCGACCGGGCCGAACTGCTCCTCCAGCATCACCTCGGCGAAGCCGATGATGGCGTTGAGCGGCGTGCGGACCTCGTGGCTGATGGTGGCGAGGAAATCGGATTTCTGGGCGCTGGCGCGCTCGGCCTCGCGCCTGGCCCGGGTCAGCTCGACCTCCGTGCGCTTGAAGGCCGAGACGTCCCGCAGCACGGCGGAGAAGCGCCGCGCGCCGCCGACGGCCACCGGCGTGACCGTGAGCAGGAACGGCACGTCGCCGTCCCGGGTCCGCGCCACCACCTCCTCGCCGGGCCCGCCGCCGCCCTCGCCCCGGGCCCGGTGCAGGCAGGATTCCGCGACACCCTGGCTGCCGGAGGTGAACAGCGCCCCGAATGCCTCGCCCGTGACCTCCCGGGGCTCGCGGCCGAGCAGGGCCACCGCCCCGGCGTTGAGCCCGACGATCCGGCCGTCCTCGTCGAGGGTCACGACACCGTCCGTGACGGCGTCGAGGAGGGCGCGGATCTCGCGCAGGTGCCCGTCCCGGGCCGCGAGGTCGAGCTCGGCCGCCGCCAGGGCCTGGCCCGGGTCGACGTCGGGAAGCCTGCGGATCGTCAGGACGCTCGCCGGCGCGCCGTCCCACTCGGCCACGCTGACGGCGACGCCCACCGGCACCGCGGACCCGCCCCGGGTGGCGAGGGCGACGGCGCCGCCCTCGCCCTCGGGCAACCCCGCGACCCCGCCCTCGGGCCGCGACCCCGCGGGGTCACGGCCCGGAAACAGCGCGCCGGGCCCGCCGGCCGCCGCGAGGGCCGCGGCGGTGTCGTAGCCCGTGAGCGCGAGCAGGTGGCGGTTGGCGAGCAGCACCTCCGCGCCGCGGCTCACCAGCACGCCCACGGGCAGCCGGTCGAGGAGGCGGATCGTCTGGTCGAGGGCCGGCGCCTTGCCGCGCTCCGGGTTGCGGGCCAGGGCGTGGGCGCCGCGGAACGGCGTGACGGCGCCGCGGCCCGGCGCCACCGCGCCGAGGTCGTCCACCGGGTCCGGCGCGCCCTCGCTCCCGGACGGGTCGCCCGCGAAGCGCGCGCCGAGCGCCCGGGCGATCTCCCGGAAGGCCGCGTGCTCGTTGAGGGAGAGCGCCTCCGTGCGGGGCGCCGCGGCGTCGGGCCCCGGCGGCTCGCCGTCCTCCGCGGCGGAAGCCGACCCGTCCTCCGCGGCGGAAGCCGACCCGTCCTCCGCGGCGGACGCCGACCCGGCCTCCGCGGCGGACGCCGACCCGGCCTCCGGGCCGGAGGTCGTCCCGGTTTCCGGGTCGGCCCCGGTCCCGGCCTCGGCGCCGGACTCCGCCGGGGCCTCCGCGCCGGACGCTGTCGGGGCCTCCGCGCCGGAGGCTGTCGGGGCCTCCGCGCCGGAGGCGGGCGGGGCCTCCGGGCCGATGGCTGTCGGCGCCTCCGGGTCGGAAGTTGTCGGGGCCTCCGGGTCGGCGGCGGTCGGACCCTCCGGCGTGGCCGCGCTGCCGGGTTCGGCCGAGGCCGCGTCGTCGGGGCCGGGCTCGGCCGGGCGGGGGGCGGGCGCGGT
>NZ_QOWC01000013.1 GCF_003574465.1 Methylobacterium crusticola
CCGGCGCGGGCGCGCCCGACGCCGCGCCGGCGCGCGCGGCGGAGCCGGGGCGGGGGAGCGGGACCCGGCCCGTGGCCGCGCCCGCGAGTCTCGCGGACGACGGCGAGGCGCTGGTCGCCGTGATGTGCGACGAGGAGCGGCTCGCCCGGCCCTGACGCGTCAGTAGGGCGTGCCGGCCCGGCGCTTCTCGCCCAGGGCCTCGGCGTACCAGGTCAGCTCGTCGAGGAAGCGGCCGGCCTGCCGGTCGAGCCAGGGCTGGGCCGGGCGGCCCTCCTCGTCGAGGGTCTCCTCGACCTCGGGGATCGGCAGGAGCGAGGGGATGCTCGGGGTGCCGAGCTCCGCCAGCATGGCGCGGAGCTGCATGGCGGCCCGCACGCCGCCGTAGCGGCCGGCCGAGTAGCAGACGATGGCCGATGGGCGCCAGAAATACTCCTCGAGGAAGTGGTCGAGGGTGTTCGACAGGGCCGGCGGGATGCTGTGGTTGTACTCGGCCGAGACGACCACGAAGGCGTCGGCCCGCCGCAGGAGCCCGGCCAGCTGCTCCAGCACCTCCGGCGCCTCGCCCGGCGGGTACTCCTTGTACATCCGCTCGAGGAGCGGCAGCCCGAGCCCGGCGGGATCGATGAGCGGCGCCTCGTGGCCGCGGGACCGGAGGGCCGCGACGACGTAGCGGGCGGCGCGCAGGCCGCTGCGCCCCTGCCGCACCGAGCCCAGGATGACGGGGATCACGAGCGCCATGGCGAAACCTCCGGCCGCGCGGGGACGCCGCCAGGATAGCCGAGACGGCCGGCCCCGTCAGCCGGAGCCGCCCGGACGGGGAGCCTCCGGCCCCGGCGGAGCGGACCGCGACGGCGCTCACATCATCCCGAGCATCCGCGGCAGCCAGAGCGAGATCGCCGGCACGTAGGTGACCACGACGAGGAAGATCAGCATGGTGAGGAGCCACGGCCAGACCGCGATGGTCAGCTCCGTGATGCCCATCCGGGTGATGCCCGAGGCGACGTAGAGGTTCAGCCCCACGGGCGGGTGGCACATGCCGACCTCCATGTTGACCACGATCAGGATGCCGAAATGCACCGGGTCGATGCCGAGCTTGGCGGCGATGGGGAACAGGATCGGCGCCATGATCAGCACGATGGAGGACGGCTCCATCACGTTGCCGGCGAGGAGGAGCAGCAGGTTGACGATGAGCAGGAACACCACCCAGTTGAGGCCGGCGCCGGTGATCCAGCTCGCCATCGTCTGCGGGATCTGCTCGCTCGTCATCAGGAACGAGAACAGCACCGCGTTGGTGATGATGTAGAGCAGCATCGCGCTCATGTTGGCGGAGTCGAGCAGGACCCGCGGCACGTCGCGCAAGGTCAGGTCCCGGTAGACGAACACCGCGATCACGAAGGCGTAGACGGCGCTCACCGCCGCCGCCTCGGTGGGCGTGAAGGCCCCGGAGTAGATGCCGCCCAGCACCAGCACGATCAGCAGCAGGCCCCAGACCGACTTGCGGAACGCGACCCAGCGCTCGCGCCAGCTCGCCCGGGGCATGCGCGGATAGTCGTTCCTGCGCGCCCGGTACCAGGTGGTGAGGCCGAGGAGCGTCGCCAGCATCAGGCCCGGCACCACGCCGGCGACGAACAGGGTCGAGATCGAGGCCGAGGAGACCCGCTGCCCCTGCGGCCCGAACACCACCGCGCCGCTCGTGGCGACCGAGTACATCACCATCACGATCGAGGGCGGGATCAGGATCCCGAGCGCCCCCGAGGTGGTGATGACGCCGGCGCCGAAGCGCTTGGGGAAGCCCTGCGCCACCATGGCGGGCAGGATGATCGAGCCGATCGCCACCACGGTGGCGGGGCTCGAGCCCGAGATCGCCGCGAACAGCGCGCAGGCCAGCACGCCGGCGAGCCCCAGCCCCCCGTGCCAGTGGCCGACCATGGAGGTGGCGAAGTTGATCATCCGGCGGGCGACGCCGCCATGGGTGAGGAAGTTGCCCGACAGGATGAAGAACGGGATCGCCATGATCTCGAAGTTCTCGATCCCGGTGAACAGCTTCAGGGCCACCGCCTCGATCGGCACGCTCGTCAGGGTGAACAGGAAGGTGAGGACCGACAGGCCGAGGGCGATCGAGATCGGCATGCCGGTGAGCATGAGGGCGATCAGGAGCCCGAAGATGATGGCGGCGTTCACGGCCGCGCTCCGTCGGCGCGCGCCTCGGCCGCGAGGTCGCGGGCCGCCTGGGGCGACTCGACGACGCCCTCGACGTGGCCCGGATCGTGGTGGGGCAGCACCCCGTCGCGCCAGAAGCCCCAGGCCACCTGGAGGAAGCGGAAGCACATCAGGTAGGAGCCGAGGGGGATCGCCAGGTAGACGATCCAGCTCGGGATCTCGAGGTCCGGCGAGGTCTGGTCGGTGTCGACGAGCCCGTAGACGAACCGCGCCCCCATGGTGCCGACGATCCCGGTGAACAGGGCGCCGCAGAGGAGCCCGAACAGCACGACCTTCCGGCGCAGGCCCGGCCGCAGCTGGTTGACCACGACGTCCACGCCGACGTGGATGCCGGTGCGCACGCCGTAGGCCGCGCCGAACTTCGCCATCCAGACGAACATGTAGATGCACAGCTCCTGGGCCCAGGAGAGGTGGATGGCCGCCGTGAGCGGATAGAGCGCCGGGATGCCCGAGGCGTAGCGGTGCACCACCGCGACGAAGATCAGGAGCGTCGCGGCCGCCATCAGGCTCGCGATCAGGATTTCCTCGAGCCGGTCGAGGATGCGGAGGGCAGGCATGGGGCCTCGTCGGAGCGGTGGCGAGGCGCGCGCGTCCCTCTCCCGTGCCGGGAGAGGGCGCGGCCGCCCGCCAGGGAAGCGTCGGCGTCGCGCGGCGACACCCTACTGCGTGGCGCCCTTCGCCTCGCGCTGGAACTCCTCGATCACGTCCTTGCCGACGCGCTTGCTCATCTCGGCCGTGACGGGCTCGAGGGCGGCCTTCCAGGCGGCCTTCTCGTCGGGCGTGAGCTCCAGGAAGGTGATGCGGCCCGACTTCCTCATCTCGTCGAGGGCCTCGGCGTTGTCCCGGCTCGCCGCCTCGTTGGCGAAGGCCGTCGCCTCCCGCATGGCCTTCTCGAGCTCGCCCCGGACCTCCGCCGGCAACCCGTCCCAGAACTTCTTGTTGGTGATCACCGCGTAGCCGATGTAGCCGTGATCCGAGAAGGTCAGGTACTTCTGAACCTCGTGGTGCTTCTGGGTGAACATGTTCGAGGGCGTGTTCTCCGAGCCGTCGACCACGCCGGTCTGCATGCCCTGGTAGACTTCCGAGAAGGCCATGACCTGCGGGATGGCGCCGAGGGCGCGGAACTGCGCCTCCAGCACCTTGGAGGACTGGATGCGCATCTTGAGGCCGCGGAACTCCGCCGGCATCCGCAGCGGCTTGTTGGCGCTCATCACCTTGAAGCCGTTGTCCCAGTAGGCGAGGCCGGTGATGCCCTTCGATTCGAGCTTGGCGAATAGGCGCCGGCCCAGTGCGCCCTCGGTCACCCGGCGCAGGGCCGCCTTGTCGGGCAGGATGTAGGGCAGGTCGAAGACCTCGAATTCCTTCGCGCCGAGCGGGCCGAACTTCGCGAGCGACGGCGCCAGCATCTGCACGGCGCCGAGCTGGAGCGCCTCGACCTCCTCCTTGTCCTTGAAGAGCTGTGAGTTCGGGTAGACCTCGATCTTGACGCGGCCTTTGGTGTACGTCTCGGCCAGCTCCTTGAATTTGTCGGCGCCGCGTCCCTTGGGCGTGTCGGGCGCGACCACGTGGCTGAACTTGATCAGGATCGGCGCCTGGGCGAGGGCTGCGCCGCCGAGGAGCAGGAGCGCGGCGCCCGCGCCGAGCGCGCGCCGGGTGAGTGCCCGGACGGCACGGGGGGGAGGGGTCATGGCGTCTCCTCGTCGTCGTTCTTCGTGTTCTCGCCCGGGACCCTGACAGCCCGGGCCGCGCGGGGCAATGCGACGATCGCTCAAGCCCCCGGGCCGGACTCGCTCTCGGATTCCATGCGGACGCTCCCGGCCGCCGCGGTCCAGCCGCGAACGCCCGCCCCCGCCCGCCGGCCGGCGACCGCGAAGGTCCCGCCGTCGACCATCGGCGCGACGCCGCGGTAGCGGAACCTCGCCGGCGCCCGCCCGAGGAGGCCGGCCGCGAGGTTGAGGAGCAGGCTCGCCTGAAGGGGGCCGTGCACCACGAGGCCCGCGTAGCCCTCGACCCCGGTGGCGTAGGGCCGGTCGTAGTGGAAGCGGTGGCCGTTGAAGGTCATGGCCGAGTAGCGGAAGAGCAGCACCGGGTCGGCCGCGACCTCCCATGCCGCGTCCGGGGCCTCGGCCGGCACCGGCGTGACGGCGCCGGCCGGAGCCCCGGCCCGGCTCGCCTCCCGGTAGACGATGTCCTGCCGCTCGCGGATGGCGACGCCGCGTCCCGTCTCGTAGGCGTGCCGGACCGCGACGAAGCAGAGCGCGCCGGTGCGCCCCTCCTTCACGCTCACGTCCGCGACGGTCTCGTGGCGCAGCACGCGGTCCCCGACCCGCAGGGGCTGGAGAATCTCGACCTCGCCGCCGGCCCACATCCGGCGTGGCAGGGGAACGGGGGGCAGGAAGCCGCCCTTCGCGGCGTGCCCGTCCGGCCCGAGGGTGTCGGCGCCCGGCGTCTCGGGCGCCAGGCACCAGTGCAGCGCCAGGGGCGCCTCGCCCTCCGGCACGGCGGCGAGGTGGGGCGCGAAGGTCGCCCGGTACTCCGCGACGAGGCGCGGCGTGACCGTGTCCTCGACGGTCCGGGTCCGGCCGATCCAGCCGCGCAGGTGCTCGACGTCGATGGCCGCCATGCTGTGCCCTCAGTACGAGCGCGGCAGCCCGAGCACGTGCTCGGACAGGTAGGACAGGATCAGGTTCGTGGAGATCGGCGCCACCTGGTAGAGCCGCGTCTCGCGGAACTTGCGCTCGACGTCGTACTCCTCGGCGAAGCCGAAGCCGCCGTGGGTCTGGATGCAGGCATTGGCCGCCTCGAACGACGCGTCGGCCGCCAGCATCTTGGCCATGTTGGCCTCCGGCCCCGGATTGGCGCCGCCCTCGTAGAGGCGCAGGGCCTCGCGCACCATGAGCTCGGCGGCCCGCATCGCCGCGTAGGCCTTGGCGATCGGGAACTGCACGCCCTGGTTCTGGCCGATGGGCCGGCCGAACACCCGGCGGTCGCGCGCGTAGGCGCTCGCCTTGCCGATGAACCACTTGGCGTCGCCGACGCACTCGGCGGCGATCAGGATCCGCTCGGCGTTCATGCCCGACAGGATGTAGCGGAAGCCCCGGCCCTCCTCGCCGATCAGGTTCTCGGCCGGCACCCGCAGGTCGTCGAAGAACACCTCCGTGGTGGCGTGGTTCATCATGGTGCGGATCGGCCGGACGGTCAGGCCGCGGCCCACCGCCTCCCGCATGTCGACGAGGAGCACCGAGAGCCCGTCGGTGCGCTTCATGCCCTCGGCCTGGGGCGTGGTGCGGGCGAGGAGCAGCATCAGGTCGGAATGCTCGGCCCGGCTCGTCCAGATCTTCTGGCCGTTGACGACGTAGTGGCCGCCGTCCCGGCGCGCCGTGGTCTTGAGAGCGGAGGTGTCCGTGCCGCTCGTCGGCTCGGTGACGCCGAAGGCCTGGAGCCGCAGGGCGCCCTCGGCGATGCCCGGCAGGTAGCGCCGCTTCTGCGCCTCCGAGCCGTGCCGCAGCACCGTGCCCATCGTGTACATCTGGGCGTGGCAGGCGCCGCCGTTGCAACCGGCGCGCTGCACCTCCTCCAGCACCGCCGCGGCGGCCGAGAGCGGCAGGCCGGAGCCGCCGTACTCCTCGGGGATCAGCACCGAGAGGTAGCCCGCCTCCGTGAGCGCCGTCACGAACTCGGTGGGGTAGGCCATCTGCCGGTCGAGGGCGCGCCAGTACTCGCCCGGGAAGCGGGCGCAGAGCCTCTGCACCGCCTCGCGGATCTCCGGGTAGCTCTCGGTCTGGGTGTCGTCGGTCATGGGTCTGCCTTCCTGCGGTGCCGTCCGGCCCGGGCGCGGCG
The DNA here is from genome assembly GCF_003574465.1 of Methylobacterium crusticola. Classification (GTDB taxonomy): domain Bacteria; phylum Pseudomonadota; class Alphaproteobacteria; order Rhizobiales; family Beijerinckiaceae; genus Methylobacterium; species Methylobacterium crusticola. Next base: position 6,061 of record NZ_QOWC01000013.1, read on the forward strand.
GGGTGCCCCACCGCGCGCCCTTCGTGCCGCCCGCCTCCCGGTCCTCCGCGGGCCGGGCGCGCGGCACTCCGTCAGCCGCCGAACTCGGCGCGGATCGCGGCGTCGTGCTGGCCGATCGCCGGGACCGACCCGAGGGGGCGTGCCGTCCCGTCGATCAGCGCCGGCGGCGCGACGATGCGGGCCGGGCCGTTCGGGGTCTCGACCGTGACCCGTCGCAGGGCCGGATGGGTGACGAGGTCGGCGAGCGCGTTGACGAAGCCGTAGGCGGTGCGGGCGGCGGAGAGGCGCGCCGCCGCCTCGTCGCGGGTCAGGGCCGCGAAGGCCTCGGCCACCCGGGCGTCTACCACGGGGCGGTTGGCCACCCGGACCGTGTTCGACTCGTAGCCGGGCCGGGCGGCGAGGTCCGGCGCCTCCAGGACGCCGGCGCAGAACGCGGCCCACTCGCGCTCGTTCTGGATCGAGATCAGCACCAGGCTGTCGTCGGCGGTGCGGAACGCCCCGTAGGGGCAGATCGACGGGTGGGCGAGCCCGACCCGCTGCGGCGCCCGGCCGGTGCCCTCGAAGTAGAGGAGCGGCACGTTCATCCAGTCGGCCATGCCGTCGAACAGGCTGACCTCGAGCCGGCTGCCCTCGCCGGTGCGCTCGCGGGCGATCAGCGCCTCGAGCACCGCGGCGTGCGCCGCCATCCCGCAGGCGATGTCGCAGACCGAGACGCCGACCCGTCCGGGGCCGGCCGGGTGGCCGGTGATCTCGGCGAGCCCGCTCTCGGCCTGCACCAGGAGGTCGTAGGCCTTCATCTGCGCGTAGGCGTGGCCCGAGCCGTAGCCCGTCACGTCGACGGTGATCAGCCGCGGGTAGCGGGCGCGCAGGTTCGGCGCGCCGAAGCCGGCCCGGGCGGCGGCGCCGGGGGCGAGGTTCTGGATGAACACGTCCGCGTCGGACAGGATCGCGTGCAGCAGGCGGGCGTCGTCCGGATCCTTGATGTCGGCGACGAGGCTCTCCTTGCCGCGGTTGAGCCAGACGAAGTAGCTCGCGAGCCCGTTCACCGCCGCGTCGTAGCCCCGGGCGAAGTCGCCCTCCGGCCGCTCGATCTTGATCACGCGGGCGCCCGCGTCGGCGAGGCGCGAGGAGCAGTAGGGCGCCGCCACCGCCTGCTCGAGGGACAGCACGGTGATGCCGGCAAGCGGGCTCGCCTTCGGCGGCCGCGCCCCCGCGCTCCCGTGCTCGTCGGTCACCGGGCCGCGGCCCGCTTCCTGCACCATCCGGCACCCTCCCGTGCGCGGCCCCTCTTCTCGGGCGCACCCGGGCGCCGGGGGACCTCGGGCCGCCCGGGGGCGGCCGCCCTGCAAACTAGGCGGAACGGTGCGGCCGCGCCACTCCCTACCGCCGGCATCGCCTTGATGTCGCACCCTTTTTCACGTCGGACCGGAGCGTGGCCGGGCGCCCGATGCCGAGCCATGATGGCGGGCGCATGGCCCGGTGTCCAATATATCGTTGAGCCGTCTTCGATATGCGGGGCGTATTGCATATCGGCCCGGCACTCTCGGGAGCGGGCGCGGGCTCCCGCGCAGAAGACGCCTGGACCGAACCCGGGGCCGGTGCTTAACTCACGGCAACCACTAAGGGTGGAGACGTCACGTGGCTGCGCAGCATCGGTGCATCGCGATCGTCGGTCCGTTCCAGAGCGGCAAGACCGCGCTCTTCGAGGCCATCCTCCACCGTACCGGCGCGATCGACCGGGCCGGGCGCGCCGGCGCCGGGAACCGGGTCGGCGACACCTCCGCGGAGGCGAAGGCCCACGGCATGAGCGTCGAGCCCAACGTCGCCGGCACGACCTTCCTGGGCGACGCCTTCACGTTCATCGACTGCCCGGGCTCGATCGAGTTCGCGCACGACCTGCGCGCCGTGCTGCCGGTCTGCGACGCCGCGGTGGTGGTCTGCGAGGCGGACGAGCGCAAGCGCCCGGCCCTCGAGCTCACCCTGCGCGAGCTCGAGGCCGCCGGCATCCCGCGCCTCGTCTTCATCAACAAGGCCGACGCCGCCGCGGGCTCGCTGCGCGACGCGCTGGCCCTGCTCCAGCCCGCCTCCGCGGTGCCGCTGCTCCTGCGCCAGATCCCGATCTGGGAGGGCGAGGCGGCGGTCGGCTTCATCGACCTCGCCCTGGAGCGGGCCTTCATCTGGCGCGAGCAGGCGCCGAGCGAGGTGGTGGCCCTGCCGGCGGGCGAGCTGCCGCGGGAGAAATCCTCGCGCTTCACCATGCTGGAGCGCCTCGCCGACCACGACGACGCCCTGATGGAGGACCTGATCTCGGAGGTCGAGCCGGCCCGGGACCGGGTCTTCGCGGACCTCGCCCGGGAGTTGCGCGAGGGCCAGGTCGTCTCGGTGCTGTTCGGCTCGGCCGAGCACGGCCACGGCGTCACCCGCCTGCTCAAGGCCCTGCGCCACGAGGCGCCCGGCCTCGCCGCGACCCGGGCCCGGCTCGGGATCCCGGACGAGGGAGCGCCGCTCGCGCAGGTGGTCAAGACCCTGCACACGGGCTTCGGCGGCAAGCTGTCGGTGGCGCGGGTGCTGCGGGGCGGTTTTCGCGAGGGCGAGGCGGTCGCCGGCTCCGGGGGCGCCGGCAGCCGCATCGCCGCCATCACGGCCCTCGCGGGCGGTTCCGGCGGCCGGATGCCGGAGGCCCGGAGCGGCGAGGTGGCGGGCTTTGCCAAGCTGGAGCCGATCGCCACCGCCGAGGCGTTCGGCCCGGGCGGCGAGGCTCCCGCCCCGATCCTGACCCTCGCCCGCCCGGAGCCGGTCTACGCGGTGTCGCTGCGCGTGCGCGACCGCAAGGACGACGTCCGGCTGACTGCGGCCCTCGCCAAGGTGGTGGAGGAGGATCCCTCCCTCACCCTGGAGCACCGGGCCGAGCTCGGCGACATGCGCCTGACCGGGCAGGGCGAGATGCACCTGCGGGTGGCGGTGGAGCGCCTGAGCTCGCGCTTCGGCATCGGGGTCGAGACGGAGCGCTCGAAGGTCGCCTACCGGGAGACGCTGCGGGGCCCGGCGAGCGCCCGGGCCCGGCACAAGAAGCAGACCGGCGGGCACGGGCAGTTCGCCGACGTCGCCATCGACGTCCGGCCGCTCCCCCGCGGCGAGGGCTTCCGGTTCGAGGACGAGGTGGTGGGGGGCGCGGTGCCGCGCCAGTACATCTCCTCGGTCGAGGCCGGGGCCCGGGCCTTCACGATCCGGGGGCCCCTCGGCTTCCCGGTGGTCGACCTCGCGGTGACCTTGAAGGACGGCGCGGCGCACGCGGTCGATTCCTCGGACGCCGCCTTCCAGGCGGCGACGCGGCTCGCCATGGACGAGGCGCTGGCGAAGGCCGGGCCGGTGCTGCTCGAGCCGATTCTGGCGGTGTCGGTCGCGGTCCCGAGTGGCGCCACCGCCCGGGCGACCGGCCTCGTCACCGCCCGCCGCGGCCAGATCCTCGGCTTCGACGCCCGGCCGGGCTGGGCGGGCTGGGACCAGATCGACGCGCTGATCCCGGAATCCGAGATGGGTGACCTGATCGTCGAGCTGCGCTCGGTCACGGCCGGGGTCGGCACCTTCACGACCCGCTTCGACCACATGGCGGAGCTGACCGGACGGGCCGCGGACGCGGTCCTGGCCGGGCAGCCGGTGCGGCGGGCTGGGTAGGCGCGATCGCTCGAATGCCGCGCACCCCGGGGAGCGTCCGTTAAGTCCCTGGCGCCTAAGATCGCCCCGGTCTCAGGAGGAGCGGATGCGGACAGTTCTGGTCATCGGTTCGGTCATCCTCGCGCTCGCCGCCAGCGTGGTGCCGAGCGAGGCGCGGGGGCGGCGCGGCGGCATCGGACTCGTGCTCGTCGGGACGGGTGGCGCGCCGCGCCCGACGCCGGCCGCGGCGCAGGGCCAGCCGGATGCCGGGCCGGTGATCCGGACCGCGACCGCCGATCCGGCGAGCCCCGAGCCGATGACGACCGGGACGACGACGCGCGCCAAGCCCCGGGAGGCGCCGCCGGCCGAAGCCTGGTGCGCCCGCGGCCGCGTCTTCGGCACCGGGGCGGGCTTCTGCGCGATCAACTGACGGCGCCGTCGCGGCGGCGGCGCGTGCGGGCCCCGGCCGCGAGCGGCAGGGCGCTCAGGCGGCCCGCGGGGCTGCGAGCCTCAGCACGAGGGCGCGCTTGGCCGGAGCCGGGTCGCCCGGTCGTCACGGCAGCGACAGGCGCCGGACGTTGTCGCGCACGTGCTCCCGGTAGCGGTCGATCACGCGTTCGGGCGAGCCGCCCGCGAGCAGCGTGCCCGTCGCCTCAATCGCCGCGCCGATCTTCTCGTTCACCATGCGCTGGGCTTCCATCTGCCCATCGACGCCGCCCCAGGCGAGCCTGACGAGGCGCAACTCGACGACCTTCTGGGCCTCCAGGGCAAGCATTGCCGTCGCGTACCATGCCTCGAACATCCGCGTCTCCGTTGTGCGTGGTCACGCGCCCGGTCGGTCGGAGCAGGGAATCCGCTCCGCCGCCGGGGCGGTCGACAGATCGAGGCGGGAGGGCGGCCCCGGCGCCGCGCGAGGCGCGCGGCCGGGGCGTCCTCCCGGGCAGCGGCGCGCCCGCGGGCGTCGCGCCCGATCCGGAGATCCCGCGGCGACCCCCGCGGGCGCCCGTCCGGTCGGGACGGGCGTCAGGCCGCCCGGTAGGGCCGCCGCGCGAATCCGGTCATCAGGCTGGCGCGCCGGGTCAGGTCGCTCCAGCAGGAGAAGGCGGCATCGACCGCCCGGGCGATCTCCGCCGCGTGCAGGCTCACGAGGGCGGAGGGCGACCGCGCGCCGACCACGGCCTGCCAGAAGGCGAGCGCGGCCAGGCTCTCGCCCTGCACGAAGATGAGGAGGCGCGCATTCATCTCGATCACCCCCTGCATGGCCGCGAGCGGCAGTTCCTCGGGGGCGGGTGGGGGCGCCGGCTCGGGCCCGGGTGCATCGTCGGCAGCGGCGGGCTCCGGGATCACGGCGGCTTCGGGCGCGGTCGCCGGCGCCTCGGCGCACGCGGGGTCGGCCACGGGCGACGCCGCGGGAGCGACGGGCTCGGACGGGATCTCGGCGGTGTCGAGGGGAGGCGACGCGGGCGGCCCGGCCTCGACGGCCACGGCGGCCTGCGGCGCGAAGTCCTCGGCGTCCGCGACGGGTTCGTCCGCGACGGCCTGCGGCGCCGCGAGGGCCTCCGCTGCCGCGACCGGCTCGGCCGCGCCGTCGTCGTCCGTCCCGGCGCTCGGCGCTGCCGCGCGATCCTCGACCGGCTCGGGCGCGGGCGCGGCGACCGGTGCCACGTCGTCGTCGGTGGCGACCGCGACGGTGTCGTCGTCCCGCGTGGCCGCCATCGGGGCCGCCGGAACGGTGCGGTTCACGGGCTTGCGGGTGCTTCCTCTGCGCCGGGTCGTCATGGGTCGGCCTCCTCGAACGCGTTGCTTCCGGCTCGCGGCGCGGAAGCGATCGGGGCCCCGCGTGCCGGGACGAGAGGCCCCGGGGGCGGAGCATCACCCGCAGGGCGGGGGCACCCCGCCGGGCGTCGGCGCGCCCGTTCCGGGGCGCGAGCCGCCCGGGCCCGGTCGCGGAGCGCCGCGGAATATGCGGGCGCTCCGGCGGGATCAGGCCTTGGTGGCCGTCTCCTGCAGGCTGGCGAACTCCTTCGCCTGGGTCTGCAACGCCGAGATCTGGTTGCGCATGTACTCGCTCTGGAGCTGGAGCGCCTCCTGCACGTCGCGCGAGCGCACGAGCTTCTCGGCGAGGTCGAAGGTCGCCGCGACGTGCTGCTCGGTGTAGTCGAAGCCGCGGGCGACCGCGACGCCGGCCTGCGGGGTGCTGGTCGAGGACTGCACGGTCTCGGCCATCTTGCGCGCGGTGCTCAGGAAGGTGCCGAAGGCCGAGCGGGCGTTCTGCACGCCCTTCTCGGCGAAGTCGCGCATCTCGGTCGGAATCTCGAAGGGCTTCGCGGTGCTCATGGTCGTTCCCTCAGGCATGCGTGTTGTGCGCCGCCAGGGTGTATTGTGCGACGCAGCATGATCATGCTGCGTTGCAGCGCGAAAGTCAACCGATGCGCATTATACAGCCGGATCCAGGCCGTCTCCGCGCCCTGCCGCTACTGCGTGAGCCGGAACTGGGCGATGGAGCTGCCGATGCTCTGGAAGGCGGGCTTGAGGTCGTTGGCGGTGATCACGTTGTAGAAGAACCCGTCCTTGCTGGCGCACGACTTCAGCATGTCGGCGTTCCCGTCGATCACCCGCACCGTGTAGATCGTGATGCCGGCGTTCTTGGCGGCGGTGCAGGCCGACAGCGTCCGGGCGTTGAACGACGACGCGCTGAGGCAGTTCGTGAAGTAGTCGTACCAGGTGCCGGTGCAGACGTTCTGCCAGCGGTTCTCCGTGTTGTCCCCGTCCGTGAGGACGACCATGATCTTGGTGACGCGGTCGTTCGAGAGGTCGACCGCCGTGGCGAGCGGCCCGTAGGGGGTCAGCGCCTCCATGCCCCAGGCCACCCCGATGGTCACGTTGGTGTTGCCGCCGGCCGTCATGCTGTCGATGGCGGTGTTGAGGCTGGCGTAATCGGTGGTGAGCGGGCGGATGCTCGTCAGGGTGGGAGCGCCGTTCGAGGTCGTGTCGCAGGTGTCGGCCGGGTAGGCCGACGCGCCGGAGGGCTCGGGCACGGGAAGCTGCACGTCGTAGGACTGGTCGCGGTCGTCGATGCAGCCCTTCCAGGTGGTCTTGGAGACCGCGTTGACCTTGGTGTAGCTGAGCCATCCCGCCGTCGTGACGGCGGTGCCGAGGTTGACCTGCCGGGCGAACGGCACCAGGGCGACCTTGGCGTCGCTGCGGCTGACCACGGTCTTGTCGAGGTAGGCGAGGAAGTCCTTCGAGGCCTGCTTCAGGGCGGCGAGCTTGCCCGAATCGTTCATCGACCCGGTGTTGTCGAGGACGAGCGCCACCTCGACGGCCTTGCCGCCGGCCGTCGCCTGCGAGCTCCCGCTGACCACGAGGGGATCGGGATGCATGATCCGGCTGAACGAGGTGTCGACGGTGGCGGTCGCCGCGATCGTGACCTGCACGCCGACCCGGGTGGGCGTGAAGCTCGTGACCGTGACGCCGGTCTTCGCAGGGAAGCTCGCGGTGAAGAACGCCTGCGCGCGGTTCTTGAAATCCGTGTCGCTCGTCAGCGACGGCGATTCCCGGATCACCGCGAGGGCGGTCGCGTCGGTGGCGCTCTGGATCTCGGCCTTGACCTCGATCGTGCGCGCGTAGTCGATGCCGGCCCCGACGAGGAAGATCACCGGGATGAGGACGATCGCCAGGACGACCGCGATGACACCGTCCTCGGAATGCTGAAAGCGACGCACCAAGCGCTTCACCAGAGACTTGCCCCTCTCTGCGTGGACCCGCCCGATCACTCAACCTAAGAGATTAAAAAACAGTCCTGTACAACTCGTGCCCGTTCCATCAAAGCCGCAACATGCCGTTAACGCCCCCCGGACGCGCGGCGCGGCAAGGCGGCGTTAACGAACAATCGCTATGCTGAAGGATGTCCCCGATCCTGCGTTCGGGACCTTCATCGGCCCGCGTCCCCGCGGCCGTGGCACGTGCGTGACGAGGACCCGATGGCCCATCTGCGGTTCAGACCCAATCCTGCCGGCCTGCTCGCCGTGGCGCTGGGTGGCGTCGCGGCCTTCGGCTGGGGCGCCTTCGGCCTCGCCGCGTCCGGGCGAAGCGCCGCCCAGACGAGGCTGGTCGAGGTCGAGGGCGAGCGCGACGCCCTCGCGGCACGCCAGAAGCAGTTCCAGGAGACGGATGCCGAGCTCAAGGACCGCCAGGCCAGGATCGCGGCGGCCCGCGACGAGATCGCCCAGCTCGGCGCCGCCCGCGAGAAGGCGAAGGCCCAGGCCGCGCTGGCGCAGCGCGATCTCGCGACGATCACGAAGCGCCTCGACCAGGCCAGGGACCGGGTGAACCAGACCGGCAGCATCGCGCCGGCGCCGGCCGAGCCCGCCAAGAAGCCCGCCCGCTAGGGCGCTCCCCGCCGGAGCAGGCGACCGGTCCGGCGCGGTGGCGTGCCGGCGCGGCTCACTGGAGGCGCGTCCTGTAGGTGTCCCCGGCCTTCGCCTTCAGCTCGGCCCCGGCATCCCGGCCGATGGCGGCCGCCTCGGCGGCGAGGCCCTCGCGGTGCGTCGCCCAGTGCGCGCTGCCGTCGGGCAGGAACAGGAGGCCGTCGAGGGTGAGGCGGTCGCCGTCGATCGCGGCGAGCGCCGCGATCGGGGTGCGGCAGGAGCCGTCGAGCTCGGCGAGCAGCGCCCGCTCGGCCGCGATCGCCGTGGTGGTGCGCGGGCAGGCGACGGCCTGGAGGCGCGCGATCAGGTCCGTGTCCGCGGCCCGGCACTCGATGCCGAGCGCGCCCTGGGCCACCGCCGGCAGCATCTCGGACACGGGCAGGATCTCCTGGGCGCGGTCGGCGAGGCCGAGGCGCTCCAGGCCCGCGATGGCGAGCAGGGTCGCGTCGCAGGCACCCTCCTCGAGCCGGCGCATGCGGGTGTTGGCGTTGCCCCGCAGGGGCACGACCTTGAGGTCGGGGCGCCGCATCAGCACCTGGGCGCCCCGTCGCAGGGACGAGGTGCCGACCCGGCTCCCCGGCGCGAGGTCCGCGAGCCGTCCCGCCCGCGGCGACAGGAACGCGTCGCGCGGATCGTCCCGCTCCAGGATGCAGGCGATGACGAGGCCGTCCGGCAGCCAGGTCTCGACGTCCTTCATCGAGTGGACCGCGACGTCGATCTGATCGGCGAACAGCGCCTGCTCGAGCTCCTTCGTGAACAGCCCCTTGCCGCCGATCTCCGAGAGCGGCCGGTCGAGGATCTTGTCCGCCACGGTGGTGATGACGACGAGCTCCATCGCACCCGGCGCGGCGAGGTCGGGATGCGCCGCCGCGATGCGGTCGCGGACCATCCCGGTCTGGGCGAGCGCCATCGGGCTGCCGCGGGTGCCGATGCGCAGGGGACGGTGTGCCATGAGCGGGTGCCGTGCCGGAGAGGGGTCTCGCCCGATCGCGAGTAGCCGCAAGCGGCGCCCGTGTCACGCGCCCCGTCACGCGGCCCGTCACGCGCGCGGGCCCGCGACCGGCCGGGCGCCCCCCCCCCCGGGCGGCCGGCCGGGCCGGATCAGCCGTCCCCGGGCCCGAGGATGCGCTCCAGGCGCTCCGCGTAGCGCGCGCCCGCGCCGCGCAGGCGCCCCGCCTCCGCCGGATCGGCGGCGGCCTCCACCGCCATGCTGGCGGCGCCGAGCCGGAAGGCGAGGTAGCAGGGCGTGAGGAGCGCGAGCAGGTCGGGATCGACGGGGCATCCGCCCTCCCGCGCGACGGTCGCGGCGAGGCGCGCGCGCGCCGCCTCCGGCAGGTCGAGCTCGACCGCCGCGCCCGCCACGTCCCAGGCGACGTCCTGGCAGCCGACGAGGTCGTGGGTGGCGTGGTGGTCGAGGGCGTCGCACTTCAGGAGGCGCCCGTCGGGGCGGACGAGGAACTCCCAGGCCTGCATCCGGCCGTCGATCGCGATGGGGCGGGCCCGGCGCGCGAGGGCCTCGACCCGGTCCGGGCTCCAGCGGTCGAGGGCCCGCGCCGGGCCGGCCCCGAGGGCCTCGCCGACGTTGTGGCGGGCCATGGCGAGGAGGTCGGCGAGGCGCGCGCCTCGATCCGGCCCGGCCGGGAACGCCCGCGCCCGGAAGCCGAGGTAGCGGCCGACCTCCTCCGCGAGGCGGTCCGGGTCGACGGCGCAGAGGTCGAGGGGAGGGGCCGCGGCGATCCAGCGCTCGACCAGGAAGCCGTGCCGGACGCCCGCGACGGGCGGCGTGAACCCGGCGGCGCTCAGCGCCCGGGCGATGTCCGCCTTCGCCCGGGCGCCGGGCCCGAGCCCGGCGAACTTGAGGAGCCAGGTGCCGCCGCCGGCCGCGAGCAGGAACTTGCGGCGCTCCTGCTGGGCGTGCACCGGGGGCCAGGCGGCCTCGTCCCGGCCCTGCCGGAAACGCCAGCGCCCGCCCGAGACCTCCACGAGCGGCCCCTCGGCCGGGCCCACCAGGTCGGCCACCCAGCCCGCGAGCCCGCCGCCCGGCCCGTCCTGCCGCACCACGTCCTCGAACGGCGCGACGTGGCGGGCCATGCGGGCCCAGCGGGCGCGGGCGGGGGCGTCGGAGCGGGGCCCCGGCGGGCCGCCGTGGCTGGGCAGGAGCGCGACCCGGCGCTCCGGGATGCCGAGCCCCGCGAGCGCATCGATCACGGCCCCGAAGGAGCTGCCCGACAGGCCCGGGCCCTCGTCCGCCACGGCGACGCAGGGCGGAGCGTCCCGGGTGATGCGCCCGCGGAGCGCCTCGCCGAGGGCGAGGGTGCGCCGGAACGGGTGGCCGACCGGCCGCACCGTCACGACGGTCCCGGCGCCGAGCCCGGCCGCCGCCATGGCGCCGAGCGGCGCACCGATGCTGCGGATGCCCACGACCCGCGTCGCGGCCGGGAGGCCGGAGCGCGCCGCCGCGATGGCGTAGCTCTCCGGGTAGAGCGCGTAGAACGCGAAGCCCTCGGCCCAGCGCGTCGTGACGGCGTCGGGCAGCGGCGCCGCCGCGAGGCGCGCGAGGGCGGGCGCGAACGCCGCCGGCCCGGCCGCGAAGCCGCTCCGCCACGAGGCCCAGACGGCGCGGGCGATGTCCATGAGGAGCTCCGTCGCGGCGTCCTGCGCGGGCGAGGGCGCGTCGTCGCCCCGCGCCTCGAGCGCCGCGTCGGCGATCCCCTGCGCGATCTCCCCGGCCTCGATCAGGGCGCCGGCGAGGTCGGCGTGGCGGCCGATCCCCGGCGGCCGGGCCGCCGCCTCCCGGAGCAGCGCCGCGAGGCCGGCGAGCCGCTCGCGCGGATCGCATCGCCGGGTGGTCTCGCCGTAGACGAGCACGCGGCCACTCAGCCGGCGCTCACCCGCCCGGGCGCGTAGCGCCGCACCATGTCGGCGCAGAAGGCGGCGAACTCCTCGGGCACCTGCGGGGGGCTGGTGTGGTGGGGCACGATGCCCCGGTGCTCGGGGGTGAAGCAGAACGTCACCGTGACGTCGAAGTCGCTCAGCGCCGCCATCTGGCGGTCGAACCAGGCGAGGGCGCCGGGGCGGAAGCTGTCGGCCCAGGACAGCCCGGTGCGCAGGTAGGTGACCCCGAGGCGCTTCATCCAGGCGACGGCCTCGTCGAGGCGGTGGTCCTCGAAGTGGAACCACTGGCACAGGCCGAGGGCCGGCGCGTGCCTGGCGAAGGCCTCGAGGGCGAGCTTGGGCGTGCCGTCCTGGCGCAGCAGGCCCATGTGGAAGTGCCGGTAGTAGGAGGACCCCTCCGCCTCCCGGTGCCGGGTCGTCGCCTCCCACTCGCGGGGCAGGTCGTAGAGGCTGTACCAGTGGATGCGCGGCGCGCGCCCGACCAGGAGCTCGGCCGTGCGCTCGAGTCCCCAGAGCTGGACCTCCTCGGCCCCGAAGGTCGAGATGCCGACCTCGGAGACCCAGACCGGCAGGTCGGTGACGGCGCGGATCTCCTCGATCTTCTGCGGCCACTCGTGGACCTGCCAGAGGTTCCAGTCGAGGGGGAACCCGTGCACCGCGACGGCGTCGACGGCGTCGAGCACGCCCTGCCTCTCCATGCGGCGGATGAAGGAGGGATCGATCGGCGAGATGCCGCCGAGCACCCGGGTCAACCCCGGATTGACCGCCCGGATGGCCTCGCCCGCCCGCTTCGCCATGGCGCCGAAGCGCACCCAGTCCGGGTCGGTCTCGGGATCCCAGTGCGACTTGTTGTTGGGCTCGTTCCAGAGCATCACCGCTTCGATCACAGGCCTTCGTCCTCGGCTGTCGGGGCGTCGCGCCGCGGGTCGGCCGGGCGGACCGGATGGACCGCGCCGGCGCCGGGCGGGAGGGGAGCGCAGCGGCAGACATAGACCTCCTCCTCCGGGCGGGCCACGATGCCGAAGCCGCTCGCGCGCAGCATCGCCTCGGTGCAGGCGCGGTTGGGCACCCACCAGTTGGTCCAGTCGTCCGCGTAGCGGTGCTCGATGAAGTGCAGCTTCGGGTAGCCGGGCTCGGCGAAGTGGTCGGCCTTCCAGAAATCGTAGTCCTCGGCCACCGGCGCGACCTCCGGGGAGCCGCGCTGCATCGACTGGAACACGAGGAGGTCGCGGGCCGCGTGCGCGCGGATGAGGTCGAGCGCGAGGAGCGGGTGGCGCAGGTGGTAGAGCACGCCGAGGAACAGCACGACGTCGAAGCGCTCGCCGAGCGCCCCGACGTCGTAGACCGAGAGGTTGCGGAACTCGATGGCCTGCCCCGTCTGGGCCGCGGCGAAGCGGGCCTGCGCGAGGTAGCGCTCGTCGGAATCGACCGCCACCACCCGGTCGGCGCCCCGCCGCTTCATCTCGATGGCGTAGAAGCCGCCGTTGCAGCCGATGTCGAGTACGCTCTTGCCCGCGAGGTCGGCCGGGATCGCGTCCGCGAAGCAGCGCCACTTCACCCGCGGGTAGTCGCCCAGGAAGTGGTTCGGCGCGGTCGGCACGCCGTTGAGGTCGATGTTGTGGAACCATTCCCCGAGCGCGTCGATCTGCCGGCGCAGCGCGGAACTCTCCTCGGCCAAGCTCATGGGCGGGGTCCTCGGTCGTCGGGGCACGGGGCCGCGGTGAGGGGCGGGGCGGGGGCGGGGCCGGCGCGCATCGGCTCAGGGCCCGCAGGCCTGGGCCGCGGGCTCCCCGAGGGAGAGCCGCCCCGGCGCCCCGTTGCGGTCGGCCTCGCCGAGGAGCGCGATGGCCGAGCGGTAGCCGTCGAGGGAGCCCACGTCGACGTAGGACCGGCCCGCCCGGATCCCGACGGCGCGGCCGCCCTCGGCCAGGTAGGCGTTCACCAGCGTGCCGATGTACTCGTCGGAGCGGCCCCGGGCCCGCCAGAGGGCGTGGAGCTCGCCGAGGACGCGGCCCGGCATCTTGAAGGCCCCCCAGATCCAGGACGAGGCCGCATCGCTCCGCTTGACCTGGATCTCCGTCACCCGGTCCTCGGCGTCGAGGATGACGGCGTCGAAGTGCTCGGGCCGCTCCACCGGGAAGAGCAGGAAGGAGAGCGCGTCGTCCGGGAGGCTCCCGAGGGCGTCCTCGGGGAACCAGACCGTGTCGGGGAGCCCGACGATCACCGGCTCGTCGGGCGTGACGAGCGGCAGGGCGCGGAAGATCGCGTCGCACAGGCCGACGGGGCGCGGCTGCACCACGTAGGCGATCGGCACGTCGCCGTAGCCGGCGCCGTAATACTCGACGATGTCGGATTTCCCCGGCGAGATCACGAAGCAGATCCGCGTGGCGCCCCCGCGCAGCATGCGCTCGACGAGGTACTCGCTGACGGCGCACGGGCGCGCGGCGCCGTCGCGCAGCCGGCTCCCCACGGGCAGCAGCTCCTTCGAGAAGGCGAGGGGCTGGATCCGGCTGCCGCGGCCCGCCGCGGGCACGATTCCCCACATGTCACGCCTCCTCGGTGAGTTCGGGCACGCGGGATCCCGGAGGCGGCGGCACCTCCGAGAGGATGCGCTCGAGCGCGTCGAGGCGGCGCGCGGCGACGTGGTCCCGCAGGGTGCGCGCGCGGCCGGCCTCGGCGATGCGGCGGATCTCCCGGTCGCTGCGGTCCATGGCCGCGCAGACCTCGTCGGCATCGCGGGCGATCAGGATCTCCTCGCCGGGCTCGTAGAACGCGTCGAGCCCCTCCCAGGTGTCGCTCAGGACGGCGCTGCCGCAGGCGCTCGCCTCGAACAGGCGCCCGGACGGGCACCAGCCGCTCTCCGCCATGGCGCCCCGGGTGACGTTGAGCGTCAGGCGCGAGGAGGCGAAGAAGGCCGGATGCTCCTCCGGCACGACGTGGTGCACGAAGTGGATGTTGGGGGTCCAGGGAAAGTCCGCCGGGTACTGCGCGCCGCCGATGAGGAAGCGGCTTTCCGGACGGCGCCGGGCCGGCGCGATCAGGAGGGCGGACACGCCCGCCTGCCGGTCGGCCGCGTAGGTGCCGAGGTAGGACAGGTCGGCCCGGTAGCGCTCGAGGGGGCGGGCCGGCCGGTGCACGCCCGGGTCGACGTGCCCGTAGAGCGGCGCCACCCGGCGCGCGCCGAGCTCGTCGCGCAGCGCCGCGAGGGCGCGGCCCCCGGTGTAGCTCAGGACGAGGTCGAAGCCCGCGAGGCCGCCGGGACCGACGTAGTCGACGGCCTCGCCGCGGCGCAGGCGCGCGAGCGTGACGGGCGTGTCGAGGTCGTAGAAGACCCGCCGCGCCCGCGGGGCCGCGAGGACGAGCTCCGTCGCGGCCGCGGCGTCCGGGCAGTAGGACGTCACCATGGCGACGTCCGCCCCCGCGACCTCCCGGGCCGCGAGGGCGCGGATCCCGTCCCAGTCCTCGTACAGGACGAGGCGCCCGCCGGGCAGGGCGGTGAGGTCGCGGTGGGCGCGGTAGTAGGGCACGTCGCGCTCGAAGAAGACGACCTGGTGGCCGCGCTCCGCCATGGCGCGGCACAGGCCGCGCCAGAGGGTCGCGTGGCCGTTGCCCCAGGCCGAGCTGACGGTGAGACCGAATACGATCAGCTTCATCGCGGCCTCACGCGCCGGCCGCGGCCGGCCGGCCCGGGGGCGGGCCCGGCGGTCCGGGGGGCCGGGGGCGACGGCGGCCGGCTCACGTCGGCTCCGACGATCCGGCGGGAACGGGGTCGGGCAGGCCCGCGACGAAGCGCAGCGTGCGCTCCCGCGCCTCGTGGTCGGTGAACTGGTGCGGCGGCGCCTTCATGAAGTAGCTCGAGGGTCCGATCAGGGCGCCGCCGGTGCCCCGGTCGCGGGCGAGCTTGGCGCAGCGCACGGCGTCGATCACGATGCCGGCCGAGTTCGGCGAGTCCCAGACCTCGAGCTTCAGCTCGATGTTGAGCGGCACGCCGCCGAACGCCGTGCCCTCGAGCCGGATATGCGCCCACTTGCGGTCGGTGAGCCACGGCACGTGGTCGCTCGGCCCGACGTGGATGTCGTCGGGGGCGAGCGGCACGTCGAGCTGGCTCGTCACGGCCCGCGTCTTCGAGAGCTTCTTCGATTCGAGCCGCTCGCGTTCCAGCATGTTCTTGAAGTCGGAATTGCCGCCGAAATTGAGCTGGTAGGTCCGGTCGAGCCGCACGCCGCGCTCGCGCAGGAGGTTGGCGAGCATCCGGTGCACGATCGTGGCGCCGACCTGGCTCTTGATGTCGTCGCCGACGAGCGGCAGCCCCCGGGCGGCGAAGCGCGCCCGCCAGGCCGGGTCGGAGGCGATGAACACCGGGATGCAGTTCACGAAGGCGCAGCCGGCCCGCAGGGCGCAGTCCGCGTAGAACTCGGCGGCGCGCTGCGAGCCGACCGGCAGGTAGCAGACGAGGACGTCGGTCCGGCTGCGCTCGATCTCCGCCGCGACGTCGGCCTCGGGCACCTCCGATTCCGGCACGTCGGCCCGCAGGTAGGCCCCGAGCCCATCGAGCGTCGGCCCGCGCCGCACCACGACGCCGCTCGGCGGGACGGCGGCGAAGCGCTCCGTGTTGTTGGGCGCGACGAGGATCGCCTCGGCCACGTCGCGGCCGACCTTGCCGGCATGGATGTCGAAGGCGCACGCCACCTCGACGTCGGCGACGTGGTAGCCCCCGAGCACGACGTTCATCAGCCCCGGCACGGCCTCGTCGGGGCACGCCTCCCGGTAGTAGTGCAGGCCCTGCACGAACGAGGAGGCGCAGTTGCCGACGCCGACGATGCCGACGCGAACCTTGGGGCCAGCCATCACGGCCTCCTCACGCGCGCTGAACCGAGCGGGCGGCGGGACGCCCGCCCGCTCCCGGCGGCGCCGCGCTCACTCCGCCGCAAGGACGTCACCTTCGAGCCGCTCCATCCGGAGCACCGGCTCCGGGGCGATCTCGCGGGAGAACCACGCGATCGTCGCCTCGAGGCCTTCCTCCAGCGCCACGGCCGGGGCCCAGCCGAGCAGCTCGCGCGCCCGGGTGATGTCGGGCTTGCGCCGGCGCGGATCGTCCACGGGCAGGGGCCGCGCGACCACCCGCGAGGCGGTGCCGGTCAGGCGCACGACGCGCTCGGCGAGGTCGCCGATGGTGAGCTCGTTCGGGTTGCCGAGGTTGACGGGCCCTCCCGGCGAGGCGTCCCGCCCCATCAGGCGCATCAGGCCGTCGACGAGGTCGCTCGCGTAGCAGAACGAACGCGTCTGCGTGCCGTCGCCGTAGATCGTGATGTCGAGGCCGGCGAGCGCCTGGCAGATGACGTTCGAGACGACCCGCCCGTCGTCGGACCGCATGCGCGGGCCGTAGGTGTTGAAGATCCGCGCGACCCTGACATCCGTGCCGTGCACCCGCTCGAAGTCGAAGGCCAGGGCCTCGGCGGCGCGCTTGCCCTCGTCGTAGCAGGCGCGCGGCCCGGTCGGGTTCACGTTGCCCCAGTAGGATTCCCGCTGCGGGTGGACGTCGGGATCGCCGTAGACCTCGCTGGTCGAGGCCTGGAGGAAGCGGGCCCCGTCCGCCCGGGCGCGCTCGAGCAGCCGGTGGGTGCCGAGCACGCTCGTCATCATCGTGTGGACCGGGTTCGCCTGGTAGTGGGGCGGCGAGGCCGCGCAGGCGAGGTTGAAGATCCGGTCGAAGCGCGGCAGGCGCGGCAGCGGATCGACGAGGTCGGCCTCGACGAACGTGAAGCGCGCCTCGCGCCGGAGGTGGTCGAGGTTGGCCTGACGCCCGGTCAGGAGGCTGTCGAGGCAGGTGACGCGCGCGCCCTCGGCGAGCAGCGCGTCGACCAGGTGGGACCCGATGAACCCGGCCCCGCCTGCAACCAGTACGCGTAGGCCTCTCTCTCCGGTCATGGCACCTTCCTTCTTCGCTGCCATCAGTCGCTCATCGCTGCTCCGGCCGTCGTCCCGCCGCGCACGGGGTCGCGGGGGACGTGCCGGTTGTGGGTGATGGCCTCACGCAGGTGGGCCTCGAGCTCGGCCGCCCGATGCGCCGCGCTGTGGGCGGCGAGCACGCGGGCGCGGGCGCCCGCCGCCACCCGCAGGCGCTCGGCCTCGGGCTGCCCTTCCAGGAGGGCGAGCACGTCCCCGGCCGCGTCGACCGGCAGGATCTCGCGCCCCGGCACGAACACGGTCTCGAGACCCTCCCAGCGGTCGGTGAGGATCGGCGTGCCGCAGGCGGCGGCCTCGAACAGGCGCACGCTCGGGCTGTACCCGGCCCGGATCATGTCGGCCCGGGTGACGTTCAGGGTGTAGCGGCTCGCCGCGTAGAAGGCCGGGTGGTCCGCGGGCGCGACGTGCTCGATCCGCTCGACGTTGCGCGGCCAGTCGATGCCGGCGGGGTATTGCGGGCCCGCCACCGCGAAGCGCAGGTGCGGGGCCTGCCGGGCCGGCTCGAGCAGGAGCCGCGTCAGGGTCGGCTGGCGGTCGGGGCTGTGGGTGCCGAGATACGACAGGTCCCAGCGCACCGCCCGCGCCGGCGCCCGGTAGGCGTCCATGTCCACCGAGCAGTAGAGCTGGCGCGCGGCGGGCGAGCCGTGATGCTCCTCGATCCAGCGCAGCGTCGGGCCGCCCGTGAAGGACAGGTAGAGGTCGTAGGCCCGGATCAGGTCGGGCGTGAGGTACTCGTGGTCCCCCGCCTCCAGCTTCGCCAGGGTGACGGGGGTGTCGATGTCGTAGAACGCCCGCACCCCCCGGCCCCAGCTCTGCACGCGCCGGCCGACCGCCACGCCCTCGGGCACGTAGGAGCCGACCACGACCGCGTCGGCGGCGGCGATGCGGTCGCGGAAGCGCTCGAGGTCGGCGAGGTCGTCGTAGAAGGACAGCTCGCAGAAATCCGGGTCGGTGAGGTCCCGGTGGCCGGCGTACCAGGGCACGTCGCGCTCGAGGAACAGGATCGCGTGCCCGCGCTCCGCGAAGGCCCCGAGCAGGGCCCGGTACGTGGTGGCGTGGCCGTTGCCCCAGGACGAGGACAGGCTGAGCCCGAGGACGACGAGGCGGAGCGGCGGGCGCGTCATGCGACGCTCCGCTCGCGCTTGCGCGCCGCTTCCCCGCTCAGGATGGCGTCGACCTCGGCGCCCCGGTGCGCGTAGGTGTGCTCGCGGGCGATGCGGGCGCGGGCCGCCGCCCCGATGGCGCGGGCGCGCTCCGGGGTCAGCGCGGCCAGGTGCGCGGCGACGTCCCGGCCGTCGCGGGCGACCAGAACCTCCTCGCCCTCCCGCAGGAAGAGGTCGAGGCCGGTCCAGGAATCGGTGATGAGGCAGGCGCCGGCGCCCGTCGCCTCGAACACCCGGGTGGCGGGCGAGTAGCCGACGGCCGCCATGCTGTCGCGCGCGATGTTGAGCACCGCGAGCGGCGTCGTGTTGAAGGCGTTGTGCTCGCGCGTGTAGACGTGGCCGAGGTGGCGCACGTTGCCCGGCATGGCCTTGTCGCCCCAGCCGTTGCCGCCGATCAGGAAGGCGCGCGCGGGCAGCCGCGCCGCCGCGTCGAGGAAGAACGTCTCGACCCGCGCCTCGCGGTCCGGCAGCCGGTTGCCCAGGAAGGCGAGGTCGGCGGCGAAGCGCGGGTCGGGCGGGACCGGGTGGTGGGTGTCGGGATCCAGGGCGTTGTAGATCGGGATGCAGCGCGCGGCGCCGAACCCCTCGTAGGCGGCGACGACCGGCGGCCCGCCGCCGTATGTGAGCACCAGGTCGAGGGACGGCATCGCCCGGTGCAGGGCGTGGCCCGGGGTCGCGGCGAGCTCGGCCAGGGTCGCGGGCGCGTCGACGTCCCAGAAGATGCGGATCGCCTCGGGGCGCGAGGCCGCGACGACGCCCTCCAGCAGCGCATCGTCGAACACGCCGACGCCGCTCGCCTTCACGACCACGTCCGCCTGCGCGGCCTCCGCCACGACGGCGCGCACGGCCTCGGGCGTCGCCGGGTAGACCCGCACCTCGGCGTAGGGCGGCGGATCGATGTCGCGGTGCTGCTGCCGCTCGTAGGCGTCCGGCTCGTAGAAGGTGACGCGGTGGCCCCGCCCCGCGAGATCGCGCAGGAGGCCGCGGTAGTACGTGGCGGCGCCGTTCCAGTAGGACGACAGCAGGCTCGATCCGTAGAAGGCGATCCTCACGCGACGGTCTCCGGGAGCGCGGGCGCGCGCAGGCGTCGGGCGATGCCCAGAAGCTCGTCGGCGCGGTGGCGGCAGGTGTGGCGGGCCCGGATCGCCGCGAGGCCGGCGGCCGCGAGGCGCGCGCGCAGGCCGGCATCGGCGGCAAGCGCGCGCAGGTGGCGCTCCATCCCCGGGCCGTCCGCCGCCACGAGGTAGTCGGTCCCGGGCCGGAACAGCCCTTCGGCATCGTCCCAGGGGGCGCTCACCAGGGGGATGCCGCAGGCGAGCGCCTCGAACACCCGGATCGTCGGGATGCCGGGCAGCTGCGCGACGTAGAAGCGCCGGGGCACGTGCACGGTCGCGAGGTGGCGGGCGAACAGGCCGGGCGCGGCCGCGTTCGGGGCCCAGCCGTGGTAGCGCGCGCCGGACCGGGCGAGCGTCGCCAGCGCGGCCTCGGGGTAGCGCACCCCGTAGACGTCGAGGGGCAGCCCGGCGGCCCGGGCCGGGCCGAACAGGAAGGTCTCGAGTTCGGCGCTGCGCTCGTCGTCGCCCCAGTTGCCGATCCAGACGAGGCCCTCCCGCGGCCCCTCGGCGGCGGGAGGGCGGAACAGGCGCGTGTCGGCGGCCTCGTGCCAGACGAAGACGCGCTCCCCCCAGCCCCAGCCGCGGTAGACCGCCGCCAGCGCCTCGCCGAAGGCCAGCACGCCGTCGTAGCCCGAGAGGTCGAAGCGCCGCATCGCCTCGGGCTCGCTCACCGCCCGGTGGTGGGTGTCGTGGAACAGCAGGGTGTAGCCCGCACCGCGCCGGCGCGCCGCGCCGAGGGCCGCCACGAGGTCCGGGTCGCTCCACTCGTGGACGACCACGAGGTCGGATTCCGCGGCGCGCTCCACCGCCGGCGCGACGGCGTCGTAGACCTGCGGATCCAGCTCCGGATAGGCGGCGCGGAACGGCGCCAGCCCGGCCTCGCCGTGGTCGCGCAGGAGGTTCGCGAGGCTCCAGGCGCCCCGCGGCTCGAACGACGCCACCGCGTGGCCGTCCGCGGCGAGCTCCCGCAGGACGCCGCGCAGGAAGTGGGCGTTGCCGTGGTTCCAGCACGAGGCGAGGGAGTGCGTGAAGTAGGCGATCCTCACGGGGCGCCTCCCGTCCGCCGGGGACCCGGGGTCGTGCCAGGTCCTCCGACCGCGTTCGCCGCGGGCGCGGCCCCGTCGCGCGAGCCTACCCGCATGCGGCCTCCAGCTCCCGGAGCGGCAGCGGGCGCTCCTCCTGGATGTCGCTGAAATGGTCGAACTGGGCGAGGTAGTGGGCGTGCGCCCGCTCCCAGGCCGCGTCGTCCGGCTCGCCCCAGAGGCGCCGGTAGTCGGGCGAGCTCGGGTAGGGGTAGAGCGGCACAGGGTCGTTGGCCCAGACGCCCTGCCGGCGCAGGCGGTCGCGCCACTCGGCCACCAGGGCCGGATCGTCGCCCGCGACCTTGATCAGGTTCGCCTGCACGAACGGCACGGTGTTGCGGGCGTGGATCAGCCGCTCGGCGAGCTCGTCCGTCGTGGCGCGGCACTTCTTGTCGAGGGCAGCCCGGCCCTCGACCGTGAGGCTCTCGATGCCCGCCTCGATGGAGACGCAGCCCGCGGCCCCGAGGAGGTCCAGCATGTCGGGCTTCCAGAGGTCGATCCGGGTCTGGATGCCGAAGCGCACGTCGCGCGAGACCAGGGCCTCGAGGAGCGGCTTCTGGGGCAGGAAGATCTCGTCGATGAAGTAGACGTAGGTGACGCCCTCGGCGATCAGGCCGTCGATCTCGTCGAGCACGTGGGCGAGGTCGCGGCGCCGGTAGGCGTCGCGGAAGTCGATCTTCGCGCAGAAGCTGCAGGTGTAGGGGCAGCCGCGCGAGGCCTCGACCTCGGCGCCGGGGCCGTCGGGCGCGCGGTCGAAGCGGTGATGGTGGTGGGTGTGGCGCGCGAGCCACCCGGCGGGCCAGCGCAGGGCCGGCAGGTCGATGAAGCGGCCCGCGTGGGGAGGCCCCGCTACGATCGTCTCGCCGCCCTCCCGGTAGGCGAGGGCCGGGACGCCGCGAAAGCCGTCCTGCCCGGCGAGGCGCAGCACGACCTCCTCGCATTCCCCCCGCACCACCGCGTCGACGCCGAGCTTCTCGAGGGTCGGCCGGGGCGTCGCCGAGCCGTGCGGCCCGACCGCCACGGTCCGGCCGCCGCGCCCGCCGAGGGCGTCCAGGAACGCGCGCGGCACCCGCAATTCCGGGGGCGCGCAGCGCCAGAACAGGTAGGTCGGGGCGGTCGCCACCACGGTCATGTCGGGGGCGAACGCCGCCACGTCCGCGGCGGCCTCGGCGTGGGTCAGCCCGCAGAGATGCGCGTCGAGGAGCAGGACGTCGTGGCCCGCCGCCGCCAGGAGCGCCCGGCTGTAGCCGAGCTCCAGCGGCAGGTGCGGCTCCCGGCAGCCGAAATAGATGCTGTTGCGGTAATCCCAGGCGGGATTGACGAGGGCCACTCTCATTCGGCCGCTCCCATCAGGCGGACGGAAGGAGCATCGGGGGGCCGGGCGCCCGCCTCGGCGAGCCAGGCCGCGAGGTCGGCGACGCCCCGCTGCCAGGGCGTCGGGGCGGGCAGCCCGAGGGCGGCCGCGGCGCGGCGGGTGTCCGAGACGTAGTAGCGCTGGTCGCCCGCGCGCCAGTCCGAGAAGCGCAGGTCGACGGGGCGGCCGATCAGCGTCTCGACGTAGGCCAGGAGCTGGCGCAGGCTCACGGCGTTGCCGGGCCCGCCGCCGAGGTTGAAGGCCTGGCCGGCGACGGAGTCGATCCGCTCCCAGGCCGCCAGGTAGGCCGCGACGGCGTCCGAGACGTGCAGGATGTCGCGCACCTGCCGGCCGTCGCCGTAGATGCTGATCGGCCGGCCCGCGAGCGCGCTGATCACGAAATGCGCGACCCAGCCCTGGTCCTCGGTGCCCATCTGGCGCGGGCCGTAGATGCAGCTCATCCGCATCACCGCGGTCGGGATGCCGAAGCTGCGGGCGTAGTCCAGCACGTACTGGTCGGCGCCGCCCTTGGAGCAGCCGTAGGGGGTGTGGAAGTCGAGGGGCTGCTGCTCGCCGATGCCCCACCGCCGCAGGTCGGGATCGACCGGCACGTAGGCGTCGTTCGTGGCGCTGAGCGCGAGATCCGGCAGGTTGCCGTAGACCTTGTTGGTCGACGCGAAGACGAGCGGCACCGGCGCGCCGCGCCGCCGCAGGGCCTCCAGCACCGCGAGGGTGCCCCCGAGGTTGACGGCGAAGTCCTCGTGCGGGGAGACGAGGCTCGTCGTCACGGCGACCTGCGCGGCGAGATGGAACACCGCGTCGGCGCCCGCCACGCACTCGGCGACCCGGCCGGCGTCGCGGACGTCGCCGACGACGGCCGTGACCCGCTCGGGGTGCCGCTCCCGGAGCCAGGCGAGGTTCGCCTCGACGCCCGGGCGCAGCAGGGCGTCGTAGACCACGACGCGGTGTCCGTCGGCGGCGAGGCGGTCCGCGAGGTTTGCCCCGATGAAGCCGGCGCCCCCCGTGACGAGCACGGTCCGGCCGGTGGCCGGCCGAGCCGCGTCGTCCGCCCGGCTGGTCGCGGGCCGGGTCACGCGACGAGGCCTCGGGCTTCGAGCTCGCTGCGCGCCTCCTTCACCCGGTCGACCGCCTGCTGCTCGGCGACCCAGGCCGCCAGTTCCGCGACGCCCTCGGCGAAGTCCCGCCGGGGCCGGAAGCCGAGCTCGCGCTGGATCTTGCCGATGTCGGCGATGCAGTGGCGGATGTCGCCCGTCCGCGCCTGACCGGTGATCTCGGGCTCGAGCCCGGGCTTGCCCATCGCGCGCGCGAGGATCTGGGCCACCTCCCGCACCGACCAGTCCTGGCCGCTGCCGACGTTGTAGACCTGGCCGGGCGCGCTCGGGTGCTCGAGCGCCAGCACGAAGGCCTCGGCGACGTCCTCGACGTGCACGAAGTCGCGGCGCTGCTCGCCGTCCTCGAAGATCATCGGCGGCTGGCCGTTGTGGAGCCGCGACGCGAAGATCGCCAGCACGCCCGTGTAGGGGTTCGAGAGCGCCTGGCCCGGCCCGTAGACGTTCCAGAGCCGGAGCGCGACGCCCTCCATGCCGTAGACCGGGCTCAGGGTCAGGGTCAGGCGCTCCTGGACGTACTTCGTCAGCGCGTAGACGGAGGCCAGGGTCGGGGCCTTCCACTCGGGCGTCGGCACGGGCACCATCGGGTGCCCGCCCGCGTCCACGGGATCCCAGGGCTCGCCCGGCCGGCGCGGCTTGCGCACCGCGTCCTGCACGATGCCGCCGTCGGCCGCCCGGTAGAGGCCCTCGCCGTAGACGCTCATGGAGGAGGCCACCACGACCCGGCGCACCGGCCGGTCGATGAGCTGCTGGAACAGCGCGGCGGTGCCGCCGTCGTTGACCGAGACGTAGCGCTCGACCGCGTACATGCTCTGGCCGACGCCGACCTCCGCGGCGAGGTGGACCACGGAATCGACGCCTTCGAGCGCGCGGGCGAGCGCCGCCGCGTCGCGGATGTCGCCCCGGACGAGGTCGACATCCGGGCTCAGCCCTTCCGGCCGAGACCCGGTCCCGTGCACCTGCTCGATCAGATTGTCGAGAACGCGGACTCTATAGCCCCGCGACAGTAAAGACTGAGAAAGATGAACACCAATAAATCCTGCGCCACCACTAATCAGGACAGTCTCACCCAACTCGAAAAATCCTCCACACGGCGAGCCTATGACGGCTCGACTCTCGCGCGCGCTTGGCAAAGGCGGCAACAGATACGCACCATCGTCTCCGCTGCCGCATCAACATTGGAAAACTAGGACGGTTCCGGTGTGATCGCCGGTGCGCGCAGGATCGCGGAGCCGCGTGGCCGGTGCGCCGGCCGCCGACCGGCCGCGTTCCGGCCGGTGCGGGCGGTCCCGGCGCCCGGGCCGGGCGGCCACGCGGACCGATGAGCCGCACCCGAAGAGTATCATCTTCTCCCCAGCGCAGTAGATCTAGCGGGAGATGCTCTCCGGATCCGGCATTTTGCAAAGTCTTTCTCGTTGACGACCGCGAGACTGAGGATAACATCTCTCCGACTTCGCCGGGATCGTGCGGTCTGCTTCAGTCTTCCATCGCGGGATGGCAGGCGGAGCGCCGCGCGACGCCCGGTCCCGCCGCGCCGGGCGCCCGCGACGCAACGCCGCCGCGTCCGTCACGATGCCGGCGCGGCCGACAGAAGGATCTCACGCCGTGAATGCCTCATCCTCGTCCCGCCGCGCCGGGAGCCCGCGGGGACGGTCCGCGTGACGGCACGCCTGCGCGCGATCCCGGGAGACCCGGCTCCCGCCACCGATCCCCTCGCGACGGCGCGGGCCCTCGTTCCGGCGCTGGCGCAAGCCGCCGCCGACGACGACCGCGCGGGCCGCTTCGCGGCGCGGAGCATCGCCGCCTGCCGCGCCGCCGGCCTCGCGGCGCTGACGGTTCCGCGGGCGCGGGGCGGGCAGGGGGCGGGCCTTTCCGCGACGAGCGCGGTGATCGGCACCCTGGCGCAGGGCGATCCCGCCGCCGCCCTCGTCCTCGCGATGCAGGCCCTCCACCACGCGACCCTCGCCCGCGCGACGGGCTGGCCCGCCGGCCCGGTGGCGCGCCTCCAGCGGGCCGCGGTCGAGGAGGGCGCGCTCCTCAACGCGCTGCGCGTCGAGCCCGAACTCGGGTCGCCGGCGCGCGGCGGGCTGCCGGCGACGATCGCCCGCCGGGCGCCCGAGGGCTGGCGGGTGAGCGGCCGCAAGATCTACTCGACCGGCGCGCCGGCGCTCGCGTTCGGCCTCGTCTTCGTCCGGACCGACGAGGCGGCGCCCCGCGTCGGCTTCGTCCTCGTGCCGATGTCCGCCCCCGGGATCCGGATCGAGGCGTCCTGGGACCACCTCGGCATGCGGGCGAGCGGCAGCCACGACGTGGTCCTCGATGACGTCCCGGTCCCGGGCGACCACGCCCTCGACCTGCGCCCGCCCGCGGCCCCGGGCGGACCCGAGGCGGTCGCCCTGGCCTGGAACACGACCCTGATCGCCGCCCTCTACGACGGCATCGCGCGGGCCGCGCAGGACTGGCTCGCGCGCTACCTCGGGACGCGTGCGCCCGCCAACCTCGGCGCGCCGCTCGCGAGCCTGCCCCGGTTCCAGGAGGCGATGGGGGAGAGCGAGCGCCTGCTCGCGGTCAACCGGCGCCTCCTCGCCGGCGTTGCCGCCGAGACCGACGCGGGGGCGCCCCCGCCGGCCACCGAGAGCGGGCTCGTCAAGCTCACGGTGACCGAGAACGCGATCGAGGTGGTGCAGCGCGCGGTCGAGCTCACCGGCAATCCCGGCCTGTCGCGCGCCAACCCGCTCGAGCGCCACCTGCGCGACGTCCTGTGCGCGCGCATCCACACGCCGCAGGGCGACACGATCCGGCTCGCCGCCGGGCGCGCCGCGCTCGGGCTCTGAGACCGAGGGGCCGGGCGCACCGGATCCGGCCCGGATCCCCCTGCCGACGCCGGCCGCCGTGCCACGCCGACACCCGAGACCTGAGGACATCCACCATGACGCAGAGCGCCGACGTCCACTTCATCGGCTTCGTCGCGGCCCAGCACGGGTCGGAGATCCACCCGAGCGCGGGGCCGGTCATCGACCGCGACTACGTGCGGGCGGTGGCCCAGGCGCACGAGTACGGCGGCTTCGACCGCGTGCTCGTCGCCTTCCACTCGACCGCGCCGGACAGCTTCGCGCTCGCCCAGTACGCGGCGTCGGTGACCGAGCGCATCAACCTGATGATCGCCCACCGCCCGGGGTTCCAGGCGCCCACGGTGGCGGCCCGCCAGCTCGCCACCCTGGACCACCTCACGGGGGGCCGCGCGGGCGTCTACATCATCACCGGCGGCAACGACGCCGAGCTCGCGCAGGACGGCGACTTCCTCACCAAGGACGAGCGCTACGCCCGCACCAGCGAGTACCTCGACGTCGTCAAGTCCGCCTGGACCTCCGCCGAGCCCTTCGACTACGAGGGGCGCTACTACCGCGCGGCGCGCGCCTTCTCGGCCGTGAAGCCGGTGCAGCAGCCCCACCTGCCGGTGTATTTCGGCGGCTCGTCCGAGGCGGCCATCGCGGTCGCCGGCCGGCACGCCGACACCTACGCGCTCTGGGGCGAGACGCACGCCCAGGTGCGCGACACCATCGCGCGCGTGCGGGCGGCGGCGGCCCGGCACGGGCGCGAGGACCGCGTCGGATTCAGCCTGTCGTTCCGCCCGATCCTGGCCGAGACCGAGGAGGCCGCCTGGGCGCGGGCGGAATCGATCCTCGCGCGCACGAAGGCCTTGCGGGCCGCGCGGGGCCTCGGGCCCGCGGCAACGCCGCCCAACGAGGGCTCGCGCCGCCTCCTCGCGGCGGCCGCCCAGGGCAGCCGCCTCGACAAGCGCCTCTACACGGCGATCGCCGCCGAGACCGGCGCGCAGGGCAACTCGACCGCCCTCGTCGGCACGCCCGACCAGGTCGCGGAGGCGCTCCTCGACTATCACGCCCTCGGGGTGACGACCTTCCTGATCCGCGGCTTCGATCCCCTGGAGGACGCGGTGCAGTACGGGCGCGCGCTGATCCCGGCCTTCCGCCGCCTCAGCGGCGCGGCGTCCCGCGCCCGGGCGGCCGCGTGAGGGGGGCCGGCAGCGTGCGTCTGATCCTCGCCCTCGCGGCCCTCGCCCTCGCCCTCGGGCCGGCCTCGGCCCAGACGATCCTGCGCGTCGGCGACCAGAAGGGCGGCTCCCGCGCCCTGATGGAGGCGGCCGGCGTCCTCGGCGACCTGCCCTACCGCCTCGAGTGGAAGGAGTTCCCGGCCGCCGCCCCGCTCCTCGAGGCCCTGAACGCGGGCGCCATCGACACCGGCATCGCCGGCGACGCGCCCTTCACCTTCGCGGCCGCCGCGGGGGCGCCGATCAAGGCGATCTTCGCCATCCGCCAGAACCAGGCCGGGCTCGCCGTCCTGGTGCGGCCGGACTCGCCCGTGCGGACCTTCGCCGACCTCAAGGGCAAGCGCATCGCCACGGGGCGGGGCTCCATTGGGCACCAGCTCGTGCTGGCGAGCCTGGAGCAGGCCCAGTGGACGCCCGAGGATGTCGGCCTCACCTTCCTGCTGCCCTCCGACGCGCAGACCGCCCTCCTGTCGAGGTCCGTCGACGCCTGGGCGACCTGGGAGCCCTACACCTCGCAGCTCGAGAGCACCGGCCGCGCCCGCGTCGTCGCGGACGGGCGCGGGCTCACGCCGGGCCTGAGCTTCCAAGCCGCCCGCGACGACGCCATCGCGACGAAGCGGCCGGCGCTGGAGGATTTCGTGCGCCGTCTCGCCAAGGCGCGGGTCTGGGGCACGGCGCACCCGGAGGCCTTCGCGCGGAGCTGGTCGGCGCTGGTCGGCCTGCCCGAGAGCGTGCCGCTCTGGTGGTTCAAGCGGGCGGACATCCGGCCGGCCCCGATCGATCCCGCGATCGTCGCCGACGCCCAGAAGGTCGCCGACCTCTACCAGCGCCACGGCCTGATCCCGCGGCGGGTCGAGGCGTCGAGCGTGTTCGACACCTCCTTCAACGACGCCGCCCGCTCCGGCGCCGGCGCCGCCACCCAGTGACGGCAGGGCGCCCCGCCCGGGCCCGGGGCGCTCGAGACGAGGGCCTTCTTCGATCTCGACGAAAAAGAGCATGGGACCACTCGTATCAGCGAAAACAAAAGCAAATCTGTCTTGTTGACGCAATGGTGAGTTCCGTTACAACATCAGAGCCTTGAGAGATCACTGGCGCAATTGTTGGAAAGCCGGGCGCGCCGGCATCTTGAGAGGACGATCGATGGCTTCGCTCAACGATTACTTGACCGAGAAGCGCGAAGCCCTGGCGGCGCGCGGCGCGCGCATCGAGAGCGGCGAGCTCGCGGTCACGCCCCTGCGGGCGCAGGTGAGCGCGGAGGGCCGCAGCGGGGTGCGGCGCATCCGCATCCGCGACCACCAGGTCGTCACCGACTCGCCCCCCGATTTCGCCGGCTACGACCTCGGCCCGACCTCGCCCGAGCTGCAGCTCGGCATCCTCGGCAGCTGCCTCGCGCATTCCTACCTGATCCAGGCGGCGCTCCTCGGCGTCGACGTCTCGGCGCTCGACGTCGAGGTCACGGGCGAGCTCGACGCGCGGGCCGGGCGGCCGGGCTTCGAGGCGGTGCCGGTGAGCCCGCACGCGCTCGCCTACACGGTCCACATCGTCTCGGCGGCGCCGCGGGAGGCGGTCCTGCGGCTCGAAGCCGAGGTCGAGCGCGCCTGCCCGATCCTGAACCTCCTGAGGAACGCCCAGACGATCCGCGGCGCCGTCGAGCACCGGGCGCCGCCCGCGAGCGCGGCCCCGGTGCGGCCTCGGGCCGCCTGAGCCCGCCGCGCCGGCTCCCCGCGCGCCCCTCCGGGCGGTCCCCCCTCCCAGGAATGAACCCGGACCATGACGGACGAACCTGACCCGATGCCGCCCACGCGGCGCCACTTCCTCGCGCGGGCCGGCCTCCTCGGCGCGGCGGCCCCCCTCGGCCTCCTGGCCTCGCCCTCCGCAGCCGGGCTCCTGCCCTCCGCCCGACCCGGCTGGGACGCCCCGCCGATCTGCCGGGCGGCGGTCGGCGAGGCGGCCGGCGCGGGCGGCCCCCTGCGCCCGATCCGGCTCGCCTGGAACGCCTCGGCGATCTGCACCGCCGCCGCGCCGCTCGCCAAGGAGCGCGGCCACTTCGCCCGGCACGGGCTCGACGTCGAGTTCGTCAATTTCGGCGGCTCGACCGAGCAGCTCCTCGAGGCGATCGCCACCGGCAAGGCCGATGCCGGCATCGGCATGGCGCTGCGCTGGCTCAAGCCCCTGGAACAGGGCTTCGACGTCAAGATCACGGCCGGCATCCACGGGGGCTGCCTGCGGCTCCTCGGGGCCCGCTCGGCCGGCGCGACGACGCTCGAGGCGCTCAAGGGCCGGGTGATCGCCGTGAGCGACCAGGCCTCGCCGGCCAAGAACTTCTTCGGCCTGCTCCTCGCCAAGCGCGGCATCGACCCGGAGCGGGACGTCGAGTGGCGCACCTACCCGCTCGATCTCCTCGCCCTCGCGGTCGAGAAGGGCGAGGCGCAGGCGCTCGCCGACGGCGACCCCCGCACCTACCTGTGGGCGAAGGACGAGCGCCTGGCCGAGGTCGCCAACAACCTCTCGGCCGAGTACCGGGACCGGACCTGCTGCGTGCTGGCCCTGCGCGGCGCGCTCGTGCGCGACGAGCGGCCGGTGGCGACGGCGCTCACCCGCGCGCTCCTCGAAGCCGGCACCCGGGTTGCCGAGGACCCGGCGGACGCCGCGCGGATCTTCGCGGGCTACGGCGGCAAGGGTTCGGTCGAGGACCTCGCCGCGATGCTGCGCAGCCACACCCACCATCACCATCCCCTCGGCGCCGAGCTGAAGCAGCAGATCGCCGCCTACGTCGACGAGCTGAAGATCGTGAAGGTGATCCGGGCGCGCACCGACGCGGGCCAGTTCGCCGAGCGCGTCTACGCCGACGTGCTGAGCTGAGGAGGGCGAGCCGATGCGTGACATCGCCCTCCGGTCCGGCGCCGCGGCCCTGCCCGGGCGCGGGGAGGCCCGGCGCGCGGGCGTCCCGCTCGCCCCCTCGCTCGTCGCCGCGGGCCTCGCCTGGATCGGCCTCGCGGCCGCCACGGCGGCGTGGCCGGACGCGGGGGATTTCGGCTGCACGCCCGAGTTCGCCGGCGCGCTCGCGGCCCTCGGCACCGGCTTCCTGGCGGCGGGATTGCTGCCGCGGCCCCTCGGCGCGGCCGGCCGGCGCCTGCGCGACTGGTCGCACTGGCTCGTCGCGCTCGCGGCGCTGCTCGGGCTCTGGGAGGTCGCGACCGCGAAGCTCGCCTGGCTGCCGATGCCGTTCTTCCCGCCGCCGCAGGCGATCGTGGAGGTCTTCGTCGACGACTACGCGCGCCTCGCCGACAGCGTCTGGCACTCGCTGCGGCTGCTCGCCGGCGGCTACGTCCTCGGCGCCATCGCCGGCTTCACGCTCGGGGTCGCGGTCGGCTGGTCGCGGGCGGTCGGCTACTGGGTCCACCCGGTCCTGCGCTTCGTCGGTCCGCTGCCCGCGACCGCGTGGCTGCCGCTCGCCTTCTTCGTCTTCCCGTCGAGCGGGTCGGCCTCGACCTTCCTGGTCGCCCTCGCGACCGGGTTCCCCGTGACGGTGCTGACCTGGTCGGGCATCGCCGGGGTCAACAAGGCCTATTACGACGTGGCCCGCACGCTCGGCGCGCGCGAATCCTTCCTGATCCTCAGGGTCGCGATCCCGGCCGCCCTGCCGCACGTCTTCGTTGGCCTGTTCATGGGGCTCGGCGGCTCGTTCGCCGTGCTGGTCGTGGCCGAGATGCTCGGGGTGAAGGCCGGCCTCGGCTGGTACCTGCAATGGGCGCAAGGCTGGGCGGCCTACGCCAACATGTACGCGGCGCTCGCCGTGATGGCGCTCGCCTGCTCGGGCCTGATCACGCTCCTGTTCCGGGTGCGCGACCGGCTGCTCTCCTGGCAGAAGGGACTGGTCCAATGGTAGCCGGCCTGCTCCCCCGGGCGCGTCGCGCCGCCCGGGGCCGCGACGGCGCGCCGGCCGCGGCGGCGCCCGGGCGCGGTGCCGCCGTGTCGCTGCGCGGCGTCGGCCACGCCTTCGCGCTGAACGGGGCGCCGCTGCCGGTCCTCGACGACGTCGGCTTCGACGTCGCGCCGGGCGCCTTCGTGGCGCTGCTCGGCCCCTCCGGCTGCGGGAAGTCGACGCTCCTGCGCCTCGTGGCCGGCCTGGAGCCGCCGGGCCGCGGCGAGATCGCGGTCGACGGCGTGCCCCTGCGGGGCCCGGACCCCTCCCGCGGCCTCGTCTTCCAGGACCCGACGCTCTACCCCTGGCGCAGCGTGTTCGGGAACGTCGCGGTCGGGCCGGAGGCCCGCGGCGTCCTCGGGCGCGAGCGCGGGCGCGTCGATGCGGCGCTCGCCCTCGTCGGCCTGTCGGGCTTCGCCGAGGCCTTCCCGCACCAGCTCTCGGGCGGCATGGCGCAGCGCGTCGCCCTCGCCCGCGCCCTCGTGAACGAGCCGCCGCTGCTCCTCCTCGACGAGCCCCTCGGCAAGCTCGACTCCCTCACCCGCCTGGCGATGCAGGGCGAGCTCGTGCGGCTGTGGCGCGAGAAGGGCTTCTCGGCGCTCCTCGTGACCCACGACGTCGAGGAGGCCCTGGTGCTCGCCCAGCGCATCATCGTGTTCTCCGACCGCCCGGCCCGCATCAAGGCGGACATCGCCAACGACCGGCCCTATCCCCGGCACCGGGAGGATCCGGAGCTCGTGGAGGCGCGCCGCGGGATCCTCGACCTGCTGGGAACGCCGTGACGGCCACGCCCGCGGCGCTCAGCCGGTGCCGTCCACGATCCGGATGGAGAGGTCGGGCAGGCCCGCGATCCGGCCGAGGAGCACGTCGCCCCGGACGACCGGCCCGACGTTCTCGGGTGTGCCGGAGTAGACGAGGTCGCCGGCCTTCAGCTCGAAGGCCTCCGACAGGTTGGCGATCTGCTCGGCCACGGACCAGATCATCTGCGACAAATCGGCATCCTGCCTCACCTCCCCGTTCACCGCGAGGCGGATCGCGCCGCGGGTGAGATGCCCGGTCGCCGCCGCCGGCTGGATCGGCCCGATCGGCGCCGAGCGGTCGAAGCTCTTGCCGATCTCCCACGGCTTCTTCTGGTCGCCCATGCCGCGCTGGAGGTCGCGCCGCGTCATGTCGAGCCCCACGGCGTAGCCGTAGACGTGTTCGAGCGCCCGGTCCCGGGCGATGTCGCGCCCGCCCGATTTCAGGGCCGCCACCAGCTCGAGCTCGTAATGGTAGTTCCTGGTGAGCGTGGGGTAGGGATGCTCGCCGACGCTCCCGGCCTCCACGTACTGCACGGCGTCGGCCGGCTTCTGGAAGAAGAACGGCGGCTCCCGGTTGGTGTCGGAGCCCATCTCGCGGGCATGGGCCGCGTAGTTGCGCCCGATGCAGTAGATCCGGCGCACCGGGAACACCGCGTCGGTCCCCGCGATGGGCACGACGGCCTGCGGTACGGCAAACAGCGTCCGCGGGGCGGCGGCCTGCGCGGCCGCGGCGCCGGGCAGGGACGCGGTGCCGAGCGCCGCCCCGGCCGCGGCTCTGAGGGCATCCCGCCGGCTGGTCGTGATCATGCGAAACCTCCCCGTGAAGGGCCCGTAGCGATCGGGCCGGACCGACGCCGCGCGGACGCTCCTTGCCGCGCGAACGCCCCTTACCGCGCAAACGCCCCTTGCCGCGCGGACGCCCTTTGCCGCGCCGGCCCCGTCCGCCCGCGACCGGCCTGCACCTGGACCTTGAACGCCCGGGGCGCGGCCTCGGTCCCGCCCGCACCGTGGACGTTGGCGCGGGTTCCGGACGTGGTCCTGAGCCCGCCGCCGTTCCGGCCGGCCGCGGCGTCGGCGCTGCCGCCGGTGCCGGGCCCGGCCAGAGCGCGGCGAGCAGGGTCGGGCGACCCGGGCTGACGGGTGCCGTCGCGTCCAGCGTCTCCCTCCGCACGGTCCCGGACCGCTCCCCGGCGGGGTCGCGTGCGGGACGGCCGCGATGGTCCCGGGTGCACGACGCGCGAGCGGCACGTTCGACCCTGCGCCGGCCATCGGAACGAGCGGCCCTTGGGGGACCGGCGCCCGGCCGGCGCGAGGCGCCGGGGCTCAGCTCCGGGTCACGGCGATCAGGACGCAGGCCGTCCTCGCGGTGCGGCGCACCTGATGCGGCAGGCGTCCCGGGAATTGCAGGGCGTCGCCGGCGCGCAGGGCCACGACCCGGTCGGCGAACTTCACCTCCACGGAGCCCCCGACGACGAAGAGGAGTTCCTCGCCGTCGTGCTCGGCCCGGAACTCGTCGGTGAAATCCGGCGGCGGGTAGACCAGGAAGCCCTCGAGCCCGGCGCTGCCCTTGCCGGCGGTCAGCGCCTCGAGGCGGTACCCGGTGCCCTCCTGCCGGTCCGCCGGCGTCGCCCGCTCCTCGGCGCGGGAGAGGTGGATGGCCGAGGCGTCCACGGTCTTGCCGAACAGCTGCGCGACCTGCACGTCGAGCGCGCGGGCGAGGTTCAGCACCGTCGCGACCGAGGGCACCTTGAGGCCGCGCTCGACCTTGGACAGGTAGCCCTTGTCGAGGCGGACCGCGGCCGAGAGCTCCGCGAGGGTCCAGCCGCGCGCCTTGCGGGCGGCCTTCACCTCGCGGGCGAGGCTCAGGCCCGCATCCGCACGCAGCCATTCCGGCAACTCGTCGAGCATCGGGCGTCCCGCCAGGCCTCGTCTCGCCAGCGGCGCAGGGCCCGCCGGTTTAGCATGGCGGCGCCGCTCCGCGTCAACCGGCGGGAGGCTGCGCCGCGCCCCCGGAGCGCGCCGGTCCGATCCGCCGCCGCGGCACGTCGCGCGCCGAGCCGGGGCGGCCGACAGCGCAAGTCGATTCGCTGATGCCGAAATAGGCAACTTGTTGCCCAGACGAGGAGCTTGAATGCAGGCGCGATCGGTGTAGCATTCGAGAAGCACGGCACACGGTGACGTTTGCCCGCGTGCCGGCCTTGAACGATGCGAGAGCGATTTTAGGCGACGTGGAAACACGCTCGTCGCGGAGAACGCCTGGGTTAACGAGTGATGGTTCGGCCCGGTCGCGACCGGGGCGGGCGCTCCCGGGCCTGGACCTCCGGCAACGCGGATGGACGATGACGATGACCTGGTCCGGACACTTGCTCCACATCCACATCGCGCCCTCGGCCTCCGTCGAGATGGAGGAGCTCGCGCAGGCGCGCCTGATCGCCGGCCGGGGCATCGAGGGCGACCGCTACCTCCTGGGGACCGGCACCTACTCGGCGAAGCCCGACATCCGCGAGGTCACCCTGATCGAGGTGGAGGTCCTGGAGGCCCTGGAGCAGGGCGAGCCCAAGGTCCCGGGCCTCGCGACGCGGCTGGAACCCATCGACCATCGCCGCAACCTGACCACCCGCGGCGTCCCGCTGAACCACCTGGTCGGGCGCCGCTTCAGGGTCGGGGAGGTCGTTCTGAAGGGCGGCCGGATGAATTTTCCCTGCAAGTACCTCGAGGAGTTGCTCGGCGTGCCGGGCCTCTACGAGGGGCTGCTCAACCGCTCGGGCCTGAACTGCTCCATTGAGGTCGGCGGCGTGATCCGGCCGGGCGACCCCATCGTGCCGCTCGCCGACTGACGGCCGCCGCGATGTCGCCGCGCCTGATCATGAAGCTCGAGGTGGCGCAGGTGCGGCCAGAGGCCGGCGACGTCCTGCTCGTCGCGCTGCGGCATCCGCGCAGGCCCCTCCTGCCGGCGGCGACGGCGGGCGCCCACGTCGACGTCCACCTGCCGGACGGCCGGGTGCGGCAATACTCGCTCCTCGGCGATCCGGCCGACCGGCGGACCTACCGCATCGCCGTCAAGCGCGAGGCGGGCGGGCGCGGCGGGTCGCGCTGGCTGCACGACAACCTCGCGGCCGGCGCCACCCTCATGGTGTCGGCGCCGCGCAACCACTTCGAGCTCTCCGCCGCCGCCGGACGCTGCCTGCTGCTCGCGGGCGGGATCGGCATCACCCCGCTCCTCGCCATGGCGCACGCGCTCGCGGCAGCCGGCCGGGATTTCCGCCTGCACGTCTTCGCGCGCGGGCGCGCCGGCGCGCCCCTGCTCGGGGAGGCGGAGGCGTTCGGCCCGGACCGGGTGGTCGCCCATTTCGACGACCCGCCCGGGACCCGGCTCGCCCTCGAGGCCCTCCTGCGCGAGCCCGAGCCCGGCACCGAGATCTATTGCTGCGGCCCCGCCGGCTTCATGGACGCCGTGCGCGAGGCCGCCTCCGGCTGGCCGGACGAGGCGGTGCGGTTCGAGGCGTTCCAGCCCCTGCACGCGGACGGCTTCGTGCCCGAGCCGTTCGACATCGTGCTGCGCTCCACCGGCGCCACCCTCCGGGTGCCGGCCGGGCGGGCCGCCATCGACCTCCTGCGGGAGGCCGGCATCGACGTCCCGTCGTCCTGCGAGATCGGCGTCTGCGGCGCCTGCGTGTGCGGCTACCTCGCGGGCAGCCCGATCCACCGCGACGTCGTGCTGTCGCCGCGGGCGCGGCGGGACAGGTTCATCCCCTGCGTGTCGCGGGCGGTCGGCGCGCTGCGGCTCGACCTCTGAGCGGGACGCGGCGGGCGGTTCGATCGAGAGCGCCGGGAAACGGCCGCGACCTTCGGGCGGGAGCGACCAGGCGGGCCAACGAGCGAGGGGTTCCCGGCCATGACGATCCAAGTGACATCCCCACCATTGCCCGCGATCGGCCCGGCCCAGATGCGGCGCATCGTGACCTCGAGCGTCGTCGGCACGGCGGTCGAGTGGTACGACTTCCTGATCTACGGGACGGCGAGCGCGCTCGTCTTCAACAAGCTGTTCTTCCCCTCGTCGGACCCGGCGGTCGGGACGATCGCGGCCTTCGCGACCTACGCGGTCGGCTTCCTGGCCCGGCCGCTCGGGGCGGCGATCTTCGGGCATTTCGGCGACAAGGTCGGCCGCAAGCGGATGCTGGCCGCCACCATCATCATCATGGGCGTCGGCACCTTCCTGATCGGCTGCCTGCCGACCTATTCGCAGATCGGGATCTGGGCCCCGATCCTGCTCGTGCTCCTGCGGCTCCTGCAGGGCGTCGGCCTCGGGGGCGAGTGGGGCGGCGCGGTGCTGATGGTCGTGGAGAACGCGCCCGCGCGCCGGCGCGGCTTCTTCGGCAGCCTCGTCCAGGTCGGGAACCCGCTCGGCAACCTCGCGGCGGTCGGCATCTTCACGGCGATGTCCGGGCTGCCGGAGAGCGAGTTCCTGGGCTGGGCCTGGCGGGTGCCGTTCCTGATCAGCATCCTGCTCGTCGGCGTCGGCCTTTTCATCCGGCTGCGGCTCGAGGAGACGCCGGCCTTCCGCGTCGTCGAGGCGCGCAAGGACGTGGCGCGCCTGCCCGTCGTGGAGGTGATCACCCAGCACCCGCGGGCGTTCCTGACCGCCGTCGGGCTGAAGCTCTCGGAGATCGCCTGGGCGAGCATCGCGAGCGTGTTCGTCATCAGCTACGTCACCGGCACCCTCGCGCTGCCGCGCAGCGTCGTCCTCAACGGCATCTTCGCGTCGTCGTTCGTCGCCCTGTTCTCGATCCCGCTGTTCGGCTGGCTGTCCGACCGGGTCGGGCGCAAGACGATGTTCTACGCGAGCTGCCTGTTCTGCATCGCCTTCGCGTTCCCGTTCTTCTGGCTCGTCGACACGAAGGACCCGACGATCATCGCCCTCGCCATCGTGGCGGCGATCTCGTTCGGGCAGATGGTCGGGTTCGGGGTCGGGGCGCCGTTCTACTCGGAGTTGTTCGCGGCGCGCCTGCGCTACAGCGGCGCCTCGCTGGGCTTCCAGATCGGGGCGGCGATCTCCGGCGGCCTCACGCCCTTCGCGGCCGCCTCGCTGATGGTCTGGAGCGGGGGCGCGACCTGGCCGATCTCGATCTACCTGATCGCCGCCGCCCTGATCACGATCGTGGCCACCGCCATGGCCCCCGAGACGGCCCGGACGGAGCTGCGCTGAGCGCGCCGCACCGGCCCCCGGAGTGGCGGCTCGAGGAGCGCCGGCCCCAGGAGCGCCGGCCCTTGCAACTCCGGCGCCCGGGGCGCCGGCTCACCGGTCCGCAGCGGCGTCCCCGTGGGAGCGGGCCTCCGCCGGGCGAGACCGCCCGCAACCCTCGCCGCGGCGGCGCGCCACGGCGTCGCCGAAGGCCCGGAACAGCGCCCGGTTCACCGCGCTGACCTGCGGGTCGTGCTCCGCGTGCCACTGCACGCCGAGCGCGAAGCCGGGCGCCCCGGCGATGCGGATCGCCTCGAAGGTCCCGTCCTCCGCCACGCCCTCCACGACGACCCGCCCGCCCGGCTCCAGGATGCCCTGGCCGTGCAAGGAATTCACCCGGATCGTCTCGCGGCCGAGGAGCCGCGCGAAGGCGCCGCCCGGGACGAGCCGGACGTCGTGGCGCTCGGCGAAGACCACCTCGGGATCGGGGTGGATCTCGCCGGTGTCGAGGCGCGGCATGCGATGGTTCATGCGCCCCGGCAGCTCGCGGATCTCGGGGTGCAGCGACCCGCCGAAGGCGACGTTCATCTCCTGGAAGCCGCGGCAGATGCCGAACAGCGGGATGCCGCGGGCCACGCAGGCCTCGATCAGCGGCAGCGCCAGGGCGTCCCGCTCCTCGTCGTAGGGCTCGTGGCGCGGATGCGCCTCCGCCCGGAAGCGCGCCGGGTGGACGTTGGCGCGCGCCCCCGTCAGCAGCACGCCGTCGACGGCGTCGAGGAGCTCCGCGAGGTCGGTGATGCGCGGCGTCCCGGCAAACATCAGCGGCAGCGCGCCGGCGAACTCCGCCACGGCCCGCAGGTTGTTCTCGCCCACGCGCTGGGCGGGGAAACGGCCCTCGACCACGTGCGTGTTCCCGATCACGCCGACCACGGGTCTCGCCATCGTGCCAAGCCTCGTTCCGGGGCCCCCCGCCGGCGGGGGCCACGCGCCGCGTGCGGTTCTCGCACGCCGTCGCGGCAGCGGCCAAGATCCTTCCGGCACGCGCAGCCCGGGCGCGGCGCGCCGCGCCTGCACGACCCTCTCGGTCATCGCCCGCGGCACCGGCCTCGTGTCGCGGCAGGAGGCCCCCCCGGGCCGTGAGGCGGCGGTGCTGGCTCCCGCGAGGAGCCATCCGGCCAGCCTACGCCGAGGCACGCGAGCCTCGAGGCATCCCAGGACGTCGTGCGATCCGCAGGCGGCGCTGCCGCCGCCCAGGATCAGGACCGGCAGCGTCTCGGGGGGGTGTCGTGCGGCGTCGCGGTCGCGGCGTGGCGCCCCCGTCCGCAACGCGAACGCCAGGCCCGTCCTCGGCGATCGCGATCGCCCCCGCGCGACCCGTCCGGGGGCGGGCGCGTCACCGGTCCTGCGCGAGGGCGGCGTCGTGCCGGGCGAGCCAGGCCTTCAGGACGGCCATCCGGCGGTCCGGCGCGTCGTCGAGCCGCGGCGGCGCGCCGTCGACGAATGCCCGCACGGCGCGGGCCAGCGCGGGCAGGAACGGCGCGCCGGAGGCCTGCGCCGGGGCCGGCGCGGCGTCCGCGGCGGGCACCCGGCCGTCCTGGGCAGCGGCCGGCCCCGCCGTCGCGGCGAGGAGGGCGAGGGCGATCGCGAGACGTCTCGACATGCGGGCATGCTCCCTGCGAATGCGGCGCGGATCGTGCGCGACATCGCCGGGATCAGGTGTACCGGGCGGCCGGGCGGCCGGCATTCAGGCCTGCGTCTGCTTCGATCAGACCTCGCGGCAGGCCGGCTCATACCGAGGGATGAGGGAGAGCGCCCCTCCGGCGCGTCACGCCCGCGCCGGACGGGCGAGGCCGAGATGGTCGCGCAGCGTCGTACCGGCGTAGTCGCGGCGAAACAGGCCCCGCGCCTGGAGGATCGGCACGACGAGGTCGACGAAGGCCGTGAAGCCCGCGTGGAAGAACGGCGGCATGATGTTGAAACCGTCGGCCGCCCCCGCCTCGAACCAGTGCTGGAGCGTGTCGGCGACGGTCTCGGCAGAGCCGCACAGGACCCAGTGGCCGCGCGCCGCCGCGGTCAGGTTGTAGAGGTCGCGCAGGGTCATGCGCTCGCGCCGCGCCTTGGCGAGCATCACCCGGGCGAAGGCGTGGTAGCTGTCGGAGGGCGCGATCTCCGGCACCGGGCCGTCGAGGTCGTAGGCGGCCATGTCGCGCCCGAGCCGGTCCGACAGCAGCGCGAGGGCGTTGTCGTCGCTCACGAAGCCCTGGAGCACCGCCAGCGTGTCGAAGGCCTCGCGGGTGGTGCGCCCGACGACCGGCATCACGCCGGGGAGCACGCTCACCGCGTCGGGCGGGCGGCCGTGGGCCGGCAGGCGCCCCTTGAGGGCGGCGTACGCGGCCTTCGCCTCGTCGAGGTCCTGCACGACCGAGAACACCACGTCGGCGGTGCGGGCGGCGAGATCGAGGCCGGCCTCCGAGCCGCCGGCCTGGAGCACCACCGGGTGCCCCTGGGGGCTGCGGCCGATGTTGAGCGGGCCCTTCACGCGGAAGAAGGGCCCGGCGTGGTCGAGGGCGCGGACCTTGGCCGGGTCGATGTAGAGGCCGCTCTCCCGGTCGGCCACCACGGCGTCGTCGGCCCAGCCGTCCCAGAGGCCGCGCACCACCTCCAGGAACTCCCCGGCGCGCTCGTAGCGGCGGGCGTGCTCGGGATGAACGGTGCCGAAATTCGCCGCGCTGGCGGGGTTGGCGGTCGTGACGGCGTTCCAGGCGGCGCGCCCGCCGCTGATGTGGTCGAGGGACGCGAAGGCGCGGGCGACCGTGAACGGGTCGCTGTAGGTGGTCGAGGCCGTGGCGCCGAGGCCGATCCGCTCGGTGGCGCCGGCGAGCGCCGCCAGCATCGTCAGCGGTTCGAGGCGCAGGGTGTAGGACGGGTGGGCCTTGGGGTCGGCGTAGAGGTTGTCGCCCATGAAGATCATGTCGAACCGGCCGCGCTCGGCGGTGCGGGCGATCTCCCGGATGGCGCCGATGTCCTGGAAGCTCGCGACCGCGCCCGGGTGGCGCCAGCCCGCGACGTGGCTGCCGGTGCCGAGCAGGAACAGCCCGAGATGCATCTGGCGGGTCACGGCGTCCTCCAGAACAGCAGCCGGCGCTCGGCGAGGCCCACGAGGCCGAAGAACAGGAGGCTCGCCCCCGAGGCGACGAAGATCGCCGACCAGACCTGCACGAAGTCGATCTGGAGCACCGCCTGGTAGATCACCCAGCCGAGCCCCCCGTAGGCGCCGAGCATCTCGGTGACGAGGGCCACGATGATGCTGCGCACGGTCGAGACCCGCAGGCCCGCGAGCATCAGGGGAAGCGCCGTCGGCAGGCGCAGGCGCCAGAGCACGGCGAGGCGCCCGGCGCCGAAGCTGCGCAGGAGGTCGACGGCGCGGCGGTCGACCCGGTCGAGGCCCGCGAGGGTCGACAGGAACAGCGTGAAGCTGACCGCGAGCGCCACCATGACGATCTTCGAGCCCATGCCGATGCCGCACCACAGCAGGATCAGCGGCGAGTAGGCGACGACCGGCACCGAGTTGACCGCGGTCGCCGCCGGCAGCACGGCGCCCCGCGCCGCCGGCACCAGGGCGACCGCGACGGCGAGGCCGATGCCCGCGAGAGCGCCGAGCCCGTAGCCGAGCACGGCCTCCGCGAGCGTGGTGCCGGCCGCGTCCGCGAGGAGCGCGCGCTGGCGCCAGATCCCCGCCAGGATGTCGCTCATCGCCGGCAGCACGTAGGCCGGGAGGGCGAGGCCGCGGGCGAGGCCCTCCCAGGCCAGCACGAGGACGACGGCGCCGAGGACGCCGCGCTGGACGGCGCGCGAGGCGGGGCTCACTGCTCGGCCCTCCAGAACACCAGGCGGCGCTCGAGGGCCGCGACGGCGGCGTAGAAGCCGGTGCCGAGGAGCGCGCAGGCGAGCAGGGCGGCCCAGAGCCCGACGACGTTCTCGTTGTACATCGCCTGGAGCAGCAGCACGCCGAGGCCCGTGGTGTCGCCGAACCACTCGCCCACGATCGCCCCGACGAGGCTCAGGGAGGCGGCGAGCCGGAGCGCGACGAAGATCTGCGGCAGGGCCGCGGGCAGGTGCAGGCGCAGCAGGATCTGTCGCGGCGAGGCGCCGAAGCTGCGCAGGAGCGCGACCTGGCGCGGGTCGACCGCCTCGAAGCCCAGGAGCGCGTTCACCGCGACGGGGAAGAACGTGAGGTAGAAGGCGATCGTCGCCTTGGCGAGCAGCGTGTTGCCGAACCACAGCACCACGAGCGCCCCGAAGGCGATCACCGGGATCGTCTGCGACACCACGAAGATCGGGAAGACGAGTTCCCGCAGGGCCCGCAGGCGGAAGAACGCGACGGCGATGAGGACGCCGAAGGCGGCGCCCGCCGAGAAGCCGATCAGCGTCTCGGC
This sequence comes from Methylobacterium crusticola, assembly GCF_003574465.1. Taxonomy (GTDB): domain Bacteria; phylum Pseudomonadota; class Alphaproteobacteria; order Rhizobiales; family Beijerinckiaceae; genus Methylobacterium; species Methylobacterium crusticola. The sequence continues at coordinate 47,263 of NZ_QOWC01000013.1, forward strand.
GAGGGTACGCAGGAAGCCGTCGCGGTAGGCGGCCGGCGTCGCCAGCACGGCCGAGGCGACGGCCGAGAGGCGGGGCAGGATGTGGGGCCGGATTCCCAGGAGCGGCACCGCCGCCTCCCAGGCGAGCGCGACGGCGCACACGCCGAGGACGAGGCGGAGCACGCCCCCCGGCCGGAGAGCGGCCCTGACGAGCCGCCCGGCCGCGCCCCCGCGCGCCGCCGTCGCGCCGGGGAGCGCCCGCGCCAGGGAGGCCGCCGTCACAGCTGGCGGTCCGCGCTCGCGAGCGCGTCGATGAAGGCGGGCGCGTAGGCCGCGTCGATGTCCACCGGCTTGGCGATGACCTTGGCCTGGAGCAGGAGGTCGTGGACCTTGGCCAGAGCCGCCCGGTCGATGGCGAACAGGCCGTGGTCCCGGGCCGCCCCGGCGGTCATCAGGCGCTTCACCTCCGCCAGCATGAAGTCCTGCTGGGCCCGGTCGAGGGTGGGGGCGACCGCCATCACGGCATCGACGGCGGCCTTCGGGTCCGCGAAGGCGTCCTTCCAGCCCTTGACCGAGGCGCGCAGGAAGCCCTTGACGAGGTCGGGCTTCTCCCGGGCCGTCGCCTCGGAGACGATCAGGGTGTCGCGCGGGAAGGTGACGCCGTGATCCTCGGCCACGAAGGTGCGCAGCGCCTCCCGGCCCATGCGGCTCTGGATCGTGTAGAGCTCGTTGTAGTAGGTCGCCGTCGCGACGTCGACGCTGCCGTCGACGAAGGGCGTCACGCTGACCTGCTGGGGCTGGAGCTTCACCTCGTCGGGCCGGATGCCCTCCTTGGTCAGCATCGCGTTGAGCACGTGGTTCGCCCCCGTGAACCAGGCCGTGACGTTGCGGCCCTTGAAGTCCTGGAGCGTCCGCACGGGGCCGTCCTTGCGGGCGACGAACACGAAGGGCGTCAGCTGGTGCGAGATGCCGATGCAGACGACCGGCAGCCCCTTGTCGCGGGCCGCGAAGACGCTGTCGGTGCCGCCCGACAGACCGAACGTGTCGGAGCCCGTGGCCACCAGGTTCTCGGTCAGGAGGTTGGGCCCGCCGGGATTGATGGTGAGGTCGATGCCCTCGGCGCGGTAGTAGCCCTTCTGGAGCGCGACGTAGAAGCCGGCGAACTGGGCCTGGGGCAGCCATTTCAGGCGCAGGGACGCCTTGGCGGCGCCCTCGGCGGCGGCGGGGGCTCCCGCCCCGGCGAGGCCGGCGCCGAGGGCGAGGCCCGCGAGGGCGGCGAGGAGATGGCGGCGGACGGGCATGGGGCCTCCGGTTCGGGCGCTGCGGTCAGGTGCGGTAGGACGGATCGGTGCGGTCGAGCTGGCGCATCAGCGCCGGCCACTCGCGCTCGCCCGGGACCAGGATGTCGCCCTGGAGCTCCCAGAACTGGCGCGCGGCCTTCTCGCAGACCGCCGCGGGCGGGATCACCAGGGCGGCGCCCGCCGCGGCGGCGGCCTGCATGGAGAGCTGGATGCGGGCGGCGCGCTCGAAGTAGTAGAGCAGCATGAACGCCTCGCCGGGCGTGCGGCCGACGGTCAGGATGCCGTGGTTGCGCATCAGCATGACCTTGTGGGGCCCGAGGTCCCGCACCAGCCGCTCCTGCTCGTCGCAGTCGATCGCCACGCCCTCGTAGTCGTGGAAGGCCTGGCGCTCGTAGAACCGCATGGCGAACTGGCTCAGGGGCAGGAGGCCCCCCGCCTGGCCGGAGACCGCCACGCTCGCGTCGGAGTGGGTGTGGAGCACGCAGGCCGCGTCGTGGCGGCTCGCGTGGATCGCCCCGTGGATCACGAAGGCCGCGCGGTTGACGGTGTGGGGCGTCGCCTCGACGGCCCGCCCCTCGACGTCGATCTTGACGAGGCTCGAGGCGGTGACCTCGTCGAAGAGCAGCCCGTAGGGGTTGATCAGGAACTGGTCGTCGCGGCCCGGGACCCGCGCCGAGATGTGGTTGTAGATCAGGTCGTCGAGCCCGAGGCGCGCGACCATGCGGTAGCAGGCCGCCAGGGCGATGCGGGCCTCCCACTCCGCCTGCGGCATGGGGCGGGGCGCCCCGGATGGCTGCGTCACGGTCACGTCTCCTCGGCGGCGAACTGGAACGACTTGAGGCTCTCCTCCTCGATCGCCGCGAGGAGCGTGCGCTTGAGGCGGATAAAGTCCGGCTCCGTCACGAGCTCGGGCCGGCGCGGGCGGGGGAGGTCGATCCGCTGCTCGAGCTTCACCGAGCCCGGCCGGGCGGTCATCACCAGGACCCGGTCGCCGAGGAAGATCGCCTCGTCGACGTCGTGGGTGATGAACAGGACGGTGCGCCGGTGCCGCTGCCAGAGGTCGAGCAGCCAGCGCTGCATCATCGTGCGGGTGAGCGCGTCGAGGGCCCCGAACGGCTCGTCGAGCAGCAGGAGGTCGCGCCGGAACAGGAAGGTGCGCATCAGGGCGACGCGCTGGCGCATGCCGCCGGAGAGCTGGTGCGGGTACTGGTCGGCGAAGCCCGCGAGGCCGAATTCCGGCAGGAGGCCCAGGGCCTCGGCCCGGGCGGCCCTGCGCGGCACGCCCTCGATCTCGAGGGCCAGGATGGCGTTGTCGACCACCGTCCGCCAGGGCAGCAGCAGGTCGCGCTGGGGCATGAACGAGACCCGGCCGAGGAGGTCGCGGGCGTGGCAGGAGCGGCCCTCGAAGCGCAGGACGCCGCCGGGATCGGGCTCCTCGAGCCCGGCCACGATGTTGAACAGGGTGCTCTTGCCGCAGCCGCTCGGGCCCACCACGGTGACGAACTCGCCGGGCGCCACGGCGGCCTGGAGGCCCGCGAGCGCCTTCACGGTGCCGAAGGTCTTGTCGATGCCCCGCAGCTCGATCAACCCGGGCGCGACGGGCCGCGGCGCCGGGTCCGGCTCACGCTCTCGCTTCGATGACAGCACCAGGCCGCGTCCTTGTATAAGGGAGGCCCTGTCGCGTATGCGCCCCGGGCCGCGTCGTGAACACGGTCCTGCAACGGCTGTGCCAGCCGGCCGCCGGCCGCGGCCCGGCCGAGGGCGGGAGGCCGCGGGGGACGCGGCGGGCGGATGGTGCCGGGTGGGTGGCGCGGGGCAGTTGCGCGGCGGTCCGCGCCTTGCTTGAATGCAGGAATGACCGGACGAGATGCATAGAGATGGCACGGAGTGCACAAAAAAGCGCTGAGGCGGCCGCGGCCCTGCCCAACGTGACGCCTCTGCGCCCGGGCGTGACCCTGACCGAGAGCCTGCGCCGGCGCCTCGAGGCCGACATCGCGGCCGGGCACCTGGAGCCGGGCTGCCGCCTCGACGAGCAGGAGATCGCCCAGCGCTTCGGCGTGTCGCGCACGCCGGTCCGGGAGGCCTTCCGGCTGCTCGCGGCCGGCGATCTCGTCACCCTGCGCGGGCGCCAGGGCGCGACCGTGCGCACGATCAGCGCGCAGGCCCTGATCGAGATGTTCCAGGTGATGGCCGAGCTCGAGGGCCTGTGCGCGCGCCTCGCCGCCCGGCGCGCGCCCCCGGGCTGGCGGGCGCGGATCGACGCGATCCACCAGCGGCTGGTGGACCGCGCCGACGGCCCGGACGCCGACGGGTTCTACGACGTCAACCAGGAGTTCCACGAGGCGATCTACGAGGCCTCGCGCAACGCTTTCCTGGCCGAGCAGACCCGGCGCCTGCGCAACCAGGTGGCGGCCTACCGCCGCCGGGTGACGCGGATGCCGAACCGGATGACCGACACCGTGCGCGAGCACGAGGCGATCATGCGGGCGATCCTGGCGCACGACCCCGAGCGCGCCCACCAGGCGATGCGCGACCACGTCAACCTGCTCGGCGACAACCTCCTCGACTTCCTGGCGGCCTTCGAGTGACGCGCCGGGGCGCCTCTTGGTATGCAAATTGCTGGCTCGTGCATACCTGATCCCGCAGCACCGCCGCCCAGGAGCCGTCCCGTGCATCTCGACCTCACCGGCAAGACCGCCCTCGTCACCGGCGCCTCGAAGGGCATCGGCCTCGCCATCGCGCAGGTGCTGGCGGCCGAGGGCTGCCACCTGCACCTCGCGGCCCGCAACGGCGAGGCGATGGAGCAGGCGCGGACCCGGCTCGAGGCCGAGCACGGCGTCCGGGTCGCGGTCCACGCCCTCGACCTCTCGCGCACGGACGCGATGGAGCGGCTCGCCCGCGACGTCGGCGACGTCGACATCCTGATCAACAACGCCGGCGACATCCCGGCCGGCTCGATCGAGATCCTCGACGAGGAGGCTTGGCGGCGCGGCTTCGACCTCAAGGTGTTCGGCTACATCACGCTCGCGCGCCTGTACTATCCGCGCCTGAAGGGCCGCGGCGGCGTGATCCTCAACGTGATCGGCAACTCGGGCGAGAACTGGGACGCGAGCTACATCGCGGGCAGCACCGGCAACGCCGCGCTGATGTCCTTCACCAAGGCGCTCGGCGGCCGCAGCCTCGACCACGGCGTGCGGGTCGTCGCCGTCAACCCGGGCCCGGTCGCCACGGACCGCATGCTCAAGATCATGAAGCGCAAGGCCATCGACATGCTGGGCGACGAGGCGCGCTGGGAGGAGCTGTTCGACAAGTACCCGGGCAAGCGCCCGGCGACCTCCGAGGAGGTGGCCGACCTCTGCGCCTTCCTGGCCTCGCCCCGGGCCGGCTACATCACCGGCACCGTCGTGACGATCGACGGCGGCATCGCCGCCCGCGGCTCGGTGATCTGAGGCGCGGCATGGCTTCCGCCGCATCCCCCGCCCTGATCCGCAACCGCTACTTCGACGACCTCGCGGCGACGCCGGGGCTGTACTGGCTCGGCCAGAACACCAACCACATCGAGAGCCACCCGGCCGTCCGGGAGGCGATGATCCGGGCGATCGAGGACGGCGCGTTCAACGCCTACGCGCCGCCCCTCGGCGTCGAGGCGCTGCGGGCCGCCATCGTGGCCGACCTCGGCACGCCGGGGGCCGAGGCCGTGGTCACGGAGGGCGGCGTCAGCGCCCTCGCGCTCGTCTGCCGCGCCCGCTGCCGGCCCGGCACCACCTTCGTCACCACCGACCCGACCTGGAAGTGGCCCTGCCAGTTCGCGCGCCAGCAGGGCGCCGAGGTGATCGAGATCCCGATCTACGACCCGGCCTGCGGCTACCGCCTGACCGCGGAGGCCCTGCGGGCCCACGTCGACGAGCGCACCGCCATCATCTACCTCGTCGACCCCAACAACCCCCTCGGCATCCGCTACACCCGGGACGAGATCGAGAGCTTCGCGGCCATCGCCCGAGGGTGCGGCGCGCTCCTCGTCCACGACTGCACCTACCGGGACTTCGCCGAGGGCCACGTGCCGGCGCTGCAGGTCGCGCCCGAGGGGGCGGTCGTGTCCGTGAGCTTCTCGAAGTGGCTCGGGCTCGCGGGCCTCAGGATCGGCGCCCTCGTGACCCCGGCCGGCCTCCTCGACGAGATGACGAGCCGCACCACGAGCGTGCTCGGCGCCAGCGTGGTGGCCCAGGCCGCCGCCCGGGCCGGGCTCTCCGTCAAGGGCGAGTGGATGGCGCGGGTGCGGGCGGTCGACGGGGCCAACAAGGCGATGATCCAGGAGGCGGCGGCCGGCGTCGAGGGCCTCGCCCTGCCGGTCCTGCCCTCTCACGGCAACTTCCTGGTGCTCGAGACGATCGGGGCCGGCATCCGGCCCGAGGCGCTCGTCGAGTGCTACCGCCGGCGCGGGATCATGATCCGCCAGGGCACCTACCACACCGCGCGCTTCGGCGACCGCTTCGTGAAGGTGAGCACCTCGGTGCCGGGCCCCTGGGTCGAGGCGTTCTGCGAACTCCTGCCGGCGCTCGTGGCCGAGGCCCGCACCCTCAACGACGTGCCGGCGCAATTCTGAGACGGAGGAGGCCCATGGCGATCAGGACCGACGACGGCGTGACCCTGCACGTGGAGGAGGCCGGGGAGGGCACCCCGATCCTGTTCATCCACGAGTTCGGCGGCAACCACCTCGCCTGGGAGCCGCAGCTGCGCCACTTCAGCCGGCGCCACCGCTGCGTCACCTACGCGGCCCGGGGCTATCCCCCGTCCGACGTGCCGGATTCCCTCGAGGCCTACGGCCAGGCCCGGGCGGCCGCCGACGCCGTCGCGGTGCTGGACGGGCTCGGGATCGAGAAGGCCCACATCGTCGGGCTCTCGATGGGCGGCTTCTGCACCGTGCACGTGGGCCTGCGCACGCCGGAGCGGGCGCTGTCGCTCACGGTGGCGGGCGCGGGCTACGGCTGCGAGAAGGCGTTCGAGGCGTATTTCCGCGGCGTCTCCCTGGAGGTCGCCGACCAGTTCGAGCGCCAGGGCGCGCGGGAGTTCGCGAAGGTCTACGCCCTCGGCGCCAGCCGGGTGCAGTTCCAGAACAAGGACCCGCGCGGCTGGCAGGACTTCGCGGACCGGCTCGCGACGCATTCGGACCGGGGCGCCGCCCTGACCATGCGGGGCGTCCAGGCAAGGCGGCCCTCGTTCTACGACCTCGAGGAGGAGCTCGCCCGCATGGCGGTGCCGACCCTCGTGGTGGTGGGCGACGAGGACGACCACTGCCTCCAGCCCGGCCTGTTCCTGAAGCGGACCATCCCGGCCTGCGGCCTCTCGGTGTTCCCCAAGACCGGCCACACGCTGAACCTCGAGGAGCCGGACGCCTTCAACGCGCTCCTCGCCGGCTTCATCGCGCAGGTCGAGGCCGGGCGCTGGCTGCCCCGGGACCCGCGGGCCCTGCCGGGCCAGATCATGCGCACCCGCTAGGACCAGCGCCTTGACCGCCGCCCTGATCGACCCCGACCGGCTCTGGCGGCGCCTGATGGCGCTCGCCGAGATCGGCGCCACGCCGGCGGGCGGCGTCGACCGCCAGGCCCTGAGCGAGGGCGAGATCGCGGCCCTCGCCCGGATCGTCGCCTGGGCGCGGGAGGCGGGCCTCGCGCCCGCCCTCGACGCCGCCGGCAACCTCTTCCTGACCCGGCCCGGCCGGGACCCGGCGGCGGCACCGATCCTCCTCGGCAGCCACATCGACACCCAGCCGACCGGCGGGCGCTTCGACGGGGCGGCCGGGGTGCTCGCGGCCCTGGAGGCGGTGGCGTCGTTCGACGGGCTTCCCCCCGGCGACCTCGCGGTGGTCGCCTGGATGAACGAGGAGGGCAGCCGCTTCGCGCCCGGCATGATGGGCTCGGAGGCCTTCGCGGGTCTGCGCGACCTCGCCGCCATCCGCGCCGTGCGGGACGCGGGAGGGATCTCCGTCGGCCACGCCCTCGACCGCCTGCACGCCGCCTTCCCGGACCTGCCCCGGCGCCCCCTTGGCACCCCGGTGGCGGCCTACCTGGAGCTGCACATCGAGCAGGGGCCGGTGCTTGAGGCCGCCGGCCGGGTGATCGGGATCGTCACCGGGATCCAGGGCAAGAAGACCTTCCGGGTCCGCCTCGAGGGCCGGGAGGGCCACGCCGGCACCCTGCCGATGGACCGGCGCCGCGACGCCGTCGCGGCCTTCGCGCGCCTCGCGGGCGCCCTCCACGCCGAGGTCGGCGGGCTCGACCCGGACGTCCGCTTCACGATCGGGCGGGTCGCGGTGGCGCCGAACGCGCCCTCGGTCGTGCCGGCGGAGGTCACCTTCAGCATCGACCTGCGCCACCCCGACAACGCCGTGCTCGAGGCGGCCGGCCGGCGGATCGCCGCCCTGTGCGCGGGCCACGCGGCCCCCTGCGGGGTGAGCCTGACGCCCCTCGTCGACGCGGCCTCGAACACCTTCGACCCGCGGCTGCGGGCGCTGATCGCCCGCGCGGCCGCGGCGCACGGGCATCCGGCGATGCCGGTCCTGTCGGCCGCCGGGCACGACGCCCGCAACCTCTCACGGGTCTGCCCGAGCGCGATGATCTTCATCCCCTGCCGCGACGGCGCGAGCCACGTCGAGACCGAGTGGGCCGAGCCCGCCCACGTGGCGGCCGGGGCCGGCGTGCTGGCGCAGGTCCTGCACGACCTCGCGGCCGCACCCGATCTTCTCGCAACCCCGGAGCCCCGATGAGCGCCGATCCCGCCCCGATCGACAGCCCCGATCCCGTCGACATGGCGGACCTGCCGGTGCAGCTCCCGTCCGGGCCCGCCGATGCGGCGGCGGCCCGCGCCCGCTTCTTCAATTCCGGCAACGCCTTCAACATCAAGCTGCCGGCGGTGCCGCCCCACACCTTCGCGCGGGAGAGCGGGCGGGCGCGGGACGCGGCGGCGCCGACGGGCTTCACGGCCTGCGACCTGTCGGAGGCGCTCGCCTGCCCGTTTCCCGCCACCACGCCCCTGATGCTCGCCCGCTACGCCGCCATCGCGCCCGGCGAGACCCTCGCCGCCGACTTCGCGGCCACGGGCTCGATCTGGTACGTCATCGCCGGCACCGGCACGACGCGGGCCGGCCCCGAGACGCTGCGCTGGGGGGCGGGCGACGTCCTGCTGCTGCCGGGCGGCCCCGCCAGCCACCGGGCGGAGGGCGGGCGGGCCGTGCTCTGGAGCGTCACGAACGAGCCGCAGCTCGCCCTCGACGGCGCGCTCCCGCCCCGCGTGCCCGTCGCCCCGGTGCACTACCCGGCCGCCGAGATCGGCCGCCAGATGGCCCTCCTGGCGGGCACCCGGGCGAACGCGCAGACGTCCGGCCACGCCCTGATCTTCTCCTCGGAGACGCTCGAGGCCGGCCGCAACATCCTGCCGACCCTGACGCTGTCGCTGAACACGCTGCCGCCGCGCTCCCACCAGCGGGCCCACCGCCACAACTCCGCCGCGGTGACGCTCGTCCTCGAGGGGGAGGGCTGCCACTCCGCCATCGACGGGCTGCGCTGCGACTGGGCGCCGTTCGCCACCATGGTGACGCCCCCGGGCTCGCGCCACTCGCACCACAATCCCGGCCCGTCGCGGGCCCGGTTCCTGATCGTGCAGGACGGCGGGCTGCACTATCACGCCCGCACCATGGGGTTCGAGTTCCTGGAGCGGGCCTGACGAACCCGGCAGCCGCCGGGGCGGCGCGCTCCCGCCCCGGGCGCGGGCTCCTGCCGCCCGGCCGAGCCGTCAGGGGATGATCCTGGCGGCGCGCAAGGCCGCCATCTGGCGCAGGATCATCTCCTCGTCGTCGACGATCGCGTGGAAGCCGAGGCGGCGGATCTTGGTGGTCTCGACCAGGCTGTCGTAGTCGGCGTGCCACTGGAAGTCGCCGAACGCCCACGAGACGAGGTCGGGGTAGGCGAGGGGCTTGAGGCCGTGGGCCGCGATCATCCGGGCCCAGAGCGGTCCCTTGTCGGCCATCACCTCGGCGAGGCGCAGGGTCTGCACCGGGCCGCAGGCGAGGCCGAACCAGTCGGCGATGCGGGGCCAGAGGTGCTCCCAGCGGAAGAGGCCGCCGTTGGTGACGTTGAGGATCTCGCCCGCGCAGGCCGGCTCGGTGGCGGCGAAGAGCGCGGCCTCCCCCAGGAGGTCGGTGTCCACCGCCTGCTGGATCGCCCGGTAGCCGCCCGGGGTGCCGGGAAAGCGCAAGGGGAGGCCGAGCTCCCGCGAGATCGACGCGTAGACGCCGATCACCGCCGTCATGCTCATCGGGCTGCCCGCCGCGTAGCCGTAGACGGTGCGCGGCCGCAGCGCCGACCAGGTCCAGCCCGCCGCCCGGCTCGCCGCCCGCAGGAAGTCCTCCTGGTCGTAGTAGAAGTTCGGCGGCATGTGCCGCGGGTCGGTCTCCCGCGCCGGGGTCTTGAACGGCCCGAGATGGGTGCCGTAGGCCTTGGTGCCCTGCATCAGGCCGACATGGGCCAGCCCCGGGCTCGCCCGCTCGACCGCCCGCACCACGGTCTCGAGCATCGCGAGGTTGGGGGCCACCTCCTCGGCCGGGGTCGCGCGCGCCGCGTAGGCCGCGAAGAACACGTGGGTGACGTCGGTAAGGCCGGCGAGCTTCGCCCCCGCGTCGACCGGGTCGAGGAGGTCGACCGGGACGAAGCGGGCCGGTCCCGGCTCCGGCGGGGCGCGGCGCGAGAGCGCGGTCACCCGCCAGCCCGGACGGCCCGCGATGTGGCGGACGAGGCCCTGCCCGACGACGCCGAGGCCGCCGACGACGAGCGCGTGCGGCATCCTACTGGCGCGCGCTGAGATGGTGCAGGGGCAGGCCCGGCCGCTCCCACGGCATCGTGGCGAGGCGGCCGGTGGAGGAGAGCGTGACGTAGGCGGTGCGCAGGTCCGGCCCGCCGAAGCAGATGTTGGTGGGCCAGCGCTCCGGCATTGGCACGTGCCGGATGGCGGCGCCGTCGGGCGACACGATCGTGATGCTGCCGCTCACGAGGGTCGCGACGCAGACGTTGCCGTCCGCATCGAGCGCCAGCGAGTCGAACCGGTGGTAGCCCGCGAGCCCGGCCACGAGGCGGCCGCCGTGGGGCGACGGGAAGGGCTCCGGGCGGATCTCCCCGGGCCCCGCCAGGGCGAAGGCCCAGAGGCGGGCCGTCTCGGTCTCGGCGACGTAGAGCGTGCGCCCGTCGGGCGACAGGCCGACGCCGTTGGGCGTCAGGATCGGGAACACCACCTCGCGGATCAGGCTGCCGTCGGCCCGGGCGTAGTGCACGGCGCCCCGGTCCTGCTCCCGGGCCCTGACCTTGCCGAGGTCGGTGAAGTAGAACCCGCCCTCGCCGTCGAACACGATGTCGTTGGGGCCCTTGAGCGGCCCGTTCGTGCTCTCGGTGTAGAGGACCTCGACGGCGCCGGTGGCGAGGTCGACGCGCTCGATGCGCCCGCCCGAGTAGTCGTCGGCCTGCCCGATCGGGCGGTAGCCGCTCGGGTCGCCGGGCGGCGTCCAGCGGAAGCCGCCGTTGTTGCAGAGGTAGCAGCGGCCGTCCGGGCCGATCGCGGCGCCGTTCGGGCCCCCGCCGGGCGCGGCCACGACCGTCTTCGCGCCGTCCGGCGCGATCCGCGTGAGGGTGCCGCGGCCGATCTCGACCACCAGCACGGACCCGTCCGGGAGCGCCACGGGCCCCTCCGGGAACAGGAGCCCGGAGGCGATCTCGCGCAGGGATTCGGGAACGGACCTCATGCGGGGCTCCCCTCGGGCGCCGGGCGGTAGTTGCGCAGCGCGTTGGCGAGGCGGTCGGGGATCTCGAGCTCGAAGGCCAGCAGGGCGGCCGAGAGCGCCTTGCCGTAATTGTCGAGGCAGAGCGAGCGCGAGACGCCGCCGCCGAGCGCGCCCTGCGCCACGAAGTTCAGGACCCCGAGATGGTCGACGGCGTAGCGCGCCACGGGACCGGTCACGATCCCGGCGTAGAAGGTCGCGAAGGACTCCGCCGTGAGCTGGTCCTTCAGGTAGGGGTAGAGCTCCGCCTCGTAGGCGACGACCGTGACGTTCGAGGTGTTCCCCTTGTCCCCGGAGCGGACGTGGGCGACGTGCTGGAGGGGCAGGCGCATCGCATCAGACCTCGTACACGGTGAGGACCGGGCGCACCGCCTCCCGCGGCACCAGGGAGGACCAGACGCCGATGATCTCCCGGGTGCGGTCCTGGTGGGGCACGCGCTTCCCCGTCATGCCGACGCCCGAGACCGCCATGCCGTCGACCTCGCGGCCGACCTTCAGGGCCTCCTCGCGCGTCCGGGTGCGCGCCGCGACCCGCACCGCGATCTCGTAGGGCTCGGGCCCGCCGGCCGCCACCCCCGGCGACAGCCCGCCGTGGATGGCGTTGAGGCCGACGAAGTCGATGCGGACCTCCTCGGCGTCGAGCCCGACGATGCGGAAGCGCTCCTCCAGGATCCGCCTGGCGAGCTCGGCCCGCCGCAGGGCGCCGGGGCCGGCGTAGAAGAACATGTCCTCGCCGATGTGCCCCTCCTGGCAGGCGATCGAGACCTTGAGGGTCGGGGTGCGGGGCTTGCCCGAGATGCCGCTGACCCGCACCCGGTCGCGGCCGACCTCCTCGAGCTCGGTCGTGGTGAAGTCCACGACGACGTCGGGCGTGATGTAGTGGCCCGGGTCGTGCACCTCGTAGAAGAGCTGCTCCTTCAGGGTGCGCACCGTGACGGCGCCGCCGCTGCGCGCGACTTTGGTGATCACGGCGCTGCCGTCGCTCTCGACCTCGGCGATCGGGAAGGCGAGGTCCCAGGGCTCGGGCACGTCCTTGAAGCCCGGGTCGCAGAAGTAGCCGCCGGTGACCTGCGCGCCGCATTCGAGCACGTGGCCGATGCCGTTGCCGGGCCCGAGGCGGTGGTGGTCGAGGGGGTCCCAGCCGAACGCGTGCATCATCGGCGCCATGAACAGGGAGGGGTCGGCGACCCGGCCGGTGATCACCACCATGGCGCCGTCCCGGAGCGCCTGCACGATCGGCTCGGCGCCCATGTAGGCCTCCGCCGACACGAGGCTGCCGGCGAGCGCCGCGCAGGGGCGCCCGTCCTCCAGGAGGGGGCCGGCGATGTCGAGCACGCGATCGGTGATCAGGCTGCCGGAGACCGCCGCCACCTTGGTGCCCCGGGGCGCGCCGCACTCGCGCAGCCAGTGCACCACCCGCTCGGCCGCGCCCTCCGGGTTGATCCAGCCCTGGTTCGAGATGATCCGCGTGCCCCGGCGCAGGCAGCCGGGCAGCACCCGCTGCATGCGGTCGTCGAGGTAGGTGTCGTAGCCCGGGAAGCTCGGGTCGCGGCGCTTGCGGACCTGGGCCGCCGAGATCGTCGCCTCCGCCATGGTCTCGAAGCAGAGGTAGTCGAGGTCGCCCTCCTCGGCGTTGAGGCGGGCGGGCTCCAGGCGGTCGCCCCACCAGGCCGAGCCGGAGCCGATGCGCAGTCCCGTCATGTCTCCTCCCGGGATCATGCCGCCGACGTTCGTTCCGTCAGGCAGAACATAGATCCGATGCAGTCTGCTGCATACGCGAAGAAAACGGCAAAACCGTTCCTTCTGTTGGAACGATCTTGACAGGTCTTGCGCCAGACGCAACTGTCTTCGGCAACGGGCCGAGCAGCAGCCCGGCCCGGGAGGAGACGTCACATGCGGTCACCGGCGTGGTTGCGCGCGCTCGGCCTTTGCGCGCTGGCCCTCGGGGCGGGGAGCGCCCGGGCCCAGGAGCCGATCCGGATCGGCTGGCTCTCCTCCCTCACCGGGCCGCTCTCCTCAGCGGCGATCGCCGAGAACCAGGGCGTCCAGTTCGCCGTGGACGAGATCAACCGGGCCGGCGGCATCGACGGGCGCAGGCTCGAGCTCCTGACCCGCGACACCGCCGGCGAGCCGACGAAGGCCGTGAACCTCGCCCAGCAGCTCCTGTTCAGCGACAAGGTGCAGTTCATCATCGGGCCGGTGAACTCGGGGGAATCCCTCGCCACCGTGCCGGTCGTGGCGCGGGCGAACATCCCCAACATCGTCATCGGCACGATCGACGAGCTCATCGACCCGAAGAAGTACCCGCTCGCCTTCCGGGCCATCAACACCAACCGGCAATGGATCGAGGGCGGCAACGCCTACGCGCTCGACGTGCTCAAGCGCCGCAAGGTCGCGGTGATCGGCGACACCTCGGGCTACGGCACCTCGAGCGCCAAGACGGCGGCCGCGCTCCTGGAGCAGGCCGGGGTCAAGCCGGTCTACTCGGTGCTGGTCGACGCCAACAAGACCGACCTCACAGACGAGATGACGAAGGCCAGGGCCTCCGGCGCCGACGTGGTGATGCCCTGGACGGCGGCGACCGGCCTGATGGCCCGCATCCTCAACACCCGCGGCAACATGGGCTGGGACGTGCCGGTGGTGGGCCACCCCGCCGTGATGGCCCTGCCGATCAGGGAACTGCTCAACAAGCCCGAGTACTGGCAGAACGCCTTCTCGGCCGGCTACCAGAGCACGACCTACGTCGACGGCAAGCTGCCGCCCCGCACCCAGGCGCTCATCGACGCCCTGAAGCCGGCTCTCGGCGGCAAGATCGACTTCACGTTCTGGTGGGTCGCCCTCGGCTACGACACCGTCAAGATCATCGAGCACGCCGTCCGGACCGCCGGCTCGACCGACCCGCAGAAGTTCAAGGCGGTGCTCGAATCGACCCGGGACTTCCCCGGGGTCTACGCGAGCTACGCGTGGAGCCCGCAGGACCACAACGGCTTTCCCGACCGGAACATCGTGGTCGACGTCGCCAACACCTTCCGGGACGGCTGCTACGATGCGGCGCCGCGCTGAGGCCGGGCCCGGGCCGCGGGGGGACCTGACATGCTCGCCGTGATCGTCTCGGGCCTCGCCATCGGCGCCGTCTACGCGGCGACGGCCCTCGCCTACAACGTGATGTACTCGACCTCGAAGGTGCTCAGCGTCACCACCGGCCACCTCTGCATGCTCGGCGGCGTGTTCGGCGCCTGGTTCATCGCCGGCCTCGGGCTGCCGGCCGGCCTCGGGCTCCTCGGGGCCGTGCTGGTGGGGGCGGCGTTCGGGGGCATCACCGAGGTGGTTGGGGTGCGCCGGGTGCTGGCGCGCTCCGACGAGCACCTCTGGCTGCTCTCGACGCTCGCCCTCGCGACCATGCTCCAGCAGGCGGTCGGCCTGTGGTGGGGCACCGAGCCGAAGCCGTTCCCGCGCCTGATCCCGCAGGACTTCTCGGCCGGGCTCCTCGACCAGAAGTACTGGCTGCCGATCCTCACGGTGCTCGCCATGACGGCGGGGCTCGAGGCCTTCTACCGCCTGACCCTGTGGGGCAAGCTCTTCCAGGCCACCTCCGAGGACGCCTTCGCGGCCCGGGCCCGCGGCATCCCGACCGACCGGGTCCGCTCCGCCTCCTACCTGCTCGCCGGCGCGCTCGGGGGCCTCGCGGGCTTCGCGGCGGGCCAGCTCACCTTCGCGTTCTTCGCCCTCGGCCTGACCCTGACCCTCAACGGCTTCATCGCGCTCGCGGTCGGCGGCCTCGGCAGCAACCTCGGCGCCCTCGTCGGCGGGGCCGGGCTCGGCCTGCTCTCGGCCTTCGCCACCTACTGGTTCGGGGGCGAGTACCAGCAGACCATCGCGGTCGGGCTCCTGATGCTGGTGCTCCTGGTGCGGCCCGAGGGGCTGCTCGGGGCCCGGCGGGTGCGGCCGGTCTGATGGCGGCCCGCGCCCCGCGCCTCGGCCTCGCGCTCCTGGTAGCCCTCGCCCTCGCGAGCCTGCCCTACTGGTCGGGCGACCTCTACCGGCTCCACCTCGTCTCGCTCATCGGCGCCTACTGGGTGCTCGTTGCGGGCCTCAACCTCGTGGTGGGCTTCACCGGCCAGCTCTCCATCGGGCATGTCGGGCTCCTGGCGGTGGGCGCCTACGGGTTCGCGATCCTGGCCGGCACCCTCGGCCTGCCGCCGCTCCTCGCCCTGCCGCTCTGCGGGGTCCTCGGGGGCGCCGCCGGCCTGCTGCTCGGCCTGCCCTCCCTGCGGCTGCCGGGCTTCTACTTCGCCATGGCGACGATGGCGTTCGCGCTCATCGTCACCGAGCTGTCCCTCGCCTGGGGCGGGCTCACGGGCGGCGGCACCGGCCTGTCGGTCCCGGGGTTCCCGGCGCCCTTCGACACGCCGTCGGGCCAGTACTGGCTGATCCTCGCCGTCGCCGCCGCCGTGACGGCGCTGACCTGGAACGTCGCCCGGCTGATGTGGGGCCGGGCCCTCGTCGCCGTGCGCGACAGCGAGGTCGCGGCGGCCTCGGTCGGGGTCAACGTCTTCCGGGTCAAGCTCACGGTGTTCGTGTTCTCGGGCGTCACCGCGGGCCTCGGCGGCGCGCTCTTCGCCGCCCTCCAGACCTACATCACGCCCGACACCTTCGTGTTCGACATCGGGCTGTTCTTCTTCGTCTGCATCATCATCGGCGGGCGCGGCACCATCCTGGGGCCGCTGATCGGCACCGCGGCGCTGACGGCTTTGCCCGAACTGGTGGCGCCCCTCGCGCGCCTCGGCACGTTCTTCTACGGGCTCGCCCTCCTGGTCGTGGTGCTGCTGGTGCCGGAGGGGATCGGCCGCCTCGTCGCGGTGCTGGTGGCCCGGGTCTCGGGCGAGCCCCACCGCAGCCACGAGGTCCGCCCCGACCTCGCGCGGCTGCGCCAGGCGCTCGCCCCGCCGGACGGCACGGCCGCGGACGCCGCCCCGGCGGCGCCCGCCCCCCTCGCCGCGCAGGCCCTGCGATGAGCGCGCCCGCCCCGGCGCCGGGCCGGGCCGGCCTCGCGGCCGAGGCCGTCACCAAGCGCTTCGGCGGCGTGACGGCCCTCGACGCGGTCTCCCTCGACCTGCGGCCGGGGGAGATCCACGGCCTCATCGGCCCGAACGGCAGCGGCAAGACCACGCTGCTCAACCTCCTGTCGGGCTACTACCGGCCGGATGCCGGCGGGGTGCGCCTCGACGGGGAGGACCTGTCCCGGCGCTCGGTCCAGCGCCGGCCGCGGGCGGGCATCGCCCGCACCTTCCAGAAGCCCCGGCTCCTCGGCCACCTCTCGGTCCTCGACAACGCGATGCTCGGCGCCTGGCGCGACGTGCGCTCCGGCTTCCTCGCGACGGCCCTCGGCCTGCCCTCGGCGCTGCGCGAGGAGGCGGCCCTGCGGGCGCGGGCGGCGGACCTCGTCCACGGGGTCGGGCTCGGACACGCCCTCGCGCGCCGGGCGAGCCTCCTCGAGCACGCCGAGCAGCGCTTCCTGGAGATCGCCCGGGCCCTCGCCCTGCGGCCGCGCTTCCTCCTCCTCGACGAGCCCGCCGGCGGCCTGACCGGGGCCGAGATCGGTCACCTCGCCGACATCGTCCGGGCGGTCCGCGACAGCGGCGTCGGCGTGCTCCTCGTCGAGCACCACACCGACTTCGTGTTCCGGGTCTGCGCCCGGGTCACGACCCTCGACCGCGGCCGCCTGATCAAGCACGGCACCCCGGCGGACGTGCGCCACGACGCGGAGGTGGTCCGCGTCTACCTGGGAGCCTGAGGAATGTCCCGGCCCGGCCCCGTCCTCCTCGAGGTCACGGACCTGCGCGTCGCCTACGGCAAGGCGCACGTCGTCCACGGCGCCTCGCTCACCGTCCGCGAGGGCGAGTTCGTGGTCGTGCTCGGCCGCAACGGGGCCGGCAAGAGCACGATCCTGCACGCGCTCTCGGGCCTCATCGGCAAGCAGGGCGGCCGGGTGACCTTCGCGGGCGCCGACATCACGCGGGCGAGCCCCCGGGACATCGTGCGGGCGGGGCTGGTGCAGGTGCTCGAGGGGCACCGGGTCTTCACGAGCCTCAGCGTCGAGGACAACCTGCTCGTCGGCACCTACGCGGGCCGCGGGGGCGCCCAAGCGGCGGGGCTCGAGCGGATCTACGCCGATTTCCCCGAGCTCGCCGAGAAGCGCCACCAGCAGGCCTCGCGCCTGAGCGGCGGCCAGCAGCAGATCCTGGCCGTGGCGCAGGGGCTGATCGCGGACCCGCGCCTCCTGATCCTCGACGAGCCCTCGGGCGGGCTCGCCCCCCTGGTGGTCGACCGCATCCTCGACGTGGCGAGCCGGCTCTCGGCCGCCGGCACGGCGGTGCTGCTGGTCGAGCAGCTCGTCGAGAAGGCCCTGCGGCACGCCACCTACGGCTACCTCCTGGAGACCGGCGCGGTGGCGGGCGAGGGCACGGCTGCGGAGCTGCAGGACAGCGCCCTCCTGCGCCGGATCTACCTCGGCGGCGCGGAGGCGGCCTGACCGGATGGCACCCCGCAGGGCAGACGAGGGGCGGGCGGGCGCGGTCGGCCCGGCGGGCGGGCCCGCGGAGCCGAACGCCGTGCAGAAGGTCTGCGCCCTGCTGCGGGCGCTCGCCGCCCCGGGCCCGCGGCGCCTCTCGGAGCTCGCGGCCGAGACCGGGCTCAACAAGGTCACGGCCCTGCGTATCCTCGACACCCTGGCCCAGGAGGGCTTCGTCGCGAGGGCGCCCGACGGGCGCGGCTGGCGGCCCGGCCCCGAGAGCCTCGCCCTCGCGGCCGGCGCCGGGCGTCCCGACGACCTGCGGGCCCTCGCCCGCCCGAGCCTCGTGCGGCTCGCCGAGATCTCCGGGGACACGGTGCTGCTCTCCGTGCGCAGCGGCGTCGAGGCGGTCTGCGTCGAGCGCGAGACCGGCTCCTACCCGATCCGCGCCAACTACCTCGACATCGGCAGCCGGCGGCCCCTCGGCGTCGGGGCGGGCTCGCTCGCGCTCCTCGCCTGGCTGCCGGACCGGGAGGTTGACGCGATCCTGGGCATCGTCGCGGGCCGCCTCGAGGCCTATCCCCGCCTCGGGCTCGCGGCGATCCGGGAGGCCGTCGCGGCCGCGCGGGCGCGGGGCTACGTCGTGCTCCTCGACCGGGTGGTCGACACGATGGGGGCGATCGGGGTGCCGGTGCGGGACCCGGGCGGCCGGACGGTCGCGGCGCTCAGCATCGCGGCCCTGAGCGCGCGCCTCGCGGCGCGCGAGGCGATGCTGGCCGAGGCCCTGCGGCGGGAGGCGGACCTGATGGAGCGCGAGCGGGTGCCGGCGGACACGCGGGGGAGGGCGTCATGAGCTGGATCACCGGGGTCGGGCTGACCCCGTTCGGGCGGCGGGAGGGCCGCACCACCCTCGACCTGATGAGCGAGGCCGCCGCGGCGGCGCTCGCCGGCGCGGGCGTCGCGCGCGAAGGCGTCGACGGCGTGATCTGCGGCTACTCGACCACGCTGCCGCACCTGATGCTCTCGACCGTGTTCTGCGAGCATTTCGGCCTGAGGCCCGCCTACGCGCACGCGGTCCAGCTCGGGGGAGCCACGGGGTTCGCCATGGTGATGCTGGCCCACCTCCTGGTCCGGGCCGGGGCGGCGGAGCGCATCCTGGTGGTGGCCGGGGAGAACCGGCTCACCGGCCAGAGCCGCGACAGCGCCGTGCAGACGCTGGCCCAGGTCGGCCACCCGGCCTACGAGGTGCCGCTCGGGCCGACGATCCCGGCCTATTACGGCCTCGTCGCCAGCCGCTACGCCCACGAGCACGGCGCGGCGCCGGAGGACCTCGCGGAACTCGCCGTGCTGATGCGCGCCAACGCCGCCCGGCATCCCGGCGCGCACCTGCGCGCGCCCGTCACGGTGGCCGAGGTGATGGCCTCGAAGCCCATCGCGGCGCCCCTGCGGCTCCTCGATTGCTGCCCGGTCTCGGACGGGGGCGCGGCGATCCTCGTCGCGCGCGAGCCCGGCCCCGGCGGCGGGGTGCGCATCGCCGGCGCCGCCCAGACCCATCCCCACCAGCACGTCAGCGCCGCGCCCTCGCTGACCGTCTTCGGGGCCGGCGCCTGCGCGGCGCGGGCGCTGGCGCAGGCGGGACGCAGCCTCGCGGACGTGCGCTACGCCGGCATCTACGACAGCTTCACCATCACGCTGGCGATCCTCCTGGAGGATATCGGCCTGGCACCCCGCGGGGGGGCCGGGCGGCTCGCCCGCGAGGGGCACTTCTCGGCCGGCGGGCCGGTGCCGCTCAACACCCATGGCGGGCTCCTGTCCTACGGCCATTGCGGGGTCGGCGGCGCCATGGCGCACCTCGCCGAGACCTGGATCCAGATGCGGGGCCTCGCCGGCGACCGCCAGGTGCCGCCGCCCGCGACCGCGCTGCTGCACGGCGACGGCGGCGTGCTCTCCTCCCACGTCAGCCTGGTGCTGGAGCAGCCCGCATGACCCCCGACCCGCATCCGGGCGACTGGACCACCGGCCGGCCGGCCCTGACCTACCAGGAATGCGGCGCCTGCCGGCAGCGCTGGTCCTTCGCCCGCGGCTTCTGCCCGGCCTGCGGCAGCGCCGCGGTCGCGACCCGCGAGGCCTCCGGGCACGGGACGGTCCACGCCCTCACGGTGGTCGCGAGGGCGCCGTCCGAGGCGCTCCGGGCCCACGCGCCCTACACGATCGTCCTCGTCGACGCCGCGGAAGGCTTCCGCGTGATGGCGCACGGCGAGGGGCCCCTCGCCATCGGCGATCCCGTCCGCGTGCGCTTCAAGCCCTTCGGCGAGCGCCTGATTCCCGCCTTCCACCGCGAGGCCGCCCCATGAGCTCCTCCCGCGAGACGCCGTCCCTCGGGGCCGCCCTCGATCCCCGCTCCATCGCGGTGATCGGCGCCTCCGAGAACCCGAACAAGATCGGCGGGCGCCCGCTCCTCTACCTGTCGCGCTTCGGCTATCGGGGCAGCGTCCACCCGATCAACCCGAACCGGGCGGAGGTCCAGGGCCTCAAGTCCGTGCCGCGCCTGGCGGATCTCGACGCTTCGCCCGACCTCGCCATCATCGCGGTCCCGGGCGAGGCGGCGGTGGCGGCCCTCGACGAGTGCGCGGCGGTCGGCGTCAAGGTCGCGGTGATGATGGCGTCCGGCTTCGGCGAGACCGCCGGCGGCAAGGCGCAGGAGCGCCGGATGGTCGAGCGGGCCCGGGCCCGCGGCCTGCGGATCGTCGGGCCGAACTCCCAGGGCCTCGCCAATTTCGGCAGCGGGGCGGTGGCGAGCTTCTCCACCATGTTCATCGAGGCGGCCCCGGCGGACGGGCCCGTCGGCATCGTCAGCCAGAGCGGGGCGATGAGCGTGGTGCCCTACGGGCTGCTGCGCGGGCGGGGCATCGGCGTGCGCCACGCCCACGCCACCGGCAACGACGCCGACGTGACGGTGTGCGAGCTCGCCGCCGAGGTGGCGCAGGATCCGGGCCTGAAGCTGCTGCTCCTCTACCTCGAGAGCATCCCGGACCCCCACCACCTCGCCCGGGCCGCCGCGACGGCGCGGGAGCGCGGCGTGGCCGTGGTGGCGCTGAAATCCGGCCGCACCCCGGCCGGCCAGGCGGCGGCGCTCTCCCACACGGGGGCGCTCGCCAACGAGGACCGGGTGGTCGACGCCTTCCTGGAGCAGCACGGCATCTGGCGCGCCCGGGACACCGGCGACCTCGTGGCGGCGGCCGAGCTCTACCTGAAGGGCTGGCGCCCGGACGGGCGGCGCTTCGTGGCGATCAGCAACTCGGGCGCGACCTGCGTGCTGGCGGCCGACGCCGCGAGCCAGGTCGGCATGCCCCTCGAGCCCCTCGGCCCGGAGACGCAGCAGGCGCTGCGGCGGATCCTGCCGAGCTTCGCCGCCACCGCCAACCCGGTCGACATCACGGCGGCGCTCCTCACCAACAGCGGCCTGTTCGGCCAGATCCTGCCGGTGATCGCCGCCGACGCCTGCGCGGACGCCTTCCTGATCGGCCTGCCGGTGGCGGGGGCGGGCTACGACGTGCCGGCCTTCGCCCGCGACGCCGCGGCCTTCGCGGACGGGACGGGCAAGCCCGTGGTGGTGAGCGCGCCGCAGCCGGGCGTCGCCGCGGCCTTCCGGGCGCAGGGGCTGCCGGTGTTCGAGTCGGAGGGCGCGGCGGTGCGCGCCCTGCACCAGCTCATCGCGCACCACGAACTGGTCGCCCGGGCGGCGGGCCGCCCCGTGCCGGAGCCGGCGGGCCGCCCCGTGCCGGAGCCCGCGGGCGGGCGTGAGGGGACCCACCGCCTGCTCAACGAGGCCGAGAGCCTGGCGCGCCTCGCGGCGTCCGGGGTGCCGGTGGTGCCCCACCGCCTCTGCCGCACGGCCGAGGAGGCCGTGGCGGCCCTCGCGGCGCTCGGCGGCCCCGTCGCCGTCAAGGGCTGCTCGGGCGAGGTGGCGCACAAGTCGGAGCTCGGCCTCGTCCATCTCGGCCTCAGCGACGCCGGCGCGGTGGCGCGGGCCTTCGCGGCCTGCCGCGACGGGCTGGCGGGCGCGGGCGCGGCCTTCGACGGCGTGGTCGTCGCCCGCATGGCGCGGGGCCGGCGCGAGCTCATGGTGGGCGCCCACCGCGACCCGAGCTTCGGGCCCGTGGTGGTGATCGGCGACGGCGGCCGCTACGTCGAGGCCCTGCCGGACACGCGGATCCTCCTGCCCCCCTTCGGCCCCGGCGAGGTGCGGGCGGCCCTCGCGTCCCTGCGCGTCGCCCCGATCCTCGCGGGCGTCCGGGGCGAGCCGCCCGTCGCCCTCGAGGCGTTCGTGGCGTGCGCGTGCGCGGTCGGGCGCCTGATGACCGAGCCCGGCGCTGGCATCGCCAGCCTCGACCTCAACCCGGTCCTCGTCGGGACGCACGAGGCGGAGTGCCTCGCCCTCGACGCCGTCGTCGTCCTGCGCGAGGGCGCGGCCTGACCGGGCCGGGTGCGCGCGGTCCGGATTGCGGGATCCAACCCGGCCGCCGCGGGTTGCCCCCGGATTGCCGTGGGCCCCGGGGGCCTTGCGGCGGCAGGAAGGGAAACGACCCATGAGGAAGATCGCGATTCTCAGTGCCGTGATGATGCTCGCCGCCGGGCCGGTGCTGGCCCAGGGCCGCCCGGCCGGAAGCTCCTCCGGGGCGGCCGGCAACGCCGAGGAGAACAACAAGCCGACCTCGAACTCCGCCGGCGGCGGCGGCGGCTCCGGCAAGTAGGGCGCGCCGGCGCGGGGCGCCGCCGGCCGGCCTCCCCGCGTCGCGCACGCGTCCGGCGCCAAGAGATCGAGGGGGGCCGAGGCCGCGCCCGCGCGCTCAGGGGCCCCCACGGCACGCCAGCACGGGACGAGACCGCATGACGGGCCGCGCCAGCCCCTGGGAGACGCTCGCGAGCGAGCGCCGCTACGACGACCGCTACCTCCAGGTCGACGTCGACCGGCTCCGGCACGAATCCGGCCGCGAACATCCGCACGTCGCCCTGCGCTTCAAGGTCTTCGGCATCGCCGTGCTGCCGGTCGACCCGCAGGGCTGCGTCACCCTCGTCGGCCAGTACCGCTACGTTCTCAACCGCTTCACCTGGGAGGTGCCGCGCGGGTCGGGGCCGGTCTCGGCCGCGCCTCTCGAGACGGCCCGGCGCGAATTGTCCGAGGAGACCGGCTACGAGGCGGCCTCGTGGCTCGAGGTGCTCCACCTCGACGCCTCCCCGGGCATCTCGAGCGAGCGGGTTCCCTGCTTCGCGGCCTGGGCCCTGAGCCGGGGCGGGGCGCATCCCGACCCCCAGGAGAGCCTGCGGCTGCGGCGGCTGCCGTTCGGCGAGGCCGTGACGGCGGCCCTGTCCGGCGAGATCACGGACGGGCCGAGCGTCGCGCTGCTGCTGGCGCTGAGCGCGCGGGCAGGCCGCGGCGACCTGCCCGACGACCTGCTGGCGCTCCTGCGCGCCTGAACCCGACCGGGGGGGCCACCGGGCAAAGGAAACCCGCCGCGGCGGGGCCGGGCGGGGAGTGGAGGTCCTTGAGTCGCGCGAGCGTATCCCACCGGCAGAGCCGGCACATCATCCGTTTGCGGGATGCGTCGGCCCGTGCCGCTGCCCGGGGCAGGGGACCTCGCCGGCTCCGTCGCGGAATCGTCGCGCGGGGAGTTGACGGGGGC
>NZ_QOWC01000014.1 GCF_003574465.1 Methylobacterium crusticola
GCGGTTCGCGGCCGCGCCAGCCGGCCGACCAACGCTACGAGAGCGCGTACCTGTTCGGGGCGGTCTGTCCGGCCCGCGGCACCGGGGCGGCCCTGGTCATGCCCCATGCCGATCTTGGGGCCATGCAGCATCACCTCGACGAGATCGCCCGCACGGTGGCGCGCGGCGCTCATGCGGTGCTGCTGCTCGACCGCGCGGGCTGGCACACGAGCGCCAGGCTTGTCGTGCCCGAGAACCTGACGCTGATCGTCCTGCCGTCGCGGGCGCCTGAGCTCAATCCGGTGGAGACGCTCTGGCTGTACCTGCGCCAGAACTGGCTCTCGAACCGGGTGTTCGCCGGCTATGAGGAGATCGTCGCGGCCGCCTGCGACGCCTGGAACAAGCTCCTCGCGCGACCCGGTACCATCGCCAGCATTGGCCGGCGCGACTGGGCTCACATCGGTCAAACCTAAAGGCCGTTGGTATGAGTCGTGCTACAGCCGGACCCTTGCCTTTGGTCAGGAATCAGGCTTCCGGCTTTGCGCGCATTCCTGCCACTCAGCGGGACCGGCTGATGTCTCCAAAGCGGACCCGCGGGAACATCAAGGATCAGTGTAGCCCCTTCTTTTGCCGCCGCTCCGGCGACTGGATCTCGCCTGGGGCCGGAAGCCGCGAGGCCTGCCGGAATCGCGCGTCGCGAAGCACCAGCACCGCGTCCGTCTGAGCGTCGGAGACCCGCCAGAACCGACGCTGGTCCGGCTTCACGACATAGATTGAGCGGTCGTCATAGACTCGCAGGAACTGCATGCGATGGAAATGGGGAAGGGTGGCGCCGCCAAGTTCACGGATCAAAGGAGCCTCGAAGAGCTCGGGTGCAACCGCGTAGAACGCGCCGATCGGTCGCTGCGGACCGGACTCAAGGTCAAATCTGAGCGCAACGATGTCTGCCCCTAGTCGAACGATGCGGTTCGTGATGAGCCGGTATACGTTCATCTCGGAGAGCGCAATCTCGACAATGCGCGTGAACTCATTGCCGTACTGGAGGAACTCCTCAAGGCTTGGCCCAGCGACCATTTGGATCCGCTCGGCCCTCGTATCGAGAAGCATAGGGCGGCTCCGCTGCAGGCTGTCGTCGATGACTCGGCGGTCGGCCTGGGGCAGGTCGCAGAGGTCGTACACCGCCTCATCGAGGCGCTGGAGCAGGCTGCCTGTCGGGCCGGCGACGCCGGCGAGTTGCCGTTCGATCTTGACCAGCTGCTCCAGGTTGTCGTCAGAGAGGCGAAGCAAGTCCGGGACGCGGATCTCTTCGAGGTCTACCTTCTCGACCTTAGGCTGCTTCAATCCGATGTTCGACGCGCCGAAGGCCAGCTGGAAGCTCACGAGCTTCGAGTTCAGGACCAGGCTGAGCACCCTGCCCAAACGGGGGTCCTGTCCCTTGAACGAGATTCCGACAATGGACTCACTGAAGGCGAGGCTCCTCGGATCGAAGGCCGCCGGGTAGCGGCCGGGCTCCAAGGCCTTCGTAAAGCTGCCCTCGGGGCAAAGGACGAGCGGGCCCTCGAACACCGCCTTGCTCCGTGGGCGATGGGCGTGCGGCGCGGCAAAGGCTGGAAGGCTCTCCGGGAGGCGAACCGCACGGAACGTCTCAGCGTCGACGACAGGCAGTCCCAAGAGGTGCGACGCCGGGCTGCTCCCGCCGCCGTGCAATTGGTAACCCTGGTCCATTGTGATGCCAAGGGCCCGCGTCCAGGCCCCCAGCCTGACGAGCTGCGGCGATCCCGAGAGGGCGTTCATCACGTCGAACTCGCGCGCGTTCCCGAACAGGGCCGCCTTGAGCTTCGTCGCGCTCCAACCAATCGTCGCGACCGGCAGCGTCTTGCGCATCTCCGGCGCGAGCTCGAACACGCCGTTGCGCCGGAAGTGCTCAAGCCAGGGGACGTTCACGAGGCCGAGCTCCGCGTCCTGCGCGGGTGTGCCGGGGCGGCCAACGAACAGGAGGGCAGGCCCTGCCGTCGGCCTGCGCTCCCTCGTTTCCGCCCCATGCGACCTTCGGGTCACCGCCGGGAAGAGGCCTTCCGTTCTCAGCTGCGCCATGTTCACGATCTCGACGTCACGGAAGGCGGCCAGGAGCTGGCGACGCGCATTCGTGGCGACGCTGTCATTGCTGAAGAAGGGGGTGGCCTTCATCAGGAACCCAATCTTCCCGTCGCGGGCGCAATGCTCCTTCGCTCGCCAGAGGAATGCCCAATCTGGGGTCCGCCTCGGCTGCGCCGTCCGGTCCGCCCTCTCAGTCGAGCTTCGCCCCGCGTACGTCCAAGGGGGGTTGCCGACGACCACATCCATCGGATTGGGGAATTTAACACGGGCGTTGAGGAAGCTTCCGAGCTGCAGCGTCCTGCCTATCAAGCCCTCGAACCGCATCGCATCCAAATCCGGCGATATCTCCGGGTCCAGCTCCAGGGCCGCCAGGTACAGGCTGAAGGCGCTGACCTGAAGCGCGGCGGGGTTGATGTCCACGCCATAAATCTGGTTCTCAAGAACGTCCCTGACGAGGCGTCGGCTGGGACCCTCAACTCGCGCACGCTTCCAGACTAGGCGCCGGAGGCTTTCGACGAGGAACACGCCCGATCCGCATGCCGGGTCGAGCACGCGCTCGTGGCCGCGCGCGTCGCGCAGGAGGACGTCCAAAGCCAGGTCGACGAGGTTCGTCGGAGTGTAATGCAGTCCTTGCGACAGCGCCTCGCTGCCGGCGGCGCTGTGGGCGAACTGCTCGTAGATCGAGGAGATGAGTTCGATCGGGATGACGTCGAACCTGAACGGGAATAGGCTCCGCTGGCCCGTGAGGGAATCGTGCCCCTCCAGGAAGTCCGCGAGGAGCGTGAGGTGATCGCTCCGTACGATCTCGTCCTCGCCCTCGATGTCGGGAGGGAAGAGATCGCCATTGAACGTTACCTTCATCCACTTGAAAAGAGCACGGGCGGCGTCGGGCGAGCGAAGGATGTCGGGTAGCGACGGCGCTCCGAAGAATGCCCGCAGGCGCCGCTCGGGCAAGAGCCCCCGGTCCACTAAATATTGCGAGAAGATCGTCCGCCCGATGAGCTTCTGCGCCATCAACGAGGGTAGGCCGCGCTCGAAGATGCCGGCCTCTAGCGCCGTGAGATGGTGCAGCAGCACCGCGTCAACACGTGTCTTGCGGTCGAGGCGGCGGGCATGCTGCGACTTCCAGAAGGCACCGCTGTCGAAGGTCAGGCGGCCGCAGGCTCGTTCGATGCGCTGGGTGCCGTCGATTAGATCGCCAAGTTCGAACTCGGCCAAGATCCTGTCGCGGGCCGCCGCGCGGGGGGGCGAGTAGCCGTTGTACAGGATCACGCGCGAGGGCGTCGACACCCACAGGATTGGCGCGATGCCTGCGTTCCATGAGACCGCATGCCAGTTGTCGAGTTCGCCATCGGTGGGCTCGGGACGGTCCATCGCGTCCTTGAACACCACAAGGGGAGCTCCACGCGCCCTGAACAGTGCACTGGCGGCGAGCGACGAGCGGCTCGGCGAAAAGATTGGGTCGAAGCGCTCGATGTCCGTGGGCGACGACGGATGGCCGGGGACGACTAGGCCCTCGGTGGGGTTGCCGTCGAGCCAGTAGCCCGTCTTCGACAGGAGGTCGCGGAACCTGCGCGAGAGGTTCATCACCTCGATCCCAGTGCGTGAGCGACCTCTTCGGGGTAGGCGTCCGCAAGCCAGCGCAGGATTGCGTCGCGCTCGTTGTGCCCGAGCGCCCCGACCCTGCGGGCAAGGCTCAGGCGCCGCCGCTTGGTGCGGTCGCGGAAGTCGGCCCCGAGACAGCGCGTGTCATGGAGCCGCGCTGAGGGCGGGAAGTTCATCCACAGGGACTCCACCCGCCGGACCCGCCGCGTGCCGGCTGCGAGGTCGACGCGTCTCCAGGCGCTCAGGACCTCGTCATACAGGCCAGACTGGTAGCCCGATATCATTATCCTGCCGCCCAGCGACGTAACCACTTTCAGGAGCTGTCGGTGCTCACGCTCGTTGTACTCGTGCTGATACGTGCGGGCGCGGCTTCGAACCTCAGGGTGGTATGGCTGGTCGAGGTAGACCATGTCGTGCCGGTCGGCGGGGTAGACCTCGAGGAACTCCGACGCATCGGCGCAGATGATCTGGCACGAGGGGGCGATTGGGTCAGCTATCCAGCGCGCAACGACCTCTGGATCCACGTCAATGCCGATCTGGATGGGGGACGGTTTCTTGGCGCGCATCACCGCGCCTCCACCGAGGTGCGCCTCGATGTACGTGTTGTGCTCTGGCATACTACGGACGATGTGCCGGTAGCGATTTCCCTTTCCGCCAACGTAAGCCATCCGACAATCATCGCATGATCACGGGATAGGCAATAGTCCTTGGAGGTTACCGCCACGCTAAGATAGCCAGTTACCCGCTGGTGGGCTCAGCAGGAGGGTCTCAGCGCTCCGCCTCGCCGCCAGGGCCCGAGCCACTCCCGCTTCCCTCGACGCGAAGTACATCGTGTCGCACGCCCCGAGGCCCGACAAGTCGAGCGAGCCGAGCCAGAGCCCGCGCCCGACAAGTTCTAGCGCAACGCGCGTTCGGATCTCCGGCTGCCTGCTGACGACATTGAATATCACGACCGCACAGGCCGGAAGGCCGCCCGCGACGAGATCGAGCGTGGCTTCGGTAACGTGGAAGTGGAAGACGAAGAGGGCTACGCAGAGGTCGCATTGCCGGACGACGGCTGGCTCGACGTCGACATCCCGGGTGCAGAGAATCCCGCGCCTCCGGTTCTCGGCGATTGCCTCGTCGTCAACCTCGACGCCCTGGTAGATCCTCGACGGGACTTCGGCCGACAGCGGGAACTTGCCGCAGCCAATCTCTAAGAGCCCGCCCTCGCCGACGGCGGACACGACCCCCTTAACAAGGCTGCGCAGGCGGTTCCGGTACGCCAGGCCCGGGCCTGCGGCTATCTCGAACTCCCGGAAGCGATTGATCACTTGGATCTGCTCGATGGACAGGCGATCGGTTGTCGTCGGCAGGTAGACTCTGTCCATGAACCGGAAACGGACGGTGCCGTCGACGTAGATCTCCGCGGGCCCATGAGGATCCTGCCGCAGCAGGATGCCGGCCCCGAGGTTGGCATAGGTGCCGTCGACCTCGCTCACAGTTTACCGCCGATGATGCCGTCCACCAGATCGTGGTGCTTTCTGACAAAGTGGGCGATCGCGGCTTCGGGAGCTTTCCTCAGCTCGAGCCGCCGGCCATCGGCGACAAATCGGTTGAGCAGCACCACGACGCCGTTGAGGTGGTCGACAACGTAGTCAGAGAGCCCCCAGATGAACGGGTGCGTCCAGTCCCGCAGGTCCTCCCCGAACACGTTCGGCACGAAGTCGCGCCGGTAGTGCGTGTTCGGCGGCGCCCAGGTGATCACGGGGATGGACGCGTTCGCTGCGAACATCATCTCGGCACCGATGCCAATGCCCTTCTCGCGGCGCGCGTCCACGACGACGACGTCGCTCTGCTGCACCAGGAACAGGTCGCACCCGAAGTTTGCGCGAACGTCGGAGCGCTGGATGGGTGTCTTTGCCGGATTGAGTAGGCGCAGCTCCACGCCGGCAACGCCGGCATGAAGCGCGGCCTCGTCGGCCTCCGTCCAGAAGTGATCGGGTGAGCGGTTGTCGCCGTCGCCCTTCTTAATGCTTCCGGAAAGATAGACGCGGACAACGCTCCCCATCACGCTCACCCTCCCAGGTTCGAGAGTGTATTGATCAACTTGGTGCCCTCATCAACGAAGGTGTTCGCCACGCCCGGTGCCGCGAGCAGGCCCCTGAGGAAGGTCCCGAACTTCTTCGCGCGCCGCAGTCGGTCGTCGCCGGCGTCCGGCGCGGTCACGAGCGCCGCCTCCTCGTTGATGGAAAGCCGGTCGTCGTCGCTGATGGTGGGCTCGACCGCAGCCCTTTCGAGGAAGCGCGCCAGCTCGGGGCCGAGGCTGCTCATGACGGGATCGCCGCTCTGGGCCTTGATGTTGGCGATGACGCTTTCCCTGATCTCGCCAGTGTTGATGATGCCGGTCGACACGCTGCCGGCGGTGATGTTCGAGGATTTGTCGATCGTCATGTTGAGGCTCCCGTTTGCAATCAGAAGTGTGTTGATGGTTACCGGCCCACCCGCACTGGCCAGCCGCAGCCGGAGCAGTTCGTGCCCGTTGTCGCCGAAGTCTAAGGTGGGTTGCGCCTCCAGCAACTCGACGCCAAGGACTGACTGAATCTTCTTTCTCTGCAGCTCGCTGACGGTTCTGGCGATCTCATCCGTCAGGGTTTGGCGGAAAAGCCGGTCTCCCTCCGATCCGGACGCGTTTCGCCCGAGATGGTCGATCAAGGGCAATCGGACGGCCTCGACCCGCTCACGCTCGAACCAATAGAGGATTGAAAGGCGAAGTTTCGGGACCTTGAGCGTGGCGAGCCCCAGGGCAAGGCCCTCGCGTGCGGCAGGCTCAACGTCGTGCATGCCCTCTTCTAGGAGATCGGTGAACCTCACGGCCGAACCCTCTGTCTTGGCGATCAGGCGGTAGAGCCATCTCCTCACGTTCGCGGGGTGGCGGATAAGGTCCGCCGGCGGGATGAGCAGCTTGCCGGGCGTGCCTTGGCTGTTCCGATGCAGCGCCCAGATGGAGTATTCGACGATCTCCTTGTCGTCGTGGCTGACAAGGTTGCGGGCCAACTCCAGGTCCGAGAAGCGCCTGGAGACGGAATGCTGCGGCAGTCCGGCATAGCCGGTAAGCAGGCAGATCCATTTTTGCACCAGGACATCAGCCTCAAACGCTTTGAGGTCGATCATGGTGCGCCGTTCCAGATCCGGCCGCTCCTCGTAAAGGGTGGCTGAGAGCTCGAGCGCCGTGTTGAAGAATGGTGTATTCTCTTCCTTCCGAAGTGCTTCGCGATCCTTCTGCGGGGCAAGGCGGAAGAATGCCGCCACGGCCCAGGAGAGATTCTCGGCGTCCGTTTCGACCTTGATCGCCTCGCGCAGGGGCTCGAGAAGGGTGTTGGCGCGCAGGAGCGCGACGAGCTTATAGGCCCACCGCCTCACCTTCACGTCGGGGCTGGACAAGTGTTGCCCTCCCGCAACGACCAGCACCGACGGATCCCGGAAGTAGCGCTGGGCCTCATAGAACTCGCATGCCCTCTGGAGGCCGATCTTGATCTGGCCGTACTCCCGGCTGCGCAGCAGGTGGGCGATGACGATAGCATCGCCCTCGCTCACGATCCCGCCGCGCTGGATCGCGGATGGCCGCCTCACGGAATCCTCGCCGTGAACGGGCGGGGCCCGAGGCGCGGATCGGCGGCCCCGCGCGGCCGCAAGCCGCGGGGCGATGCAGGCCGGTCGCCCGGCGTCTGGAACCTGCCCCTCATCAGACCTTCTGTGCCGGCGCGAGGTCAAGCAGTGCCGCGACCTTGCGGGCGACCACCGTCCTGTCCACCTCGCCGTCCACCTCGATCACCTTGACCCGCTCACCGAGTTGAGAAAGCAGCGGCAACTGGACGGAATCGTACTGCGATAGGCGCCGTGCCGGCATGGCCGGCCGGTCGTCGCTCCGGCCACGGGCTATCATCCGTTGCGCCGAGATCTGCGGCGAGCAGGTCAGGTGAAGGGCCACGACACGATTGCCGGCAGGCAGGGCCCGTACGAGCTCGTTGAAGGGGCCGAGGGCGCCGGGCTCTCGCGGATAACCGTCGACGACGACGGGCACGCTGCTCGACGGCAGCACCGTGTTGAGCCAGCGCCACAGGGCGGGCGACCGGATGGTCCTGCCAGAGCGGATCGCGGCATCGATTGTGTCCAGGTCGAGCCCAATCCGGGCTGCGGCTACGGGATCCCTGAGAAGGCGGCCGAGGGCATAATGGCGGAACCCATACTCAGACGCGAGCCAATCCCCAACGGTCGTCTTTCCGACGCCGGGAGGCCCGAACAGTGTGATCAGCACAAGTAGTTACTCCGAGATCCACTATGCCATTCCAAGTGATAGACTAATGCAAATCAAGACACATTGTCACGCGAACCGGGCGGCTGGTAGGCAATGCTGAGCACGCCGCGATGTCACGATAGTCTATTCGGGCGCAACGCTCAGGCTCAGCGGGCGCGTGCGCGGGGAAGCATGGCGGTGATCTGTCGATAGCGGGATCGGCTGTACCGGGTGGTGAGCGCGACGATGTAGGCCGTCAGAGTCGCCTCGGCAAGGCCTTACGCCCGTCTAGCTGAATGTCCGTTCTCACTGTTTTGAGGGCGGACGCTGCCAGACTGTTTTCGGCCAACGCCGGTCGTTCAATCCCCCCTGCATCAGATTGCCAGGAAGAACGCTATCGCTGGTCCCGCCTTAACTTAAATGCAGCCTAGAGCACGGGTGACCCTTCCGGCTTATCAAGGCGAGCTGCCTTCAGTATTTTTGCTCGGCGTGGGTAGAACTGGTGCATTGCGAGCCAATCGGGCATTGTCGGCCGTTCGAGTGTAAGTCGCGCTTTCCCGACTCCCCGCCGCCCATCCAAATAAGGCGTTCAGCTGCGCCTCAGTCGCGCCGGCCTCAGCCGCGCGTCGCGCGCCGGCCTTGCGCAAGCCATGCGCCGCACCCGGCACGCCAGCTTCGCGACAGACCTTCTTGAACCAGGTGCCGAAGCTCTCCTTCGTGAACGGCGTGCCGCGCTCTGTCGCGATGAAGGCAAGATCGCCAGTCTTCGTCGCAGCAATCGAGGCCGCGAGCGGCGCCAGGATCGGCCGCGTCACTACCGCGCCGGTCTTCTCAGTCCTGAGCGTGAGCTCGCCACCGCGCACATGCTGGCGGCCGAGCCGCACCGCGTCGCCCCGGCGCAGGCCGGTGTAAAGTAGGAGATCGAAGGCGAGGCGCTGGCGCGTGCCGACTGGCCAGCGCGCCTCGAAGGCGGCGAGCTCCTCCTCCGTCCAGGCGTGAAACCCGGCGTCGTCGTTCTCACCGGAGAGCAATTTCACGCCCGTCGTCGGGTTGCTCGCGACGTACTCCCGGTCGACGGCCCACCCGAACAGGCCGCGCATCGCCTTCAGGAAGTTGTTCGCGGCGTGCGGCCGGTCGCGCCGCCGGTCGCGGCCGGCCAGGATCGTGCGCCGGTCGATGAGCTTCACGGGCTCCGCTCCTGCGGTTTCCTCCACCGCCCGGTAGACCGTGTGGCGCTGCTTGCGCGTCGCCGGGCTCAGGTCCGACCACTCCGCGCTCTCGATGTAGCGGGCGATCAGCCAGGACAGCGAGCCGGGGGAGGGGCCTGCGGCCCGTGCTACCGGCGATCCTTCAACCGCCAAGCGGTAGTCTCGCCAGAACGCCTCGCTGCCGTAAGTCTCGCGCATCCGGATGCGCTTGCCCTGGCCCACGCGCACGTACCAGACCAGCTGGCCGTGCCGTGTGCGCTCGCGGACGAGGTGCGGAGGCTTCGCGCGAGGCATGGCGTCGATCATAGGACGATCCTGCGGGGCGCGTCATCGGGCGGGGCTGTGATGCCCTCGGCGTGGGCGGCGATGTCCGGACCGCCCACGGTCTCGACCGCTACCCCGTCAGATCGAACGATCACACGGACCACGGGCAGGCCGGCGTTACGCACCGCGCGTATCGCTCGGGCGATGTCGGCCTGTGTCACGGTGGTAGGGCGGCGCGGCACGGCTCAGACCTGCCCTTTCGCTGCTTCGTGCAGCTCGGCCCGCGCGTCCTCTGCGATCTGGAACACAGTCATGGTCTCCGCGGAGGACTCGGCGATCGGCGCGAGGATGGTGCTGATCGCGTCGAGGGCGGTGAGGGCGCTCTCGGTCGCGGCGACGGCGGAGCGCGGCGCCTGCGCGTTGAGTCGGGCGATCAGAAGGGCTGCGACTGCGAGCACCTGGTGGTCGGGCCACGTGCCCTCAGTGTTGACGGTGAAGACCTCCATCCCATCGGCGTCGCGCACGACGCCGATCTCGTTGTGGGAATCGTTCAAGGCGAGGGGGAGGCGGATCTGGTGGGCGGCGAGGGCGTCAGCCACGACCTACAGCTCCTCGTCCGGCGTGAGGCAGTCGGGGGGAAGACCGGAGCAGCCGCAGGTCTTGGCGTGCAGGCAGGCCCCGTCATCGGCATGGAACCCCTCGTGATGGCCGCAAGGGCACAGCCTCGGACCTTTCGGGTAGCACCAGGACGGCACGTAGGGAGTGCCGTCGCCCGGGCCGGAATAGCTGTCGCTGACGGGGCCGGGCATGGTCAGGCGGCTTTCCGCGTCAGGCCGAGGCCGGTTTGCCTCGCGATCGCCGACCGGGCCGCCGAGTAGCTCGGCGCGGTCATCGGGTAGTCGGGCGGGAGGCCCCACTTGGCCCGGTAGGTCTCCGGGGTGAGCCCGAGACGCCCGAGGTGCCGCTTGAGCGACTTGTAGGGCTTGCCATCCTCGAGGCTGATGATGTGGTCGTCTGTCACCGTCTTGCGGATCGGGACGGGCGGGACCGGGTGCGCGGGCTCGGCGGGGCTGGCTGGCTCGGCGAGGCGGGTGATCGCCGCGTGCACGCCGGCGATGAGGTCGGGCAGGCCCGTGATCGGCAGGGCATTGTGGCTGACGTAGGCCGTGACGATCTCGGCCGCGCGCAGGACAGGGACGGGAAGGGAATCGGTCTGGGACATGGCAGCTTCCTTCTGGGCTGGGGGTGAAGGGGTCAGGCCGGATGGGCCGCATTCCGGCGGGCGCGCACGGCGCGGGCGTGTCGCACCAGGGCGAGGCCTTCGACACGGCCGGCCGGCAGCGTGATCGCGATCGGGCGGCCCGAGAGCTGCTCGCGGGCGGCGTCGCGGTAAGCCTCGATCTCGGCCTCGGAGAAGCCGGCCGCGGCGAGGTGGGCGAAGGTGCAGGCGCCGTCGCCGCTCTGGTGGTGCTGCATCACCGCGGCCATGCGGGTGATGCGGTCCTGACGGTCGGGGGCGGTCTTGGCGGCGAGCACTTTGGACGGGGCGGCCATGGGTGCGTGCGGGCTCCGGGCTAGAACGGGATGTCGTCGTCGAGGTCGGGACGGGCGGCCGGCGCCGGGCGCGCTGCGCCACTGCGTGCGTCGGCGTACGACGGCTCGCGTATGCGGGTTTGTCCGTAGTTGTCCGGATCGGGCGCGGCGCGTTCGGCCTTGTCGAGGAGTTTCAGGTCGCCGCCGAAGCGGGCGAGCACGACTTCGGTCGAGTAGCGGTCGACCCCGGCTTGGTTCTGCCACTTGCGGGTCTGCAGCTTGCCCTGGACGAAGACCTTGGAGCCCTTCTTCAGGTACTGCTCGGCCACCCGGCACAGGGCCTCGTTGAAGATCACGACCGAGTGCCACTCGGTCTGCTCCTTGCGGTCGCCGGTCGCCTTATCCTTCCATGATTCAGACGTCGCGATGCGAAAGCTGACGACGGGATCACCGCCTTGCGTGCGCCGGGTCTCGGGGTCTTGCCCGAGATGGCCGATTAGCTGGACCTGGTTGAGGGACCCACTCATTGGGTTTCGATCTCCGGGGTATGCTGCCCGATCGGCAGCTGTGGCATCGGGGCTGCGGCGATCGGCCGGGAAGCCTGCGTCTGCTGCTCGGGTCAGCGCCTCACCGAGAGTGATCCAGGGGTCGTCCAGTCCGAAGGGCACAGCGGGCGGGAGTTCGTCGGCCACGCTCACGAGGCCAGCTCCAGGTTGCGGAACTGCAGGGTAGCGCGGGCGGTCTTGATCATGACCATGAGGTCGCGCCGCGCTTCGCAGGCCGGAAGCGCACTGGCCTCCTCCGAGGCGACGCGGAGCAGCTCGGCGGCGAGCACCACGAGCCCGGCTGGGCCGCAGGCGACGTCGCCGATCCGGCAGCGGATCTCACCCGGCACTTGGCCGATCTCGACGTAGCCGACGATGAAGCCGGCCTCGGGCTTGGCGGCGAGCCAGTCGGCGAGGGCGTCGAGGACCTCGGCTTCCTCGTGGGGGCAGCGGAGCATGGCAGGACCTCTAGGCTCAGGCGGCGCGCCCGGCCTGCAGCGCCGGCAGGTGGGTGGTGAAGAGCGCGTAGAGCTTGATCGCCACGTCGGCCGGGGCCATCGGCCGCCAGACCTTCGGGCCAGGCAGGACCCCGAGCGTGTCGATGAACCAGGGCCGGCGGTAAGCCTTGGGCATGGCGGCGAGGAAGTCGCGCCGCTCGGTGGCGAGCGCCCGCAGGTCGACCTGCATCAGGGCCTCGCACTGCTCGGGCGTTGGGAGCGGCAACCCGGCTGCCGAGTGGATCGCCGCATCGTGCCGGGCCTCGAAGACGAGGCACACCTCCATCATCTGCTCGGCGAGCACATCGCCGAACATCGCGGCCGCGATTTGGCTGAGGGCGGCCTTGGTGGGCGAGGGCAGCTCGCCGGTGCGGGTCTCGTGCGCGTCGTGGAGCAGCCACCACGGCCGCAGGGCCGAGGGACAGAGGTCGAGGCCGACGAGGAGGTGGAGGCCAACCGAGACCGGCGTGCGCGCGTGCCCGGCGTAGCGGTTGAGGTGAGCGAGGGCGTGCGCCAAGTCCTGGAAGTCGACCTGGTCGCGCGTGGGCGTCACGAGGTCGACCGGCAGGCCTGAGGCGGCGGGGAGCCAGGGCTGAGCGGTCACGCGACCACCTCGCCCTCGAGCTTCAGGAGCGTGCGTGCCCAGCCCTTCACGGCGGCCCGGGCGAGGGGCGTGTCGATCAGATTCACCAAGTCGGCCGCCTCCGGGTCGACGAGGCGGTCTCGCTCGTGGGCACGGTTGAGCCGGCCGACGACCTCCATCAGGAGGCGAGCCGTGTCGCAGGGCTCGGGCATCAGGCAGCCCCGGATCGACCAGGTGACCACCTCCCGGAGCCAGACCCTGACGTCGCCCCCGGGGATGCGGAAGCCGGCGAGGTGCTGATCGAGGCGCGCGAAGAGGGCGGCACGCTCGGCTGCGTCGGCAGCGAGGAAGGTCGGGGCGAGCATCGGAGGGCGGGCTCCAGGAGGAACGGAGAGAGGGCGGGACGGGAAGGGGGGTTCAGGGACGTTCAGAGCGGCCGGCCGGCTCGCCCGTGGCGCGCAGGACCATGCCGCCGGTGAGCGTGCGCTTGAGGCGGTCGGAGCGGCTGCCGGGCATCGGGCGGTGCGAGGTCTCGAAGCCGAAGGCCTTGCGCTTCTGACGCTTGGCGTCAGCGATCTTCGCGAGATCCCCCGCAGGACCGCGGGTCTTCGCATCGGCGCAGCGGCCGTGCACCATGGCACGGTTGGCCAAGGCGTTCGTGCCGCCGAGACCCAGCGCCCGCAGGTGCTCGTCGCGGGGACGGTCGCCGGGCCGGATCTCGCGCGTGCAGAGTGGGCAGACGTGATTCTGAGCTTCCAGGAGCGCGAGCTTCTGCGAGGGCCTGAGGGGCGAGCGCGGGGTGGTGCGCATCACAGGCCTCCCACGTGGCACAAAAGGAGTAGTCGACCTCGGCTACCTTTACGGCTAAGCTTCCTGTCATGACTAGCCGAGCGACGCGCGCAGTCGAGCGCACTCTTGATCCGGGACCCGAGTTGGCTCTGGGCGAAGCGGCCTTCGTGCTGCTGTCCTGTGTGTACCGGGAGCTGGCCCTGACCTACGAGCAGGCGCATCCCGGGGATTTCGTGCGCGTCAATGAAGGTTTGTCTCGGCGAGCGATCCGGACGATGATGGAACTTCGCCTGGAGTTGGCCGACAGTGTCGAGGTGGATACTGCGTTTGGTGCGCTTGTGGCGAAACTGAGAGGCGCAATGCTGGCAGCAGAGGAGGCCGCGAGAGCGACCCGCGGATAGCTGGGCACGCCCCGCGCCGCCGGCTCGTCCTGCTCTCATGTGATGAGGGAGTCGATGGTGTTGCACACGGACGGGGTCGCCGACTCCCACCCTGCAGGCCGATGCGTGGATGCGGAGGCGCCGCGGGCAGTCACTCCGGACTCGGCCTTCCGGCTCCTGACGCTGGCCTACTATGACGTCGCGCTGGCGTACGACGCCGTGAAGCCGGGCGGCTTCAAGAACGTCACGCACGCGGTGGCCACCAACCTCGTGGCCGAACTCACCAAGCTTCGGGAGGATCTGCCCTGTGACGACGAGGCAGAGCGAGCCTTTCGGGGGCTGGTGCTGAAACTGCGTGAGGCTGTCCTGAGCGTCGATCGCGCCGTGGCCATCGTGGGCGCCGGCCGCGCGTGAGGGATCGCCCCAGACAAGGGCCGAGCGCGGCTTCGTCATCACGCCACCTCGCGGGCGTCGAGGGGCAGGGCGCGTAGGCTGGCCGCGTCGGTCGGATCAAAGGGAGCGACCGCCGCCTCGGGCAGGCCGTTGTCGAGGGCGAGGCCCCGCCAGGCGAAGATTGCACCGGCCGGGCCGGGCGAGCGCGCGCTCTCGCGGCCGATCAGCGCGGAGACCCGGCCGTGGAACGACCCGGGCCGCTTGCGGCGGGGCGCGGCGTCGAGCCAGCGCACGTAGGCGTGATGCAGCGTACCGACCGACACCGACGCGCTGGCCCTCAGCCGGGTCTCCTGCATCAGGAACTCGAGGAGCGGATCATCCTTGAATGCGTGACCGGCGAGCTCCTCGATCGGTCCGGCGTGGCCGATCTGACCCGTGATGGCGCCGACGACGTGTAGAAGGTTGGCGTCCGTGAGCGCCGCGCAGCTCTGCCAGCGACTCCAGCGCGCGTAGGTCGCGCAAAGCTCTCGGGCCGGGACGCGTGCGGTCGGGGCAGCCGGCTCCAAGCAGTCGGCCAGGAAGGCACGGATGAGGTCGCCGAGGGTCGGCGGAGTGGGGCGGGGCACGAGCAGGCTCCATCGCTGGCGGGCGATGGGGCAGATGCTGCGTCAGCTTTTTCTGATAGTCAATCGCAAAGCAGAAAAATCTGATGGCGAGCTGATGGTCCAGCGTGCTGTGTATCAGAAGTCACCCGTCCGGCTGAGCCTCGCACGTGAGCATTTCCGGCCACGTGTAGAAGGCGAAGCGAACCCCACTGTCTCGTATCTCATGGTCGGTGTGCATCTTGCCGCGGAGGCGGTTAGCGAACTGATTGACCCGTTGCGGCGACCAGTTTGGCTGGAGCGCTGCCACAAGTGCATTGCACGCGAGGCGAAATGCCTTGATCTCAGACGCGTCGCTTTGGTCAGGTTTTCGCCAGCGCGTGATCAGCATCGACGCGCGAGTCGACTCGCCCAGTGTGTTCGCGGTGAGGCTGAATTTCGATCCGAGTTCCCAGACGCACACGGTCTTGAGGTACTTGGGTTCTCCGCAAACGGCAGCGCCCCAGTCGAGATGATCTCCAAGACGCTTCGAAGCGGCGGTGATAGCAGGTCCAGCGTCGGCGAAAGCAATACTGAGCTCGGCTGCACGAACTGCCGGGACATTGGCAGCAAAGCAAGACGCGCTGAGAAACATTGCCTTAATCATAGCGCGCCTAATCTCCTCAGTTGATTGAAATCTCGTGATGAGGGTGCGGCCCCGGCGCGATGCGTTGATGGCTGCCCGGCATGCCTTGACATGGGCGCAAAATGAGAACGAAAATAGAACAAATGCGTGCATAGGTTCTCGGTATGGTCGCGGGAGTGGGAAATGTTGGCGGCCTCGTTGAGCATAAAAGAACGCTCCGGGTTCGATGTCTCGGCTGTGGTTCTGAGACCTACCCGCGCATAACATTGGGAATGCGCCGACTAGACCCGAAAGGAATTGATTCAATGGTTCGCAAAATGATCTCGAGCATCTCATTTTACTGTGCGGCGTGTAACTCTGAGAAGGGCCGTGTGCTCGGACATTTTGAGGAAGCTTCGCGGTAATGCCGCACGCCACAATTCAGATCCGGTGTCGTATCTCGCGCACCCACGCAAGAAGGCGAACCTCCTGGCCATCGTCCGGATCCCGGTCGTGCGGAACAATGATGGGCTTGTGCTTGGTGTTAGATGAGCGCGGATGGAACTCGTAGCGATCTTGGTAGAGCTCGAGCTGCTTCACCGACAGCTCGCGCAGGTGCCCGCCATCGCGCATACGCTCGATCACTACTACCATGCCAGTGTAGAGCGCCGCCCGTCCGCGAAGGCTCTCGAAATCAAGGCCAGACAAACGACTCCCGCCGATGATTGGCTGCGGCTTTAACGCATCCATAGAATCGCCACGCACATCAAAGACCAGCATGCGAGCGTACGGATACTCTTCGTCGGCCAGGGCGGAGACGCGCGGCGGCGCTACATCAGAGAATTCGTCTACCTCTCGGAATGTGCCCGCCTCCACGACACCTCCATACATAGCTTCGACGACACGGCTGGCGGACAAGACTACCTCATCCTCGGGCGCCTCAGCCGGTGCGGTGGGAAGAACTGCGGCAGCTATTCCGGGCCGGTTGGCGCCGATGCCCGTGATGAGCCACGTCGCCGTGGTTGCAAGCGGTTTCGCGAGGGCATTGAGAAGCGCGATGTCAAGGTGTGGCCGATCGCCATCCGTCACCAGTGATCGGCGTAGCCGACTGACGGCATCTGGCTGCTTCGCTTGTTCGGCGAGACCTGCTTCCGAGAGTCCGACGTGAGCAATGCGTTGCTGCAACCGTATGAGAATCGGATGCTCGGTCCCAGTCGCCCCCGGCGACTCATGCGCCGCCTTCGACATATCCCCAGCAATCGTCTGGGAAGTGCGTCGTGACTTCACGTGGGTCGGCGCGGTGCGCGTCCCCTCGGAACCCGCGAAATCGCCGGCGACTACACCCTTGTCAGGATCTGATATCTTCCCGAGCAGGAAATCCTCGCTTGTAGCGAGGGCGCGGGCCAAATTCGTGATGCTCTCGCCGCGTACGCTGATCTTGTGCCCACGCACTAAGTCGTTGATGAACGCAGTGTTTTTGAACCCACCGCGCCGGGCAGCCTCGGCCTGCGAGATGTCTCGCAGATCTAAGAGATAGCTCACCCGTTCCTGAAGCGTGTTCATATCGGAATTATCCGATAGCGTCACGGTTCCGCCTAGCCAGAAGTTTCTGATTGACCGTCAGCAAAATCTGATGTTTGCTGACGGTATGGAACAGACCCTCCGTGATCACCTGTTCGCCCTCCGCGACGTGTACTGCGCCCACACAGGCGCATCCTCGACGACGGTTGCTCAGGCCGCGTGCGGGGATTGGCGATTCTTCGACAAAGTCGGCGACGCGCCCGCAGCGTCATTTCGGATTCGCACCTACGACCGTGCGTGTCAGTGGTTCGCCGACCATTGGCCTGATGCCGTATCTTGGCCCAACGATATTCCGCGCCCGCTGCGCGACGCCGTCACAGCCGAAGCGGGGGCTGCCTGATGCGCGCCCGCTGGATCCTCATCCGCTTGGCCCCCGAGGCGATCTCTTCGACCGCCGCCGCCCAGACGCCCCTAGCTACGGCGGCAGTCGATACGCCGGCCGGGTGCGCGACGCGACCGGCCGGCAAACCCTGGTCCCGCTACGCCCCCGAGGGCGTCGCGGCCCTGATGATCCTCGCGGGCTTGGTGCTCATCGCCGCCGGCCCGTGCCTCGCTCCGCCGGCGTCCGTCGCGCTGCGCGGCGCGCTCACGGCGGAAAGCCGGCCCTGATGGACCGGCCTGCCGTCTTCCCGATCACGGTCTCCTCCCGCGGCCGTCCCGAAGTTCCTGCCGGCGCCGGTTCTGGGACCGGTAGGGGCGTGGCCCTCACGGGCGTTTCCTCCCAAGGTGACTGGCCGGAGCCCTCGCGGCTCCGGCCCTTTTGGGATTTCCGTTCCTCGTGCGCGACCCATGCCCACCAAAGCCGGTCGCGCTCAACCACACATCACGCCGCCTCCTCTCTGGCGCCGCCCGCCATGGGCCGCCCTACCGTGGTGTTAACAACACACCACAGGAGGTTTCCGAGATGTCGGAATTCTTCTCCGAGATCTCGGAAAAACCTTCCGAGCGCTCGGAACACCCTCCCGAGACACGCCGGATGACGACGCTGGAAGAGGCCGCTTTTCTCATCAAGGACGTCGCCGAGCCGCGGCCGGCCGGGGATTCCGTCAAGGCCGCCATCGACCGCGCGGCCCGGCGGGTCTCCGCCTTTCTCCAGGAGCCCATGCGTTATGGTCGGGCCGAGGACATCTGGCGGCGGGAAGCCCGGCGCATCTCCGCCGAGGAGATGGACGCGCTCCGCGCCGCTCACGCCCAGCGCCAGCGCGCGCTCGCGGACCAGGGCTGCGCGGTGGCTGAGGTGGCTGACCGCCTGGAGCACCTGGTTGCCCTCTGCGATGCGGGCGAGGCTCGGCTCGCTGTTGATCAGCTTCGGTGTGCGGCTCGTGCGGCGCGGCGATCGGCGAACGCGCTGGGGCGTCTGGCTGACGCGCGGGCGGAGGCCTGAGCGATGACCCGTCGCCGCCTCAGCACCGGTCCTCCGGCCCCCATCATCCCGGCGGAGGACCCATCGTCGTCATCTAACCCATAGGCCGCCAGAGCCGGATCACCGGCCGCCCGGCCACCGCGCCCACCCGTCCGTGGCGCGCATTTCAGGGGCCTCGATCATGGTACAACCGAGTGTGCGTCCGCGCGTGGCGGTTGCCGCGTCGCTCCTTCTGTGCGCCCCGCATCCCGGCTCGGACGGCGTGCTGGCCTACGTCGACCTCCTGCGCGACGAGGCCGCGTACTTGCTCCGCCGCTACGGCGTCGAACGCCGCGGCCTCAGCGACGAGGAGGCGGACGAGGCCGCGCGCCTCGCCGGTACCGCACAGGATCTCCTAACCCTTGCCGACCTCTACCTGCACAGCGCCACCCCGTATCGGGATGACCCACGCACCGCCCGAGCGCCCTGCCACGCGCCGGCCCCGCTGCCCGGCCACCTCCTGGTGCGCCCCAGGGAGGGCGCCCCGACCGATCTCCAGGTGCGGGGGTGAGCATGGCCACGCGCGCCTGCCCCGTCTGGTCCCCGAAGGACATCCGCCGCGCGGTCCCGAAGCCGGCTCCGATGCTCCCCCCGGCCTCCGCGCCGATCCCGGAACCCTGCACACCCGCCTGCCCGCACAGCGCGGCCCCGCTCGACCTCGAGGGTCTCTACGCCCAGGTCGAGGCGGATCGGATGGCCCG
Source organism: Methylobacterium crusticola (assembly GCF_003574465.1). GTDB lineage: Bacteria > Pseudomonadota > Alphaproteobacteria > Rhizobiales > Beijerinckiaceae > Methylobacterium > Methylobacterium crusticola. The sequence goes on from NZ_QOWC01000014.1 coordinate 19,040, forward strand.
GCTCGCACCTCCTACGGCCCCGGCGCCTGTCCCTCCTGTCGCGCCCGCGACCGTTACTGATCCGGTCGACAGCCCGCGCCGCGCTCGCGCCGTGGCCAAACCGACCGCCCAACGTCGCCCAAGCGCCAGCGCCCCGACCAAGGGCGCCCAGGCCGTCGCGCGCATCGAGGCGCAGGCCCTCACCACCGGCGCGCGCCCGGCCCCGGTTGCACCCGCTCGCCCGGTCGTGACGATCCAGGCGGCCACGCATCGGGGCCGCGTGGCCAGTGACTTCCCGAACGCCGACGCCTTCATCCTGGCGCCGACGCCGGGCGGCATGCCGTCCCGCATCTTCGCCGAGCTCCTGCGCCGCCGGGCCGCCGCGGTGCACGCCGACATCTTCGCCGGCGAGCCTGAGGCGAGGGCTTGGCGCCGCGACGTCGCCCGTGAGGATCTCCGCGCCCTCGCCGACCTCTACGAGCACTGCCCGACCCTCTACCCCGTCGTGACGATCCGCGAGAGCGACGGCCTCGCGATCAACGGTGACGCCCTACGCGCCGCCGTCCAGCGCTTGGGCGGCGGCTCCTCGCCCGCCCTCGCCTGCGTTGAGGGCTGAGACCGTGGGCTCGGCCGCGCACGACGCCTGGGTTGAGGAGGCCCGCGCCGCGGACCTCGTCGCCTACGCGCGCGCCCGCTCGCCCAAGATCCTGCGCACCACCACCGAGTGGATCGGCCCGTGCCCCGGCTGCGGCGGCACCGACCGCTTCGGCATCTCGCTGCGCAAGAGCATCTGGTCGTGCCGGCAGGGCGGGGGCACGCCGATCGGCGGCGACGTCATCGCCCTGGTGCAGCACGTCGAGGGCTGCGACTTCCGCACCGCCTGCACGATCCTGACTGGACGCCGCCCTCCAGGGGTCGAACCCGAGACGGAGGCCGAGCGCGCCGAGCGGCGCGCCGTTCGGGCGGCGCGCGAGGTGGCGTCCCGTGCGAAGGCTGCGGCGGCCGAGCGGGAGAGTGCGCGTTTCCGCGAGGCTGAGCGGGAGCGGCTTCGGGATCTCTGGCGCGCCGCCGGGCCCGTCGCCGATTCGCCGGCGGAGGCCTACCTGGCGCGACGCGGACTTGCGCCCCCGCATGGTGCTGATCTGCGGTGCGCGCTTGCCCATCCCTTCTTCGCGTCGGGGGCGCACGGTGCAGCGGTGCTGCACCGCGGTCCAGCGCTTCTGGCCGCGATCCGCGGCCCGGGTACCGGTCCGGAAGGTCGCTTCGCAGGCCTGCACGCGACCTGGATCGACCTCGACGCCCCGGACGGCAAGCTCCGGCTCGCCGACCCCGCCACCGGCGAGTGCCTGCCGGCCCGCAAGGCCCGGGGCTCGGTCACCGACGGCCGGATCGAGCTCGTGCGCGTCGTCGACCCCGTCCGCCTGGTGCTGGGAGAGGGGATCGAGACGGTGCTCTCGGCCTGGGAGGCCTTGCGCGCCTGCCGCCCCGTCTTCGTCGAGGGGTGCGCCTTCTGGTCCGGCGTCGCGCTCGGCAACATCGCCGGGAAGGCGGCCGACACCGTACCCCACCCATCCGAGCGGCGGCTCGACCGGGCCGGGCGCCTGCGCCGCCTCTTCGTGCCGAGCGGGACCCCGGCCGATGACGCCGGCCCCGGCATTCCGATCCCGCCCTCCGTCCGCGAGCTCTGGCTCTGCGGCGACGGCGATTCGGACCGGTTCGCCACCACCCTCGCCCTCGAGCGCGCCCGCCGCCGCTACGCCCGACCCGGCCTCTCGGTCGAGATCGCCTGGGCGCCCGAGGGCCAGGATTTCAACGACGTGCTTCGGAGTGCCGCCGCGTGATGCCCGCCATGCCCCCCGTCTGCGAGGTATCGATCGCTCTCGACCGAGCCACGGCGGCTCGGCTCGCGCCGCCGCCACCCCGGCGCTCGGCGCGCGAGCCCGAGGGCGTCCGTGCCGCGGGCCCGGCTCGGAGCTTCGCAGGCCTGACCGTCAGCATCGGGGCGGTGGCGCGCCAAGCCATTGCCGAAGCGCGGGCCAAGCGCGCCGGGACCGAGGCCGTGCTGCCGCTCGCCCCCGAGCCCGCTCCCATCTCGATCAGCCTCGCGCCGCCCCGCGACCTCGCTGACGCGCTCGCCGGCTACACGTTCGCACAGCTCTACACCCATGCCCTCGACGGCCTGCGCCGGGCCAGGATCAACCTCGAACACGCCGAGGATCTGGCCTCGGGTCGGCACGAGCCCCGCGAACTACGCCGCGACCCAACCGCGTTCGCGCCCACTCCCGGCTGCGTCGCCGAGTTCGTCGCCACCGCCCGCGTCAAGGCTGCCGAGGCCGAGGCGCTGTGCGCGGTCCTCGCCCTGTGCGCCGGGCGGGAGCCACTGGTCGCCCAGGCGCTCGCGGGGGAGGGGGCCTGAACCCCCTCTCACTTTCACCATCTCAGAGCCTCGTGTGAGCCCGCCCGTGTCCGACGACCCCAAAGACCGCATCGCGGGCGCCTTCGCCTCGGCCTCCGTCCTCAGCGAGCACGAGGCCGTGCCCGGCTTGCAGGAGCCCCTCGACGAAGGCGACGACGGCGACAGCGACGCCCCGGTGTCCGAGGACGGCGACGGCCCGGCCGACCCGCGCCCCATGGGCTTCGACCTTGGCGCCATGAACCGGGAGTACGCCCTGGTGCTGATGGGCTCGAAGGCCGTGATCATGCAGCAGCAGGAGGGGGGCCCGATCGAGGACCGGGTCAAGCTGCTTACCCTCGACGCCTTCCGCGCCTGGTTCATGAACCGGCCGACCGAGATCCTCGACAAGGACGGCAAGATCAAGCGCGTCACCTGGGCCGCGCGCTGGCTGGTGAGCCGCGAGCGTCGGCAGTACCGCGGGATCGAGTTCTTCCCCGATCCCGACAACGAGCCGAACACGCCCGGCTACTTCAACCTCTGGCAGGGCTTCGCTGTCACGCCGCGGGCGAAGGCGAACGGCTACGGCGTCTTCCGCGATCACCTCCTGACCAACGTCTGCGGCGGGTCGAAGACCCTGTTCGACTGGGTCTTCGGCTGGTTCGCCCACATCGTGCAGCGCCCGCGCGAACGCATCGGCACGGCCGTGGTGATGCGCGGCAAGATGGGCTCGGGCAAGTCCGTCGTCGGCGACGTCTTCGGCTCGCTCATCGCCAGCCACTTCTTCCTGGTCGACGATCCCCGCTACCTCGTGGGTCAGTTCAACGCCCACATGGCGAGCTGCCTTCTGCTGCAGGCGGATGAAGGCTTCTGGGCCGGCGATAAGGCCGCCGAGGGCCGCCTCAAGGGTCTCGTTACGGCCGAGACGCAGATGATCGAGTCGAAGGGGGTCGACCCGATCCGGCTCAAGAACTTCGTGCGCCTGCTCATCACCTCGAACGAGGATTGGGTGATCCCGGCCGGCAAGGATGAGCGGCGCTTCTGCGTGATCGATGTCGGATCGGGCTGCGCGCAGAACAAGGAGTACTTCGCCGAGCTGTACCGTGAGATGGGCGACGGCGGCCGTGAGGCGCTGCTGCACGACCTGCTCAGCTTCGATCTCACCAAGGTCAACCTGCGCCAGATCCCGCGCACCGAAGCGCTCCTCGAGCAGAAGCTGCGCTCGCTCGACACGGTCGAATCGTGGTGGTTCGAGCGGCTCGCCGCGGGCTCGTGCCTGTCGAAAGAAGCGCGCTGGCACCCGCACATCCCGGGTGAGGCGCTGTTCGACGACTACATTGTCACCGCCGACAAGATTGGCGTCCGGCGCAAATCCGAGCTGATTGCCTTCGGGATCAAGATGCGCAAGCTGATCCCCGGCCTCGCCCGCAAGCGGTGCCACTTCGACGGCTCGACGGATCGGATGTGGTGCTACGTGCTGCCGCCGCTCGCCGCCTGCCGCGAGATGTTCGAGGCCGAGGTCAACCAGGCCGTGACCTGGGACGGGGAGGGGGAGCCGTGAGAGACCGGGCAGGAAGGGGTGAATCACGCTGCGGCGGCGCGCACCATCGCACGCCCCGGGTTGGCTGCGCCCGAGAGACCGGCAAGGAAGGGGTGAATCGCTCCTGTCGCGCGCGGCCGCGCCGTGCCAACCCGGGATCGGATGTCGCGAGAGACCGGGAAGGAAGGGGTGAATCGCCCGTCTGTCCCAAGTCGAGTTGGGACAGACGACGAACATGGGACAGCGCAACTCATTGATTTTAAAGGGGTTTTCCCATCTGTCCCAAGTGTCCCAACTTTTTTCGCGCCCGCGCGCGTAAAAGCGCGTTTATCCCTTCCTTCCCGGTCTCTCGCGGAACGCCAATCGGAGCCGTGAATGACTCACGTGAGGCTGAAACATGGGACACTTGGGACAGATGGGATAACCCCTTTGAAATCAGATACTTAGCTTGTCCCAACTTGATTCTTTGATCTTCTAGAGTTGGGACAGTTGGGACAAAGGCCGTCGAAGGGCGGTGTTGCCGCGCTAAATCGGCGATCGCAACCCGGCTTAAACCATTGATCCTGCATCATAAACGCTTCTCCAGTCGCGTACGAGGCGGGTGTCATGCGCAAGCGGATCGGGATCGAGGACTTCCTGCGCTGGGCCTACCGCGACGAGCTGCCGAAGGCGCAGCCCGATCCGGGCCTGCTCGGCCCTGCGGGCTACCGGGGCGGCATGGGCGGCCTGGAACGCATGGCGGAGCTCGGCGTGCGGATCGATGTTCCCGACAACCGCTACGGGGTCGTGCCGAACGCCTGGGGCGGCGACGACCCGCACCCGGACGCGGTTCGGGCCGCGCATGCGGTCGAGGCCCTCCACGCACTCGAGCTCGAGCTGCCGGACGGTTGGAACCCGATCGCCGACATGGGGGAACTCGGCACGCTCGGCCCTGCCGCGGTCCAGCGGGCGCTCCACGGCCTCTGCTTCACCCACGCGTCTGGCCGGCGCACGTTGCGCCCCCACGCCACGCCGCGCCGGCTCGTGTTCCGACACGCCCTCCTGGGCGGAACGCCGGACTGGGAAGGGGAGGCGCCCGTCATTGCCCTCGTGACCGGCGGCAACGGCAAGCCGGCCTGGTTCCGGCGCGAGACCGTGATGGGGGAGGGTGGTGCCTACGAGATCGAGGTCGACGGGATGGACCGCAAGCGCCGCCTCCCGCACCCCGACGCGTACCAGAAGCCCTCCCTCTCCCCCGACCCCGTTGAGACGATCATGGGCCGGGGCGAGTACGAGATCTGGCGCTCGGTCCTCGATCTCCTGCACGCCGACTTGGCGCCGCAGCTCACCGCCTTCACGCTCGAGGGGTGCGCCCGGCCGATGCGTCCCTGGGAGACGGGGGATCTCCCGAAGCGTCGCGTTATCCACAGCCTTCTGCGCGTCGCTGCTCCCCCTCAGAAGGGGCCCTCGCGCCCTCTGGGACGGGCGCGCCGGCCCGCGTCCCCTGTGCGCCACGTGCTGCAAGGGGCAGCTTGACGGCGCGCCTGGAATTTGGTGACAGTCCGGTCACCCTCAGAAGGTCAGAAAAACCCCGGCGCACCCCGCCGGGGTTTTTCTTTGGGCCGCAGGGCTTGTCCGAACCCGCTCGCCGCGGGCAGCGCCGCGGCACTCACACCCCGGAGGCGACCATGGGCTGCGCCTGCGCCGAGCGCCGCACCGCCCTCGTCGAGGGCGCCCGGGCGCTCCTGCGCGGCGACGCGCGGAGTGCAGCGCAGGGCGCGCGGCGGATCGGGCAGAGCCTGGCGCAGGACGCCGCGGCGCTCGCTCGCCAGATCGAACAGGCGCGGCGGCGGGCCCGATGACCGGCGCCCTGACCGTCACGCTCGACGCCGCGGCCATCGCCCGGCTCGGCAACCAGATCGCGGCGACCGGCGCCAAGGCGCCGCTCGCGCTCGCCCGGGCGATCAACCACACGGGCGACAAGGCCAAGACGCAGATGACCCGGGCGCTCGTCCCCCAAACGGGGCTGACGCGCCGGGTGATCGTCAAGGCCCTGCGCGTCCACAAGGCGGGCGCGGGGTCGCTGACCTACACGGTCACCGTCAAGGGCGGGGACATCCGCCTCAAGTACTTCAAGGCCCGCGAGACCGCGCAGGGCGTCTCGGCCGCGCCCTGGAACAAGCGCTCGATCTGGCCGCACACCTTCATGAAGGCCGGCTGGTGGCCGTCCCGGGTGGTCAAGCCCAACTGGAACGGCCAGGTCTTCGAGCGGGCGCTGTCGAAGACGAACAGCGGCATGGACCGCTTCACCGTCGTGCGCTCCGGCCTGTATCTCCCCGACGAGCTCGTGACGGGTGCGAGCCGCGCGGCCTTCGAGGCGGCGGTCGCCCGCGACCTGCCCGACCGGCTGGCGCACGAGCTCGGCCGGGTGCTCGGCGCCTGACCCCGCCGGCCCCGGCCGGCCCGCGGGTCCCTCCCCGGGCGATCGCCCCCCACGGGCGAGAGACCCCGGGTTCTTGCCAGTGAGGCTGCCCCGAAAGCACGGTTGCCAGGGTTGTGAGACGTGCCAACCGACGTTGCCACACCTGAGGTGATGTGGCCGGCCGCCCGGATTGCCGAGCGCGACGGCGTCACCCGCGAGGCGGTGCTCAAGCTCGTGCGCGACCACGCCGCCCAGCACGGGCTCGCGGTCGAGCGCGACGGGCGCGGCCGCATCGCGCTGATCAACGTCGTCCAGTACGACCACCTGCGGGGCCGCTACGCCGACCCCTCGAAGGCGCAGGCCTCGAAGGCCGCCGCGCCGCCCGCGCCGGCCCCGGCCGACAGCTACGACGAGGCCCTGCGCCAGCGCGCCTGGCACGACGTCGAGAAGCGGCGGCTCGAGGTCGGCGACCTGCGCAAGCAGCTCCTGCGGCGCGACCGCTACGAGGCGGCCGTCGCGCAGGCCGCCGCCGAGATGGCGCGGTACATCGATCAACTGCCCCAGGAGGCGGACGCGATCGGCCGGGCGCTCGGCCTGGAGAACGTCCACACCCTGCGGCTCGAACTCAAGAATGCGGCGGCCCGGATGCGCGCGAAGATCGCGGGCGCGTTCCAGGCCATGGCCGCGGAGGCGCCGGCGACGGACGAGGAGGTGCCGGCGGAGTAGCGGGAATGAGCGGCTTTTCCGGCGCGGCCAGACTGGTGACCGGCCGGATCGGCCAGGTCCTCGAGCCGCGCCCCCCGGTGGCCGTCTCGCAGTGGCTCGCCGACAACCTCGTCCTCATCGACGGCCCGCTTGCCGGGCAGCGCTGGAACCCGGCTGGGGCGCCCTACCTCACTGAGATCGCCGACTGCCTCGGCGACGATCATCCCTGCAACCTCGTCACGGTGCGCAAGAGCCAGCAGACCGGCGCCTCGATCCTGGCGCTCGGCTGGATGCTCTACATCGCCGACCAGGAGCCGGCGAACACGCTCTACGGCGTGCCCGGCATCGACTTTTTGCGCGACATCAACGGGCAGAAGCTCCAGCCCCTGATCGACGCGTGGCAGAAGCGTGCCGGCCGGGTCGTGATCGAGCCGCAGACCAGCCGCTCGGGCGCCGGCTCGACCACCTACGAGAAGAAATTCCCGGGCGGTTACGTCTCGCTCGGCAACGCCAACTCGGTCATGGACCTCTCGTCCAAGACCACGAAGAAGGGCGTCAAGGACGAATTGTCGAAGTGGGCCGACATTCCGGGCTTCGGTGACCCCGAGACCCTGTTCTTCGGCCGGTTCACGGCGTTCCGGCGCACGAAAGACTACAAGATCCTGGAGATCTCGACGCCCGAGATCGACACCGGCGACGAGACGGGCGAGAAGCCCGGCCACTGCCGGATCGACCGGTCGTTCCGGCGCTCCGATCAGCGGTTCTGGAACCTGACCTGCCCGGGCTGCGGCAACCTCTTCGTCCATGACTTCGAGCGGCTGCGGATCGACGCCGCGCATCCCCACCGCACCCGCTACGAATGCCGGTGCGGGCACCACGTCACCGAGGCCGAGCGGGTCGAGGCGTTGCGGGACGGGCGCTGGATCCCCTCCGTCGAGGGCGAGGGGCGCCATCCGGGCTTTCACATCGACGCGTTCATCTCGCTCATGATGAGCTACGAGGCGATCGCCGAGGACTGGCTCAAGAACGCGAAGAAGGGCGACAAGGGCGCCAAGGACTTCTCGAACCTGACCCTCGGGCTGCCCTACCGCCAGCGCGGCGACGCCCCCGACCACACCCGCCTGATGGAGCGGCGCGAGGACGGGCTCACGCGCTTCCACGTGCCGGCGCAGGGCCTGCTCCTCGTGGCGAGCGCCGACGTGCAGATGCGCGGCATCTGGTACGAGGTCGTGGCCTTCGCACCCGACGGTCAGAGCTGGACGGTCGACGCGGATTACATCCCGGGCGACCCCGCCGACTCGCGGAGCGAGGTCTACGGCCTCCTCCTCGACCGGACGCTCCGGCGCGAGTTCCCCGACGCGTTCGGGCGCACGCGGCGGGTCGACGTGCTCGGGATCGACACGGGCTACCTCTCGAACGCCGTCTACGGCTTCGTGCGGCTGAACCAATCGATCAACCTCAACACCGGGCACGACACGATCCTGGCGCTCGACGGCGTGCCGGGCTGGCAGAAGCCGCCGATCGGGCAGCGGCGCGAGGTCGAGGTCGACCTCGACGGACGCAAGATCAAGGGCGGCGTCCACATCTATCCGGTGGGGACCTGGGGCCTCAAGTCCTGGCTCTACAACGCGCTGCACAAGGCCGGCGTCCGCTCGGGCGAGCGGGTCGATCCGCCCGGCTACTGCCACTTCGGCATGTGGCTCGACGAGACGTACTTCAAGCAGCTCACGGGTGAGCGGCTCGAAGACGTGATCGTCAAGGGGCAGGTGACCACCCGAAAGTGGGCGAAGACCACCGACAACCACCTGCTCGACTGCCGGGTCTACAACCTGGCGCTCGCCGAATACCTTGGGCTCTCCTCGATGAGCCCGGACGAATGGGCCGCGCTCGCGCGGGCCCGCGGACTGCCGGACGAGCTCTCGCACGTCGACCTCTTCACGCCTGCGCGGAGGTTAGCGACGTCGCCCGAGGGCTCGTCCGGCGCACCCCTGGCGCCCGTGCCGGCGCCGCCCCCGCCCGAGCCTCCGGCGCCGCCCCCGGCACCGAGCTGGTTCGACCGCCCGACCGACTGGTTCTGAGGACGCGCCCCGATGGCCTGGACGACCGCCGATCTCGACGCGATCAACCAAGCCATCGCCACGGGTGCGTCCAAGGTGCGCTTTGCCGACAACCGCGAGGTAACCTACCGCTCGCTCGCCGACATGCGCTCGGTGCGCGACGAGATCGCGGCCTTCCTCGGCCTGAAACCCGCGCCGCTGTGCACCACCTACGCCAGCTTCGGACGGGACTGACCGATGTCGCTCGCCCTGAAGGCGCTGACCGCGCTCGCCTGGGTGGCGCCGCGGGCGGCCATGACGCGCGCCCACGCCCTCGGCCTCGTCGAGGGGACGCGCGGCTACGACGGCGCCAAGGTCGGCCGGCGGGCCGACACCTTCGCCGGCGGCGCGACCTCGGCTAACGTCGAGATCGGCACGGCGCTCGCGCGCCTGCGCAACCGCTCGCGGGACTTCGCCCGCAACACGGCGGCCGGCCAGCGCGTGCTCGACATCAAGACCGCGCACACGATCGGCACCGGCATCCTCGCGGTACCCGACAACGGATCGGACCGGATCGACAACCAGGTCCGGCAGGAATGGGACGACTGGTGCGCCGTCTCCGACGTCGAGGGCGTGCTCGACTTCGCCGGCCAGCAGGTCACGGCCTACCGCACGACCTGCGAGGGCGGCGAGGCGGTCGTGCGCCGCGTCATCCGCCCGCTCTCCTCCGGGATGCGGGTTCCGCTGCAGCTCCACGTCCTCGAGGGCGACTGGATCGACACAGCCCGCGATCTCGGCCTGTTCGAGGGCCAGAACTCGCGCCTCGGCGTGGGTCTCGGCGACTACGATCGGCGTACGGGCTACTGGCTGCACGTACAGCATCCGGGCGACTTCAACTTCTACGGCTCGCCCTTCGTCTCGAAATTCGTCGAGGCTTCCGAGGTGATCCACCTCTACCGGCCCCTGCGGCCGGGCCAGGTGCGCGGCGTGCCGGTGTTCGCGCCCGTGCTGATGACGGCGCGCGATCTCGCCGACCTGATGGACGCGGTTCTGGTCAAGGCCAAGACCGAGGCGTGCTTTGCCGCCTTCGTCGAGACGAACGGCGAGCAGCAGAGCAACGTCGGCCAGGTCGTCAAGGAGGGCGGAGTCGCCCGGCGCCTGATCGAGAAACTCGCGCCTGGGATGATCAACTATCTCAACCCCGGCGAGAAGGTGAGCTTTGCCGCGCCTACCGGGTCGGGCCAGTTCGAGCCGGTCTGGCTCGCCGGCCAGATGGCGCTCGCGGCCGGCACCGGCATCACCTACGACCAGCTCACGGGCGACCTCCGGCAGGCGAACTACTCTAGCCTGCGGGCCGGCAAGATCGAGAACCGGCGCCTGACCGAGCAGGAGCAGCACCTGATGCTGGTGCCGCAGCTCATGCGGCGCGTGACCGGTTGGTGGACCGATACTGCGATCGCCGCCGGGGCCCTGAAGCCCCGCAAGGACGGCTATCGCTGGAACTACGTCATGCCGGCGGTCGAGCCGATCGACCCCAGGAAGGACCTCGAGGCCGACATCCTGGCGGTGCGCGCCGGCCGGATGACGCCCCAGACCTTCATCGGTTCATGGGGCGAAGACTGGCGCAAGGTCATCGCCGACACCAAGGCCTTCTTCGAGCTCGCCGACAAGGACGGCCTCGTCCTCGACATCGACCCGCGCCGCACCTCGCAGCTCGGCGTCGCGCAGTCGCCTGGCGGCGAGGGCTACGCCACCGATCCGCCGAAGCCTGGCGCCGACTGACCCCCAACCCCCCAGGAAAATCCGACGATGAGCGGCATCCGTGCGGCGCTGACGCGCGCCGTCTCCAACGCGCTGACGCGCGCGGCCACGACGCCCCGCATGGGCCCCGACGGGTTCGAGCCTGGCTCGACCGTCACCCGCGCGGCGAGCTTCGTGCCCGGCACTTACGACGCGGCCGCCCGCACGATCGAGGCGGTGTTCTCGAGCGGCGCCCGGATCCGGCGCTGGGGCGCCTTCGAGGAGCTCGCGGTCGGACCGGAGGCGGTCGACCTCGGCCGCGCCATCGACGGCCGCATGGCGTTCCTGTTCAACCACGACCAGGCCCGGCCGATCGGCGTGGTCGAGGAGGCCCGCTTCGACGCGACCGGCCTCGCGGGGCGCTTGCGCTTCGCCGACACCGAGGACGGCCGCGCCTTCGAAGGCATGGTCTCGCGCGGCGAGCTCTCGTCGATCTCGGTCGGCTACCGCGTCACCTCGTGGACGCTGACCAGCGTCGAGGACGACACCGAAATCTGGCGGGCGGACAAGTGGGAGCTCCTCGAGGTCTCCCTCGTGACCGTCCCCGCCGATCCCCGGGCGGCCGTGCGCAGCACGCCCGCCGAACCCACCCCCACCCCCCGGGCGCAGGCCCAAACCGAGGAGAGCGACGTGCTTCGTCGTCATTCGCCGCAGGCGGGCCCGGCGCCCGTTGAGACCGTCGCTCCCGAGGCCCCCGAGACCCGCGCCGCCCCGGCCGCGGCTCCGGCACCCGCCCCCGTGCTGGCCGTCGACGGCCAAGCGCAGGTGCGCGCCGAGCGCGCCCGCGCTGCCGAGATCCGCGAGATCGGCCGCCGCTCCGGGATGCCGCAGGCCGACATCGACGCCGCGCTCGACGGCGACACCGGCGCCGAGGCCTTCCGCATTCGCGCCTTCGACTTCATGGCCGCCCGCTCGGATGCCTCCATGACCCGCAGCGTGCCCCGTGCCCAGGTCACCGGCCCGTCCGAGGTCGAGCAGCGCGGCGCGGCGATCGAGAACGCGCTGATGCACCGCTTCGACCCGAAGGGCGTGCAGCTCTCCGACCAGGGCCGGCTGTTCCGCGGCATGACGCTGCTCGAGATCGGCTCCGACCTGCTCGAGGGCGCCGGCGTGCGCACGCGCGGCATGTCCAAGCACGAGCGCGCCCAGGCGATGCTCGAGATGCGCTCAGGCGTGTCCGACATCGCGATCCGCTCGGGCGGCTCGCTCTCCACCTCGGACTTCCCCAACATCCTGGCGAATGTCGCCAACAAGACCCTGCGGATGGGCTACCAAGCCGCCCCGCAGACCTTCCGGCCGCTCGTGCGCGTGGTCACCGTGCCGGACTTCAAGCCGGTGAGCCGCGTCCAGCTCGGCGAGGCGCCCCAGCTCGAGAAGGTCAACGAGCACGGCGAGTTCAAGCGCGGCAAGATGGGCGACGCCGGCGAGAAGTACGCCGTCGCGACCTACGGCAAGATCGTCTCGATCACCCGTCAGGTCATCATCAACGACGACCTCGACGCCTTCACGCGCATCCCGCGCGCGTTCGGCGTGGCGGCGGCGAACCTCGAGAGCGACCTCGTCTGGGGCCAGATCACCGGCAATCCGGCGCTCGCCGACGGGTTCAACGTGTTCGACGGCACGAACCACAAGAACGTCGGCACCGGCGCGCCCACCATCGGGGCCGCCGGCGTCGGCGCGGCGCGCCAGATGATGCGGGTCCAGACCGGCCTCGACGGCAAGACGCTGCTCAACGTCACCCCGACCTACCTCGTGGTGCCGACCGCCCTCGAGACGGTCGCCGAGCAGTTCCTGGGGCAGATCTACCCGACGAAGTCTTCGGACGTCGTGACGGCGTCGATGAAGAAGCTTCAGGCAGTTTCCGAGCCCCGCCTCGACGTCGCCTCGGCCTCGACCTGGTATCTCGCCGGCTCGCCCGAGCAGATCGACATCATCGAGCTCGCCTACCTCGAGGGCCAGGAGGGGCTCTACACCGAGACCCGCATGGGCTTCGACGTCGACGGCGTCGAGGTGAAGGTCCGCCAGGACGTCGCCGCCAAGGTGATCGACTTCCGCGGCCTGTGGCGCTCGGCCTGATCGGCCAGGCCCCGGCCCTCGTGACGCGGGCCGCCTGACGCGGCCCGCGATCCTCCCGGCAACCCCCATCCCTCGAGGCCAGTCCACCCCATGCGCAACTTCGTGCAGAAAGGCGAGGTCGTCACCCTGACCGCGCCCGCCAACCTCCTGTCCGGCGACGTCGTGATCGTCGGCGCCATCTTCGGCGTCGCAGCCGCCGACGCGCTCTCGGGCGCCGACGTCGAGGTCGTGACCGGCGGCGTCTACGACCTGCCCAAGGTCTCGGCCCAGGCCTGGACGCAGGGCGCCGCCGTCTACTGGGACGCCACCGCCAAGAACGCCACCACGACGGCGGGGAGCAATACCAAGCTCGGCGTCGCGGTGCTGGCGGCCGCCAATCCCTCGGCCGTCGGCCGCGTGCGGCTCAACAAGTCGTTCTGAGGCGCCCATGCCCGCGCCGTTCGCCGCACTCGCCCGCGCCGCCAGCCGCACGGTCGATGCGGTCTACGCCGAGGGCTTCACGCTCCAGCCCCGCACGGCGCCGCTCGTCGGCGCCGTGCGGGACGTCAACGCTCGGCCGGTCGTCGACACGGCGCGCCTGGCGGTCGCCTTCCGGGGCGTCTGGGTGGCGCCCGGCGCCATGATGAACGCCCATGGCCGGGCGATGTCTGACGCGACCACGAAGGCGATCGCGGGCGAGAAGCCCCGGATCGACGTCGACGTCGCGCGCCTGCCCCAGCGCCCGGTCCAGGGCGACCTGATCATCCGGACCGACACGGGCGAGCGCTACCAGGTCACCGACTACCTGCCGGTCGACCTCGGGCGCGCCCAGATCCACCTCGCGGAGATCCGATGAGCCTCGCGCTGACGGCCCTGCGGCTCCAGGCGGTGGAGACGCTGCTCGCCGATCCGGGGATCGCGCAACTGTGCGGCCCCCTGGTCTACGACGAGCGCATCGCCGACTTCGACCACCGCGAGCCCGTGCCGGTGATCGTGGTCACGACCGAGTCGATCGTGGCGAAGGCCTACTCCGCCAACAACGGCGGCTCGCCCTTCGACCTGCGCTGCGAGCTGGTGCTCGAGATCGCGATGACGGCGGTGGCCGACGTCGAGGGCGTGCCCATGCTCCACCGCGTCGGCAGCGACCGCGACCTGGCCGCCTTCCTCGACTTCCTGAGCGAGCGCGCCGTCGTGGCCCTTTGCGAGGGGGAGACGTCCCAGGCCGCGCTCCTGCGGCGCGCGGTGACGCGGCGCGTCCCCGAGTACAAGAGCGATCCGTTCAGGACCGACCAGACCGGCGAGAAGTTCGCGGTCCGCTACCTGCGGTTCGCGGTCGAGCTCAAGGGCGACGACGGCGAGGACGCGCTCGATCCCCCGACCGGCCCCTACGCGAGCCTGCCCGATCCGCTGCGCACGGTCTGCGAGGCGGCCCCCTCGGGATCGAGCGCGCAGGCCACCTGCCAGCTCCTGGCCGGCATCCTGCCCGCCCCGGCCCCGCCTCCGGTGCTGCCCTTCACGGGCGCCGATCTCACCTTCGCGCCGCACGCGCTCGCCCCGGACGCGGCCCCGAGCGAGGCCGACGACCGCGCGGCCGCGATCACCTTCGGCGTGCGCGCCAACCCCTGAGCCGAGGCCACCGATGGACACTCACGTCACCCCGGCCCTGCCGACCGCGCAGATCCCCGACCCCTCGCGCGGCCGGATGCTCCCGCCCGAGGGCGCGCCGGTCGCCTGGAACGCCTACTGGGCCGGCATGGCGCGCCGCGGCGAGGTCACCGTGCGCCCGCTCGACCTGCCGGCGCCCGAGGCGGCCTCGGCGGCCGACCCCGACGCGGCCGCCCCGGCGGCCTGACCCTTCACACACCCCCTGTCCCGCCACCCACGGCCGCCCGCACGGCGGCCGGCTTTCCGTTCGGAGTGATCGCCCGTGGCCGTATCGTTCAACCAGATGCCCGGCGACGTCCGGCGCCCGCTGTTCTACGCCGAGTTCAACCCGGGTGTGCCGCCCTACTCGGGCCTCTCGCGCACCCTGGTGCTCGGCCGGCGCAAGAGCGGCGCGAACGGCGGCAGCCTCGTCGCCCTCAAGGCGCAGAACGTCGGCTCGACGGACCCGAACGCGCTCGGCGGCCGCGGGTCCATGCTCGCCGACATGATCGCCTACGCGCGGTATCACAACCCGCTCGGCGAGATCTGGGCGATGGACGTCGGCGACCCGTCGGGCGGCTCGAATGCGGCCGGCGCGATCGCGATCACCGGCACCGCCACGGCGGCCGGCACCCTCGTGCGCTACATCGGCGGCCAGCGGTACGGCGTCGGCGTCGCGGTCGGCGACACCGGCGCGACCGTCGCGGCCGCGCTCGTCGCGGCGGTGGGCCGGGGCTACGTGGTCTTCAACCGGCGCATGTCCGCGCCCGTCACGGCCGCGGTCGACGGCACGGTCACGAGCAAGGTCAACCTCACCGCCGTGCACACCGGCACCGAGGGCAACGGCATCCGGATCGAGGCCGGCCTCGACGGCGACGAGATCGACCCGGCGGGCCTCACCGCCGCGATCACGGCGATGACCGGCGGCGCCGGCGACGTCGACATGGCGGCGGCCCTCGCGGCGCTCGGCTCGGCGCAGTTCGACTGGGTCGCCTCGCCATACGCGCTGACGGGCCAGCTCAACGCCTCCCGCGATTTCTTCTCGGACGCGGGCTCGGGCCGCTGGTCGCCGACGGTCGGCCTCGGCGGCCACCACATCACGATCGCGACCGGCAACGTCTCGACCCTGACCACCCTCGGCGCGGCCCGCAACGATCGCCACGCGACCATCGTCGGCGTCCTGAACTATCCGACCCCGGTCTGGTCGATCGTCGCGGCGATCGCCGGCGTCGTCGGGCTGTCGAAGAACCTCGGCCGGCCGCTCACCGAGGCGATCGAGATCGCCCGGCCGCTGCAAACCCTCGTGCTCTCCGGGGTGCGCCCGCCGAAGGATCACGGCGACCGCTGGGGCGGGGCGGATTACGAGACGCTCTATCACAACGAGATCTCGGCCCTCGAGATCAACAACGACGGGTCGGTGGCGATCGGTCGTCTGTTCACGACCTACCAGACCAACGCCTACGGGCAGCCCGACATCTCGTTTCTCACCCTCGAGACCATGGCGATCTCGGCCTACGTCGGGCGCTACATCAAGCTCAAGGTCACGAGCACCTACCCGCGCCACGCGCTGCGCGACGACAACCCGCGCGGCTTGCAGGGCGTGGTCACCCCGCCCCAGGCGCGCGCCACCATGGTGCACGCCTACACCGAGCTCTCGGAAATCGGCGGCATCGTCGAGAAGCCGGAGCTGTTCGCGCAGTTCCTGATCGTCGAGCGCTCGAGCGACCCGCAGCGGCTCAACGCCTACCTGCCGATCGATGTCACCAACCAGCTCTCGGTCTTCGCCGCGAACATCACGGTCAACCAGGAGCTCACCGCCAGCAACGGCTCGCTCCTCTGACGCCCTCGCGGCTGGGCCTCGCGCCCGGCCGCCCTCGCACCCTCCGCACCCCTTCCCGCACCCCTTCCGCTTAGAGGCTCGACGTCATGGATACCAAGGGCGGGCGCTTTACGCTCGACATCAACGGCCGCACCTATTCGGGCCGCGGCAAGGCCACGGTCGAGCCCGCCCGGGTCTCGCGCGAGAACGGCGTCAACCAGAACGGCACCGGCTACTCGACGGTCAAGCCGAAGCTCGCCAAGCTCGACCTCACCTTCGACCGCGGCGTCGGCCTCCGGTGGGACGACGCCATGGTGCTGGCCGAGGTCGACGTGACCTTCGTCGAGACCGACCTCAAGACGCCGGTCACGCACCTCTACACCGCCGCCTCCTGGTCGGGCACGCCCTCGATCGACACCGAGACCGGCGAGGTCTCCGGCCTGTCGATCGAAACCGACAAGTACCAGCAGATCTGACGCCGCGACGGGCCCCGCGCGGGCCCGTCCCCGGCGCGCCGCCAGGAGAACCCGACCCGTGGCCCACGAAGTCAAGATCCCGCTCAAGACGCCGATTATCACCCACGGCGGCGAGGTGCGCGAGATCGTGCTCAAGGCGCCGAGCTTCGACGCCTACATGGAGCACGGCGAGCCCTACACGGTGGCCGAGACCCCCGACGGCGCGCGCTACGCGGTCGAGAGCATGGAGGTCATTCGGGCCTACGTGGCCGACTGCCTGGTCTCTCCGGCCGACGTCAACCTGCTCTCGCAGTGCGACGCCCGCACCGGCCGGGAGGTGCGAAAGGTAATCCTGGGTTTTTTCCAGCCCGACGGCGAGGTGACCGAACCGTCGCCGACCTCGCCGACGACCTCGCCTTCGAGCTGAGCCAGGACGTCGCCGCGATCGGGCGGATGAGCCTGCCGCAGGTGATCTACTGGTACGGCCGGGCGCTCGCCCGGGCCGAGAAACGCCGCCGTGAGCGGGAGACGCGGGGGCAACGCTGATGGGCCGGATCATCGAAGCCAAGGCCGTCATCTCGGCCGAGGACCGCACCGGCGCCGTCTTCGACAAGATCGGGAAGAAGCTTCAGGGCCTCGGCAAGGGCGCGAAGGCTTCGGCCGAGATCGAGCGCCTCTCGGGCCGCCTCGGCGGCTTGCAGCGCCAGATGCAGGCCTTCGACAAGGTTCGCGGCGTCGAGAGCTCGCTCGCGAGCTCCCGCATGGCGATGCGCCAGGCTCAAGGGGAGGCGAAGCGCCTCGCGAGTGCCCTCGACAGCGCCCGGGCCTCGGCCAAGACCCTCAAGACCCCGGAGGCGACCGCCTCGGTCAAGCAGCTCGAGCGCCAACTGCGCGGCGCCGAGACCGCCGCCCGCGCGACCGAGGCCGCGTTCGCGCGCCAGGCAGCGAGCTTCAAGTCGGCGCGCCAGGAGATGAATTCCTTCGGCGTGCCCGTGACCTCGGCGGTCGGGCATCAGAAGGCCTTGCGCTCGGCGATCGAGTCGACCTCGGCCGCCCTCGACAAGCAGATGCGCATGGATCGCCTCGCCACCCGCGGCGCGGCCGACGCCAAGCGTACGCGCCTCGCGCGGCGCGACGAGGAGGTCGCCCGCCGGGCCGAGATCCTCGAGCGCCGCCAGGGCCGGCGCGACGCGATCAAGGGCGCGGCCGGCATGGCGGGCCTCGCCGCCGTGCACAAGGCCGAGCACTTCGGCGCCCACGCGCTGCACACCTACCAGGAGTTCGACAGCGAGCGCCGCTTCGGCCAGATCGTGATGGGCCTGTCGGACGCCGAGCAGAAGCCGCTCGTCGACCAGGCGATCCACATGGGCGGGAGCACGCGCTACAACGACGTGCAGGTGCTCGAGGCGCAGCGCGAGCTCGCCGCCCGCGGCTTGAAGCGCGACCAAGTCATGGGCCTGATGAGCCCGGCCGCCGACCTCGGCATGGCGACCGATCTGCGCCTGCCCGACGCCGTTAAGCAAATGGAGGGCGCGCTGTTCGGCTTCAAGAAGCCGATGGCGACGCTTCAGGAGGCGATGGAGTCGGCTCGCCAGACCGCCGACGCCCAGGTCAAGGCCGCCAAGATCTCGGGCATGACGCCCGATGACATCAGCCAGGCCTATAAGTACGGCGCGACCCCGGCCCGGATGGCGGGGCTGTCCGAGCAGACCTTGCTCGGCTTTGCCGGCATCTCGAAAAAGGCGAACATGGGCGGCCAGGAGTCCGGCACCGCCTTCCGGGCACTCGTCGCCAACGCGCTCAAGCCGACCCGCGGCGCCAAAGAGGCGATGCTGGCGAACGGGCTCGATTACAAGAATTACCAGAAAAACCCGGACAAGATCGACCTCGACGCCTTCGTCAAGACTGTCGCGGCGCAGTACGGGGTCAAGCTCGACAAGGACACGCGCGGCGGTCTCGGCAAGATCTTTTCCGACAAGGGGATGATCGGCGACCCGTCGAAGTTCACGCCGGCCGTGATGAAACTCCTCTCCGATAACCTCGGCGGGGATGACGCCAAGTCGAAAAAGTCGATCGCCGGCCTCGCCAACCGCTTCCGTGACGCGTCCATGTGGGGCGTCGACACCGATCGCCTGGTGCAAGACCTGATGAAGGCGATCCCGGGCAACCCGGCGCTCGCCAACGCGATTTTCGGGTCGAAGCAGGGCGCCCGCATCGCCAACGCGCTCGGCGATCCCGAGACGTTCAAGCACCTGATCGAGGAGCTCCTCAGCCACTCGCAGGGCTACGCGAAGACCGTCGCTGACGCCCGCATGGCCGGCTTCGACGGCGCGGTGAAGCGCTTGCAGGGCGCGACCACCAACGCCGAGACCAAGCTCGGTCGGGCGTGGGATGACGACGGCAAGGGCGGGATCCTGACGAGCCTCACCGACAAGGCCGGCCACCTGGTGCAGAGCTTCGCCGAGCTCAGCAACGGGGCGGCTCAGCTCACCTCGGGCGTGCTCGGCGCGGCGTCGGTGTTCCTCGGGATCAAGAGCGCGGGCCTCACGGCCTCGGCGCTCGGCTTCGGCGGCCCGGCGGCGGCCGCCGCGGCGGGCCTGAGCACCGCGGGCGCCGGCGTCGCGATCGGCGCCGGCGTCGCGGCCTACAGCACGGCCGAGCAACTGCCCAAGGCGGTCGCCGAGCGCCGCGTCGACCCGGCGACAGGTGGCGCGCTCGACGAAAACCCCATGGCCGACCTCGGCCCCTGGATCAAGGAAACCTGGCGCTCCCTGTTCGGAGGCGGCCAGACCCTCCCGGTCGAGGTGAAATCCTGGGGCGACGCCAAGGGCAACCTCGGCGAGCGCGGTGCGCTCGGCGCGGCGTCCGGCGCGGGCGCGGATCTCTCGGGCCAGTCGACGATCCTCGGCAACACGCTCGAAAAGGCGCTCGGGTCATTCGAGGCCAAGATGGGCAAGCCGCTCGAGGCGAACGTCAAGCCCGATCAGATCCAGGCCAACGTCAAGCCCGACCAGGTCACGGCGAAGATCGAGGGCCAAGCCCAGGTCAACGTGACCGTCAAGATCGACGGGCCCGGCGCCGTCTCGGGCCTCTCGGCGACCTCGTCGGGCAACATCCGCGCCAATGCCGGCTTCCGGTCCGGCGCGATGTCCATGCCGCAGGCGGCAGGCAACCCGGGTGGGATTTAGACCATGCGTGATTGGCGCCTGAGCCTGCGCCCCGCGAGTTTCCGCGGGGCGCGCTTTCTCGTCGAGAAAGACCAGGCCGGCAAGGTCGGCCGGCGGGTCGTGCGGCACGAGTACGTCAAGGCCGAGGAGCACGGCACCGAGGACATGGGGCGGCTCGTCCGGGAGTACCGGATCACGGCCTATCTCGCCTCGGATGCCGCCGACGCCGAGATGGCGGCCCTGATCGCGGCCTGCGGCCGGGCCGGGGTCGGAACGCTCGTGCTGCCGCTGCTGGGCGCCGACCAGGTCCGCTGCGAGGGCTGCGAGCTCGCCACGCAAAAGGACAAGCTCGGTTACATCGCGGTCGATCTCGAATTCGTCGAGGCGGGCCAGGACGGGGGCGGCTTCCCGGCCATCCCGCTCGGCGACCGCCTGGCGCAAGGGGCCCTCGACGGGCTCAGCCAGGTCGTCTCGAGCGTGCTCGGCGTCTTCCCGTTCTGACGGAGTCCTCCCCATGCCCATCGCCCCCTCGGGCGCGCTCGCGGGCGCGGCGGTCTCGGCCGGCGCGCTGGCGCAGATCGTGCTCGACCTCGCCGCCGGCCTGACCGTGGCGCCCGCGATCGCGGTCGACGTGACCCGGGCCTGCCGGCGGGTCCTCAAGGTCGACGCCCCGCGGGTCACCAGCCGGGCCGACGTCGCGGCGATCGCCGCCGCCCTCGTCGAGGCCGTGCAGGCGCTCGCCCGCGCCGCCGCGCCCAGCGATGCGAGCGCCGGCCTCTACGCGGCCGCGGCCCGCGCGCGGGTCGCCGTGCCGGTCTCGGCCTCGCCGGTGCTCACCCGCGCCTACCGCTACGCCGGGGCGCTCTCGCTCTCGGTCGCGGTCGCCTGCCTCGGCGAGGCCTTCCTGGCCGAGTGCCGCTCGGACTTCGCCGACCGGCGCGCGGCCACGGCGGCGCGGACCCGGATCACGACGGCCTGCGACGGCATCTTCGACCCCGTCGCCGACCTCCTCGGCCAGGAGGTCGCCGAGATCCTCGGCGCGGCGGCCCGCCAGGCCTCGGCCCACCTCGTGACGCAGGCGGTCAGCCTCGCGCCCGTGGTGCGGGTCGCGACCGGGCGGTCGTTCCCGTCGACGGCGCTCGCGTGGAGCCTCTACGGCGACCCGAGCCGCGCCGACGAGCTCGTCAGCCGCAACCGCATCGGCACGCCGCTGTTCTGCCCGGCGACGATCGAGGCGGTCTCGCCCGGGGGCGCCGCATGAGCCCGGCTCGCCCGCCCTGCCGCAAGTGCCAGGCGACCGCGCCCGGGCACTGCCACCGGGACGCCTGCCCGCGTGCGGCCGTCCTCGAGCCCGGGACGGCCCACGTGCTGATCACCCCGGCGCTCCTCGCCGAGGTCCTCGCCGCTGGCCTGGCGCACCTGGTGCGCGCGATGCCGTTCGACGCGACCACCGCGGTCGCCGTGCTGGCGCATCCGGGCCTGCCGCCCGGCTACCACGGCGTGCGCGAGCCCGTCGTTCTGCGCGCGCCCGGCGGCCGGCCGGCGTGCCTGCGCCTCAAGCCCGAGCGGGACACCTGAAATGCCGAACGTCTCCTTCGCTGTCCCGCCGGCTCCGCCGGTCGCGCGGCGCGTCCATGTGCCGGTTCCCGGCCCGGAGGCCTGCGCGCGCTGCCGGCACTTCGAGACCGTCGACGGCCAGGGCGAGAGCTGGGGCGCCTGCCGCCGCCACGCGCCCGTCGTGGCCGCCCGCGGCGCCGGCGACCTGCGCGGCTGGCCCCTGGTCTACGCCGTCAACCGCTGCGGCGACTTCGACCGCGCCTACGACCCGCCCCTGACCGGAGCTTAGTGCCCGTGCCCTTCGTCGAGGAGATCGTGACCCTGATCGTCGACGGGCACGGCCTGATCGGCTGGCAGGACGTGTCGGTCGATCGCTCCATGGAGTCGGCCGAGATCTCGTTCACGCTCGGGGCCACGAACCCGAGCTGGTCGGCCGAGGCCAAGGCCCTGCGCCACGGCCGCGAGGTCGAGATCCGCACCGCCCCCGCCGGGCGCGGCGGCGGCGAGCTCCTGGTCAAGGGCCACGTCACGGCCTACGGCGCGAAGTACGGCAAGAGCTCGAAAGCCGTCACGGTCGAGGGCAAGTCGAAGTCGGCCGACGCCGTCGACTGTCACCCGGTCAAGCACAAAACCGGGCGCTTTGAAAACAAGACCCTGCTCGAGATCGCCAACGAGCTCGACGAGGTCCGGTGCGGCTACTCGACCGATCAGAAGCTCGAGCCGATCCCGAAGGTGCAGCGGCGCCCGACCGACACGATCCACCAGACGATCGAGCGCGAGGCGCGCCGGCTCGGGCTGATGCTCTCGGGCCAGCCCGACGGCTCGGTCAAGATCACCCGCGCCGGCACCAAGCGCCACGCCGGCGCCCTGGTGCTCGGCCAATCGCCGATCGAGGATCTCGACGTCCGGATCAAGTGCGACGCCAAGCACTCGCCGATCGTCGGGCGCGGGCAGCGCGCCAAGGGCACCGGCAAGGAGTCCTTGCGGCTCGAGGAGCAGGAGACCGACCCGAGCGTCGGGCGCAACCGGCCGCTGCTCATCATTCCCGAGGGCGACTGGACCAAGAAAGAGCTGAAGAAGCGCCTGCGCTGGGAGCGCCTGCGGCGGGCGGCCTACGGCACGACGATCACCGTCAAGGTCTCGACCTGGCGCGACGAGGCCGGCCAGCTCTGGACCCCCGGGCACCTTATGGCGATCCAGGTCGACCCCGAGGACGTCGACAGCGACTTCGCGCTCTCGACCGTCAATTTCCGCCAGGACCGCGAGGGCGGCACGCTCGCCTACCTGACCTTCGTCGACCCCAAGGCCCAGGGCGGCAAGAAAGGGTCGGGCACCTCCGACAGCGCCTTCGACGCCGGCTCGGGCGTCGACGAGGAGTGATGCATGGGCCGCACGCAGCTTTTCCGCACCGAGCTCTCGCAGACCTACGACGACGGCGAATTGCAGCTCGCCCGCGGGCTCGGCTACGCCGGCGAGGAGTTCGATCGGGTGCACGTCGTGCGCCAGCACGGCCTCGCCTCGCACGCCCCGAAGGGCTCGCACGGGGTCGGGATCGCGGGCGCCGGCGAGCGCGGCCTCGTCGCCTTCCTCGGCCTCGAGCACCAGGACAAGCGGCCCAAAAACCTCGCCGAGGGCAACACCACCCTCTACGACGCCAAGGGCAACGCGACCCGGATGCTCGGCGACGACGGGGTCTGGCACGACGCCGGCGACCGCGCTCAGAAGATGACGGGCAAGACCATCACGCTCACCGGCACCGACAGGCTCGTGCTCAAGGTCGGCTCGACGACGGTCACGATCACCCCGGGCCGCGTCGACCTCGGGGGCGAGGGCGGCTCGGCCGTGATGACGCAGGCCGGCCCCTCCTCGATCGTCTTCGCCAAGGTCTGACCCCATGCAGCTCACGCTCACGCCGCTCGCCGACGAGGGCGTCACGGTGCTGCCGCCCGACATCGTCTGGAACGGCGTCGTCGGCGACTTCGCCCTGGCGACCACGCCCGAGGACGGCGCCGCCGGCGGCCTCGTCGCGGCCAACCCGTTGCGGACCGCGGTCCTCCTCCTCCTGTTCACCGACGCCCGGGTCGAGGCGGCCGAGCTGCGGTTCGAGCACCGGGGCGACCGCCGCGGCTGGCCGGGCGACGGCTTCGACGTCGACACGGCCGCCGGCGAGGCCCCGCTCGGGTCGAAACTCTGGCTGTTTCGCCGCCACGAGCTCACCGACCTGACCGCCCGCGAGGTCGCGGCCGAGGCCGAGCGCGCGCTGCAACCCCTGGTCAAGCAGGGGGCCGCCGCGCGCGTCACCGTCGCCGCCACCGCCGACAAGGTCGCGGGCCGCATCAATCTCAGCGTCGGGGTCTACGGCCGCGACGGCCGCAGCGTCTACGCCGACCAGTTCGACCTCTTATGGAAGCGAGCCGATGGCCGGTTATAGCATCCGCGCACTTGCCGACCTGTCCCGCGCCGCCCGCTCCTACTTCACGGGAGCGGCCGGCGGGGCCGTCGCGAGCGTCTGGGCCAACACCTTCACGGTGTTTGCCAAGGTGCTCGGGCTCCTGACCTATGAGCACGAGCTGCGCCGGCGCTGGCTGTCTCGCCAGATCTTCGCCTCGACCGCCGACGAGCTCTGGCTCGCCCGGCACGCGTTCGAGCTCGGCCTAGCGCAGGGCGCCGGGGTCGCGGCGCTCGGCAGCGTCACGGCGGCCGCCACCCCGGGCCTCGCGATCCCGGCCGGCCTCACCTTCGTGCGCGACGACGGCCTGACCTACACGACCCTCGCGCGCGCGATCGCCGCCGGGCCCACCGTGACCCTCTACGTCGAGGCGGACGCGGTCGGGGAGGCCGGCAACGCGCCGGCCGGCACGGTGCTCGCCCTCTCGCCCGACACGGCCGCGCCCGACGGGCTCGGCGCCGGCGGCACGGTCGACGCCGACGAGGATGGCGGCGGCCTCTCGGGCGGGGTCGACCCGGAGGACCTCGAGTCCCTGCGCGCCCGGGTGCTCGCCCGCAAGCGCGAGCCGCCCCACGGCGGCAGCGCCCGCGACTACGCGGCCTGGCTCGCCGCGGCACTGCCCGGGGTGGTGCGGGCCGTCTTCGTCGACGCCTACGCCAACGACGCCCGCAGCGTCTGGGTCGTGTTCACGGTCGCCGACCAGCCCGACGGCATCCCGAGCGCCGGGCAGGTCACGATCGCGCAGGCCTACCTCGACGACCCGGTGCGCCGCCCCGTCACCGCCCGGGTCTTCGTCGCCGCGCCCGCCCCAGTCGCGGTGTCGGTCGCGATCGGCGGGCTCACGCCCGACACGCCGGACATTCGCGCCGCCATCGCGGCCGAGCTCGCGGCCGTCTTCGTCGACCGCGCCGAGCCCGGCCGGCCGACGCTCGGCCCCTTCGTCCTCTCGGCCTCCTGGCTCAACGAAGCGGTGAGCCGGGCGACCGGCGAGGATCGCCACCGCCTCGTCAGCCCGTCCGGCGACCTCACCTTCGGGGCCGGCCAATACCCCGTCCTCGGGGCCGTGTCCTACGTCCCGTGAGGCGCTAATGCTGATCCGCCTGAGCACCGACGGCCGCGGCTACACCGGCGACACGACGGCGCTCACCGCCGATGCGACGCTGCTCACGGTCGGGGCTCCGTCGATCCGCTTCATCCGCGCCGACGCCGTCCTGCCCACCGTCGACGGGCCGCTGCCGACGGCCGACACCGACGCCGGCGGGGGCGTTCCGCCGGGGTGGCCCTGCGCCCGGCTCGCCGACGCGCCGCCCTCGGTCGTCGACGCGCAGGCCGCCCCGACCGCAGATCAGATCCTGCCGCAGATCGCCGGCGCGCTCACGCCGCGCGGGCCGGCCTGGGGCGCCGACGAGGCCGGCGACGGGCGCGGCGCCTCGCCCGTCATGCGCCGGGTCTGGTCGGCGCTCGCGGCGTGGGTGGCGGACCTCAACGCTACCGAATGGACGCTCGCCACGCAGGCGTTGCCCTCGGCCATCACCTACAGCCTGCCCGAGTGGGAGGCCGAGTTCGGCCTGCCCGACCCGTGCTTTCAGGGGGGGTCGGGCGCGGCGGCCCGGGTCGGGGCGGTGCGGGCCCGCTTCGCCGCGCTCGGGGGCGCCTCCCCGGCCTACTTCGTCTGTCTGGCCGCCTCGATCGGGTACGACATCACGATCGAGGAGCCGACGCAGTTCCTCTGCGACGTCTCCGAGGTCGTCGAGGAGGGCCTGACGGAGACCTGGTTTCTCGTCGACGACGGCGCGATCGACGACACACCGCTCGAGGGCTTCCTGCTCAACCCCGACGTCGAGGACGCCGATCCGCTCTCCGACGAGATGCAGTGGAAATACTGGATCGTGCATGTGCGCGCGGCCGGCGAGACCTGGTTCCGGGTCGACGAGGGCGAGCTCGACCTCGATCCCCTCGAGGGCTTCGACATCGCCGCGGACCTCGAGTGCCTGCTCGGCCGCTACGCCCCGCAGCACACGCGGTTGCTGTTTAATTATTCCGTAACGTAAGCCACCCGCCGCCCTCGCCCACCGCCCCGGCCGCCCCCGCGCGCCGGGCGCGGCCGCGCGCCTGAACCTCACGGGATCCGCCATGCTCTACAATCCCCCGTCCGGCTCGATCGACCCGAACGCCCCGTACATCGGCAAGAACACGACCGCCGGCACGCAGGGTTCGAAGGTGCCGCGCGGCGCCGTCGAGTTCCCGCAGCGCGAGATCGTCAACGTCATCCTCGCCTCGGGCCAGGATCCGAGCAACGCCGACTTGCAGCAACTGCTCAAGGCGATCCGCTGGCTGATCCAGAACGCCTACAACGACCCGACCGTGCAGGCGGCCGTGATCAACCTGATCACGAACAACTATGCGCGGGGCTCCTACATCGGGCGCCAGATCTTCGCCAACCCCGGCACGGTCGCCTACACGCCGACCCCGGGCACGAAGTCGGTGCGCGTGACGGTGCACGGCGGCGGCGCGGGCGGCGGCGGCGCCGACCCGACGAGCTCCGGGCAGTTTAGCGCGGGCGGCGGCGGCGGCGCTGGCGGCATCGCGATCAGCCGGATCACCAGCGGTTTTGCGGGCGCGCTGGTCACGGTCGGTGCGGCCGGCGCCGGCGGCGTCAATCCGATCGGCATCGCGCCTTTCACCCGCGACGGCGGCAACGGCGGCGACTCGTCCTTCGGCGCCTTCCTGTCGGCCACGGGCGGCGGCGGCGCCCGCGGCGGCGCGGCCGGCACGTTCGTGAACGTCCAGGCCGGCGGCGGCGGCGGCGTCGGGATCGGCGGCAGCGAGCTCAACCTGCCGGGCGCCCCCGGCATGTACTCCACCGCCTGCGACCCCGGCAACGCGGCGTCGGGCTTCGGCGGCATCTCGATCCTCTACGGCCGCGGCGGCAACCCGATCTATTCCGGCGGCGGCGCGGGCGAGGCCTCGCAGGCCTACGGCGCGGGCGGCTCGGGCGCGTCCAACGGGGCCAGCGCCCCGGCCCGCCAGGGCGGCGCCGGCCGAGGCGGCATCGTCCTGGTCGACGAGTTCGCCTGAGCCGCCCTCCCTTCCCGCACCCCGCTACAGGTGACCCCCCTCATGACCGAATATCTGCTGGTCGACGCCGACGGCGTCGCCGTCGCCCGCGCCGCCTTCGAGGCCGGCCAGGCCCCCGAGGACCTGTTCCACCCGGAGCTCGCGGCGCGCTACCACGCCCGCGGCGCGGCCGACCTCGGCTGGCGCTGGGACGGCGCGGCGTTCGTGCCGCCCGCCCCGCCGAGGCCGGCCGAGCTCCTCGC
This sequence comes from Methylobacterium crusticola, assembly GCF_003574465.1. Classification (GTDB taxonomy): domain Bacteria; phylum Pseudomonadota; class Alphaproteobacteria; order Rhizobiales; family Beijerinckiaceae; genus Methylobacterium; species Methylobacterium crusticola. The sequence continues at coordinate 46,359 of NZ_QOWC01000014.1, forward strand.
CTACGCCGCGGCGCGGCGCTTCGCGGTCGAGACTGGCGGTCTCGTCATCGGCGGCACGCCCTTCGCCACCGACGACCGGGCCAAGACCATGCTGCTCGGCGCGCGCGCCGCGGCGCAGGCCGACCCGGCCTTCGTGACGACCTGGTTTGCCGCCGACGGCACGACCCACGAGCTCGGGGCCGCCGACCTGGTCGCGATCTCGACCGCGGTGCTCGGCCACGTCAGCGCGTGCTTCGCGACCTACGCGCAGGTCGCCGCCGGGATCCAGGCGAGCCCGCCCACGGTCGCGACCTACGCGGCGGTCGACACGGCCTTCGCCGCCCTCGCGTGACGGGGCCCGCCGCCGCGCCCTCTGCCGTCCGGAGCCCCGCATGGATCTCGAGACCATCAACAACGGCCGGATCGCCAACGACGGCACCGGCGACACCCCGCGCGATGCCTGGGGCAAGCAGAACCGGAACAACGCCAAGCTAAAGGCGGCAGCCCAGACTGCGCTCGACGCCGCCGGCGCTGTGGTGGGCGGAGCGGCGGCCGCAACTGCTGCGGCCGCGGCCGCCCAGGCGGTGCTCAACGGCGGCGTCGTGCCGGCCAGCATGGCGCCCCGGCGGTTGCAGTTCCTCGACGCCCTCGAGGCCTCCGGCGCCGGCCGGGTCGCCACCCTCGCGGCGGCCGTGCCCTCCGATCCGGGCGACCCGGTCAACCGGGCCTACCAGCACACCCTGTTCGTCACCGCTTCGTGCCGGCTCGCCGTCTTCGCCCGCGCGACGCTCGGGCTCACCGACGCGGCCTTCGCGGCGATCCTCGACGCGGCCCGCACCCTTCAGGACTGACCCCATGCTGCGCCACGTGCTCCTCGCCCTCGCGATCCTCACCGCTCCGGCGGCGGCGCAGACCTTCGCACTGCCCGAGATCGGCCTACAGGCCTCGGGCGCCTGCCGGCAGCTCGCCGTGCGCGATCGCGTCAGCACCGCCATGGTGCCGATCGGCTGCCTCGACGTGGTCGGCCCGGGCTTCCGGCTGACCCCGAGCGGCCTGGCGATGAGCGCCCTGCCGCCGCTCGACACCTCGAGCGCGAGCCGCCTGACCGGCAGGCACAACCCGCCCAACGCCGTCATGCTCGGCGGGGGCAACCGGATCTCGTTCTGCCCGACCCTGTCCTGCGTCGACAATCCGTCGACCGATCACCAGCGCGCGACGGCCCTGATCTCGGCCGAGACGCAGGATGACGGGCATTCCGAGGAGCAGACGCTCGCGGTGCTGACCACCGTCAGGACCGGCTATGCCCGGCCCTGGCTGACGAGCACGGCCTACGCGCTCGGCGACAACGTCTCGATGCAGGACGGCCGCAACAGCGTCTACCGCGTCGTGCAGGCCGGCACCTCGGCCGCCTCCGGCTCGGGCCCGAGCGGCAAGGGCTCCTCGATCGTCGACGGGTCGGTGCGCTGGGCCTGGATCAACGATGCCGCGATCAACGCCAAGGCGGGCATCTATAACGAGACGCAGATCGTCGCCGGGGGCGGCGCGACCTGGGGTCAGGCGAACAACGTCCACCTCCGGCCCGGCGCGATCCCCACATTCGCGGCCAATACCGAGCTCGATTTCGCGAACGACAGCGGGACCGACTGCGCCATCGGCGTGTCCAACTGCCTCGGCCTCTGGCTGCAAATGGTGGGCAGCAACAAGTCGACGGCCGGCGCCCTGATCTCGTCCTCGAACACGACCAACGCGGCGGCCGTCTGGGGGCTGCGTCTCGCCGGGAGCAAGCTCGCCGAGGACTCGAGCTTGCAGATCGACACCAGCGGCGTGCGCGCGATCGGCATCGGCACTTTCTCGCCCGGCGTCTACTCGGGCGCGGCGATCGAGATCCAGGGCCAGGCGCAGGCCGGCATCGGCATCGGCGGCACCAAGACGATCGCCGGCATCCTGGACGCCTCGACCTCCGCGAACGGCATCGCGCTCAACGGCGTCTACAGCGGCGCGCAGATCGTGGGCACGGGCTGGTCGGTCAGCCCGAGCGGCAACGTCGCCGCCCAGAGCGTCACGGTCTCCGGCAACCTCTACGTGCCGGCGCCGATCGTGCCGGCGACGGCGTCGACGGGCTGCGCGAAAGGCCAGATCAGCTACGACGCAAGTTTCGCCTACGTCTGCGTCGCCACGAATACCTGGAAACGCGCTGCCCTGAGCTCCTGGTAGGGCGCCAAGCCGCCGCGCCTCGTCTTCCCTGATCGCCGCACAATCCCAGGGCGCCCTCGAGCGCCCTGCCTCCCCTCGCGCGCCCGAGACCCAGCATGGCATTCCCGCTCATCAACATCGGGTCGGCCGCCAACGACGGCACCGGCGACGACCTGCGCACCGCGTTCGCCAAGGTCAACAGCTTCCTCGCGGCCTACGCGTCGCCCGACGGCCTCGCGACCGACATCGCCGCGGCGGCGAGCACGGCGCTCGACTCCGGCGTGACGCTCGCAAAGCGGATCAGCACCGGCACGGTTGCCCGGGCGCAGGTGCTCTCGGATTGGAACAGCAACCGTCCGCTGCATCTCAACGACGTGATCAAGCCCGGGACCTACGGCGAAAGCGACAATCTCTGGTCGTCAATCAATGAGCTCGCGAACCGGGCGCGCGAGCGCAACACCAGCTTTGAGCTCCCGGCCGGCAAGTTCCTCTGTAATGGCGAGGTCGACCTCCAATTTACCGAGGTCGTCGGTGCGGGGTCGGGCATTTACGACACGACGACCGTTCATCGGCAGAACGCCGGAGATATGTTCGTCTCTCTCGGACACGTCGCCCGCCTGCGCCGGCTTCGCCTTCGTCACGAGGGCGTGTCGGGCAAGGCTCTGGCCCTCCGGAATGGCGACGCGCATCGGATCGACGACGTCGGCATTGACGGGTTGCACCCGGCGGCGACCGACAGTCTCATGACGTTCTTTGGGTCCAATTGTCGGTTCGACAATCTTTCCATTTCCAGCCTTCGGGCGGCTTCGTCTTATTGTCTCGAGTGCCTGAGCAGTGAAACGTCGGGTAATATCAACATCAACAATGTGATTTCCGGCCTCTACATGGGCGGGACGAGCAGCGGTGTGCATGTCGGGTCGTCCGACGGCAGTCGCCGCCCGGAGGGCCTGCACTTCATCGCGCCTCAATCAGTGATCGTCGGCGGCCCGGCATTTACGGTCGGGGCAATCCTGCAACTGGTCATCGTCGCGCCGATGCTCGACCAGGTGAAGGGCTACGGCATCCTGATCAAGACCGAAGCGCCCTACGGCGTGTCATGCGTGCAGGTCATCGGCGGATGGATCGGCTCCTCGTCGGTGACGGACCCGAACGCGGTCGGCATCGGGATCGACAACGGCTCTCCGATCGCCAGCGCCAACGTCGGCGGCGTCGTCGTCACCGGCGGCACGGGCCTGCGCTACCTGAAAACCGGCATCGATGTCATCGGCCAGACGCAAGACCTCACCGTCGACGATAGCGTGCAGTTCTCCGACCTTGCCTCGGGCATCTGCATCGATGCGCCAGACCTCAACTGGATCAAGACGCAACTGACCGTCGGAAGTCGGATCAAGGTGCCGGCTGGGGCCCAATTGATCCGCAACAAAGCCACGGGCAGGGGCGGGCTTAAGAAGTCGCGCAAGACGTTCTCGATCCCGACGAGCGGTTTCAGCGGCTATGTCGGAGGCGATCACGGCCTGGTCGCCCCGCCTGCGACTTTGACGGTCGGGTTCGACGTCGGGACGGCGACAATGCAGCCGCCCGGAATACAGATGGCGACAAAGGATCTCAACAATGTCGTTCTGAATGCTCAGATAAACGGCATTGTCGCTCACGGAACCGGCACTGTAACCGTCGACATGGAAGTCTGAGGCCAACCATGACTTACGCCATCATCAGCCAGGACCGCGTCGTGGGGCTGGCTCCGACGGAGCCGGACCTCCCGCGCAGCATCGAAGTGCAGGACGTCTCCGGCGTGCTGGGGATCGAAATCGGGTGGTCTCGGCAGGATGGGGCGTGGGTCGCTCCGGAGCTGCCCGCGGCCGACTTGGTTGCGCGGGCAGGCGCCCGGCGGCAGCGGGCCGAGAATGCCGGCGTGGCGTTCGCCGCTGCGGGCGGATCGCGCTGGCACTCCGATCGCGCGAGCGTCGCCCGCATGATGGCGGATCGGATCTCGGCGCTGACGGACGCCACCAGGACGGCGCTCTGGCACGACGCGGACGGCGCATCGCGTGCGCTCTCAGCCCGCGACGTGATGGCCGTTACGGACGCCATCAACGCCCATCTGCGCGCCTGCGCCGACGCCTACAAGGCCGCCGTGGACGGGATCGAGGCTGGCGCAATCAAGACCAGTGCGGGCATCGCCGCGGTCTCCTGGCCGGCCTGACGCGCCCTCCTCTCATCGCAGGAACGATCACGACCGCGGCGCCCCGCTGCCGCGGCCCTGACGCGCTCCCTCCCGCCCGTCCCGCGCCGCCCCTCCCGGGCGGCTTTTTTGTGCCCGGAGCTCTCCCCTCATGGCCACCGCCTCTTACGCCCCGACCGCCGACGACTGGACGGATGCCGGGACCACCCCGTGCTACGTCCAGGTGCTCAACACCGCGTGCGTGGCGTTCGTGATCGACACGAGCGCGCCCGCGAGCTCGGTGCCGGCCACTGCCGGGCATCAGCTCGGCGTGACCGGCGAGACCTCGGCCGACATCGGGCTTGCCGGTCAGCGCCTCTACCTGCGCTCGCTCTCGCTGCCGGCGAACCTCGTCCCTGACGTGCGCGTGTCGAGGTAATCCCATGACGATCCGGATCGGCCGCGCGAGCGGCGGCGGCGGCTTCACGGTCACGCGCGATGCGACCTCGGGCCAGTACAGCGCGACCGGGCTCAAGGCCGGATCCGCGGCCGCCCTGTTCGACATCACGGCTGGCGGCGCGGCCGTCGAGACCGTCACGGTGAGCGGCGGCGGCGTTGCGACCTTCACCACCTCCCCCACCAGCGGCCACACCTACGTGGTGGACGGGGTGCAGCGGATCCCGGCCGGCGTGGCCGGCGGCGTGTCGGCGCCGGCGCCTTTCAGCTTCGGCCCGTGGATCGGCGTCAACGCGTCGGGCTTGGAGAACGGCAACCGATACGAGGCCAGCCTGGGCCTTAACAATGTCGAGGGTACGCATTTCTTCGTCCCCACGATGAATGCCATCAATCAGTGCAACAACGCTGGCGTGAAGCATTACCGGGTGCCGTTCCTGCTCGAGCGGCTCTATCGCTCGCTCGGGGCCACCAGCCTCGACGCGGGTTACTACGCCAACCTCGTCACCACGGCCGACCGCATCCACTCGGTGGGCGGGAAAATCTCGTGGGACTGCCACGCTTACGGCGAGGGCTGGTTCAACGGCGTCAAATACAACATCTCCTCGACGGGGGCCTACAACAAGACGCATCTGCTCGCGCTCTGGCGCATGTTCCTTCAAGGCCCGCTCGGCACGCATCCGGCGACGGAGGCGATCGACCTCAATAACGAGTGGCAGGCGCTCGCCAACCCGGCGGATCTGCCCGTCATTCAGCAGTACATCATCGATCAGCTTCGCGCGGACGGCAGCGAAATCCCGATCATTTACGAAGGTGATCAGTACAGCAACGGCGAGCACTTCTGGACGATCAATTCCGTGGGCTTCCCCATGGTCGATCTGAAGAACAAGGCGCGTCCTTCGGGCCATATCTATATGGATCCCGACAGCGACGGCAACGTCACCTCGCACCCCACCTGGGCGTCGTGCAAGGCCGGCGGCAGCACGGATGACACCCCGCTCAACCGCATCAAGAGCTTCGTCGATAACGCCCCGGCTGGCCTACAGCTCAACATGGGCGAGACCACCATCTATTCGGATGGTCTGGAAGCGTTTTACAGGGCGCTCAAGTATCTCATCGATCACGGTCACTCGGGTTATATCTGGAACATCGGCGAGCAGTCCGGCCCCATCGAGTCCAACCTGTTCTCCTACAACGGCGTCGAGCGGCCTCAGTGGGAGGTGATCCGCGAATTCACCGGCGTTCCGCTCCGCACGCTCACTCTGCGCGCGCCTCACGGTGCGGATGCCGGCGCCGCGGCCACCCTCAAGATCCGGGCCTCGGGCTACACCGCGACCGCGTTCCCCGTCACGCTGAGCGACGGCGGCGCCGGCGGCACGTTCTCGGTCAACCCGGTCACCGTGCCGGTCGGCTTCGGCAGCGAAGTGACCGTGACCTACACGCAGCCGGGCACCAAGGTCGTCAACCTGTCGCTGACCAACGCGGTCGGGCGCACGAACCCGGCGGCGTTCGCCTTCAGCACGGATCCCGCCAACCGCATCAACCTCCTCACGTCGGCGCCGACGACGTGGACGGATGTCAACCACGCCACCTTCGACGGGGCGACCGGGACGCTCACCGAGGACGGCAACAACGACTACCACTACCAGCGCCTGCCGGTCGTGTCGGTCGCCTCGGGCGCCGTCGAGTTGTGGATCGACTTCGCGAACACAAGCACCCGCAGGACGGGCGTCCTCGTGTTCGGCGATACGTTCGGGTTCTCGCGTTTCGGCCAGATCAATTTCGACCTGGACGCAGGCACGATCACCGCGACCAGCGGGGCCGGGCTCATCTCGTCTTCTATCGCCCCGATTGCGGGCGGTCAGAGACTCAAGATGTTCCTCGACCCGGGCCCCCTCACGGAGGTCTCTCTGGAAGTCTACTTGCAGAGCGGGAACTCCTATCAAGGCTCCGGGCAGTTCCTGCGTTACGATCCGAGCAGCGTGAAGATCTACCAGCCGGCCTCGATCGGCACGCCAGGGGTGACCTTCCCCGATCCCGCCGCGGTGTCCTCATCGATCGGGGGCACGCACAGCACGACCTACGGCTTCGAAAACCTCACGGACGTGACCGACGCCGACGGCGGGTCGTTCGCCAAGCGGTTCCCGCTCTCGGCGGATCAGAACTTCCACGGCGGCGCTTCCTCCGCGACGTTCGTGGTCAACCAGAAATACACTCACGAGATGTCGGTGCACAGCGTGAGCAACACCGGCTTTCTGATCTTGGACAGCTACGACGGCTCGGTTGACCACAGCGTGATATACGATCTCGCCAATCACACAATCGTCGCCTCGGCTGGCATTGTCACTGGCACCCCGAAGGTCACGGCTCGCGACCACGGGTTCTACAAGGTCGAGTTCGATTTCATTGCCGCGGGAAGCGGAGGCACTGGCTACGAACGCCAGTGGTACGTGGAGCCGGTGCAGCGGGCGGCGTCCGACTGGCAGGGCCCGTCCCAAAGCATCGTCCTCGACTGCTACCAGGCGCAGATCAAGCCCGCGACGTAAGCCGCAGCACTCGGCGCCCCTGGCCGGCCCATCCACGGGGCGCCCTCCCTCGACCCCGCAAGCCGCCCCTCCGGGCGGCTTTTTTGTTGCCCGGAGATCTCCGCATGACCCCGCAGCTCCTGCTCGTCGCCCTCGTCTGCGCCGTCGGCACCCCGCGCGTCGACTGCATGCGCGCGACCGCCCTCGACGTGATCGTGCAGCCGGCCGCGTCCGCGATCCCGACCGCGTGCCTCCTCGAGGGCGAGGCGCGCCTCGCGTCCGGCGCGCTCGAGCTCGCGCCCGGCACCTACCCGCTTTTTCGCTGCGAGCGCCGCCGCTGATCGCTCGCCCTGTCCCGGAGTGCTGACCATGATGAATCCCCCCGAGGCGGCCGCGCTCGCGCGCCTCACTGCCGCCGGCTTCAAGGGCCGGGCCGCCCGCCTCTCCGACCTCGACCTGCCGCGCCTCGGCGCGACGATCGGCGTCGGCGAGGACGAGATCCATAGCGTGATCGAGGTCGAGACCTCCGGCGGCGGTTTCGATAAGGCGGGCCGGCCCAAGGCGCTCTATGAGCCGCACCGCGCCTTCGCGCTCTCGAGCGGGCCCACGCGCGCGGCGCTGGTGCGTGCCGGCCTCGCCTATGCGAGTTGGGGCGCAGAGCCTTACCCGGACGACAGCTATCCCCGGATCCTGGCCGCCCTGGCGATCGACGCGCGCGTCGCGCTCGAGGCGACGAGCTGGGGCCTCGGGCAGATCATGGGGAGCAATCACGCCGAGGCCGGCTACGCGAGCGCCGCCGAAATGGTGGCGGCCTTCCTCGACGGCGAGGAGCCGCACCTCGCCGCCATGGTGAGTTTCATCAAGGCGACCCATCTCGACGACGAATTGCGCGCCCACAACTGGGCTGCATTTGCCCGCGGCTACAATGGCGCGCAGTATTCCAAGAATAAATACGACGTGAAGCTGAAGGCGGCTTTTGCCAAGTGGCAGAAGATCCCCGACACGCCGTATCCGCCCGCGCCGGCCGCGCCGTCGGCCGCCCCGGCCGTGGCCGCGGTCCCGGGCCGCTGCCCGACCTGCGGCAAGGCGCTCGCCGCCTGACGGCGCTGCACCTCCGCACCTCCCCGCCTCTCCACCTCAACGCCTCTCGAGGTCTGATATGCGCAAGCTCCTGCTCGCGGTCGCCGCCGTCGCGGTCGCCGCCGTCTCGCTCGTCCTGCCGTTCGCCGCCTTCGCGGCCGTTATCTCGCCGGCCGACATCTCGACCGACCTCTGCTGCACGTCCGTGGCGGCCCTGGCCGCCCCGACGGCCGTCGCCCTGCCGTGGGGCGACTGGATCGCGCTCGCAGGCCGCGAGCTCCTGCCGGCGGTCTCGACCGTCCTCGTCGCCGTCGTGACCTGGGCGGTGCACCGCTACGTGCCCCTCCTCGGCGCCTTCGTCTCTCAGGCCCTCGTCGAGCGCCTGGTCGGCAACGCCCTGGCTTACGCCCTCAACGACCTCGAGGGCGCCGCCAAGGGCAAGGTGCTGAGCGTGCCGCTCGGCTCGGCCGTGGTCGCCAGCGCCGCCCAGCGCGCCGTCGACGCCGGCCTGCCGTGGCTGGTCAAGCAGGCCGGCGGCCCGGCCGGCATCGCCGAGAAAGCGTTCCGGAGCCTGCACCTCGAGGAGAACGCGACGGCGGCCGCCGTGCTCGGCCCGGCGCTCGCGCAGCTCAAGGCCGGCGCCAACGCCTGACCCCGACCGGGCCGCCAGCCGGTGGCCCGGCCCTCCCGCCGCAGGTGATGACATGGGCGACGCCCTCCCTGTTCAGCTGCCCGCGCCGGCCTCGCCCGACCCGGTGCAACTCGCCGCAATCGCCATGGCGGCGCAGCGGATCGTCGCCGAGGAGATGGGCAAGACCGCCGGCCCGTTCGTCACGCGATCCGAGGCCGAGGCGATCGCCCGCAAGGTGGTGATCGCGGCGTTTCACGAATTCGACGTCGACCTCGACCGCCCCGAGAGCGTACGGGCGTTCAACGCGACCCTGCAGCACGCCGAGCGCTCCCGTACTTGGTGGGATCGTGCGGCCAACACGATCTGGTCGGGCATCTGGACGGCGATCGCCGCCGGCATGGTGGCGGCCTTCGTCAAATTCGCCGGGGTCAGCAAATGACCCCGGCGCTCTGGCTCCTGCGCGCCGGGGTCCTGGCGGCCCTGGCGGCGCTCGTCTGGCAGCTCGCACTCTGGTGCGGGCCCGACCTCGAGCTGCGGCTCGCTCCCGTGCTCGCCGACCAGGCGATCACCGACGTGTTGCGCGACGAGGAGACCCGCGAGGCGTGCTTCGTCTGGCGGTTTTCCAAGCTGCGCGCCGCCCGCACCCTCGACGCTAACTGGACCCTGCGCGCCGAGGGGCGGATCTATCCCTACCAGGCCGTGCGCCAGGACCTCGACAGTCTCGGCGACCGCTCGCCCGGCGCGCTCATCGACCGCCCGCCCGGGCCCGGCCAGTGGACGCGCAAGTGCATCGACACCCCGCCGGCCCTCGTCGGCCGGCCCTTCGTCATCACCGGCTTCGTCGAATACGCCACCGCCGCAACCGGCGCCTGGTGGAGCCTCCGGCAGCCGACCGCAAGCGCGCGGGTGCCCTGATGACCGCGATCGACCGCGCCGCCGAGGCGCTCCTCTCCGCCGCCCTCGAGGCGGCCGCCGGCGACGTCATGGTCGCCCTCGCCCAGCTCTGCGCGCCGCTCTCGGTCGGCGATGTCGAGGGCGAGACCTATCAGGCGGCCCTCGAGCGCATGATCTCCCGCCATTTCCGGTCGACCCGCCTCGCGATCTGCGGGGTCGGGAGTCCGCGCGACGAGGGGGCCTGATGCCTCTCAAGACCACCCCCGACCAGGCCGCGCGCGAGATCGCCGCGATCGAGGCGGCCCTGCGCGCCGGCCACCCCGGCCAGCGCCTGCCGGGCGGGCCCCGCAAGGGCGCGCACGTCGCCGCCGCTGAGGTCCTCGGCGTCGACGCTTCGAGCCTGCGCGCCCGCGTCGGCTGGCCCGGCCAAACCGGCCGCCACGCCCGCGACCATGGCTTGTCCGTCGACTGGTCGCTCGACCACGTCACGCACGCGGCCGCCGCGCGCGGCGAGCTCGGCACGGATCCGGTGCTGCCGGGCTACGCAATCAAGCGCGTCTCAACGCAGCGCGACGGGGAGGGCGCCACCGAGCGCGAATGGGTGACGCAGGCCAAGGCGCCCGGCAAGGCCGCGCCCCTCCCGCCGGGCCACGTGGTCAAGGGGGTGAGCCGGCTCCTCGACGGCGAGGGCCGCACGCTCGCCGAGTGGGTCAAGACGCGCGAGGGCATGAGCCCGGCCGACATGGTCGCGGCGATCCGGGAGGCCTTCACGGGGTTTTCCGAGCGCGCCGAGCCCGCACCGGGCCCGGCCGCCGTCGAGGCCGATCTCGCCAACGTCCTGGTATGTCCTGACTTTCACCTCGGTTTGCTGACCTGGAAGGACGAGGTTGGCGCGAACTGGGATCTCAAGATCGCGCAGACCACGATCGACGCCGCCGTCGCGCGCCTCGTCGACGCCGTCCCGGCCGCCGGCCAAGCGGTGGTGCTGGGCCTCGGCGACCTCCTGCACTCGGACGGCTACGATCCGCTGACGGCGCGCTCGAAGAACGTGCTCGACGTCGACGGGCGCTATCCGAAGATCCTCAAGGCGGCGACGCGCCTGATGATCGGGATCGTCTCGCGGGCGCTCGCCCGTCATGAGCGCGTGCTCGTGCGCATCCTGCCGGGCAACCACGACGCGGAGTCGGCGATCGCGGTCTCGCTCGCCCTCGCCCTGTACTACGAGGGCGACCCGCGCGTGACCGTCGACGACGACCCGGGTTATTTCTGGTGGTGGTCGCATGGCGCGACGCTGCTCGGCGCCACCCACGGCGACGCCGCCAAGATGGCGGATCTGCCGCTGATCATGGCGACCCGCAACCCCGAGGCCTGGGGCCGCTCGAAGTACCGGCAGATCTTTACTGGCCACGTCCATACGAAGACGGCCGTCGAGGTCTCGGGCGTGACTGTCGAGAGCTTCCAGACCCCAATCCCCGCCGATGCCTGGCATCACAAGCAGGGTTACGGGGCGACGCGGTCGCTCACCGCGATCACCCTCGACAAGGCCCGTGGCGAGGTCGCCCGGACCAAGGTTAACGTGCTGTAGGCGACTCCGATGCTCACCCTCCCTCCCGTCGTAGCACTCAGCGGCGCCGCCGGCGCCGGCAAGTCGACCGCGGCCGAGATTCTGATCGGTCGCCACGGCTACACTCGCGTAAAGATGGCCGGGCCTTTGAAGGCCATGCTGCGCGCGATCGGTCTTGGCGATGCTGAGATCGAGGGCGACCGCAAGGAAGTGCCCTGCAAACTTCTGATGGGCGCAACCCCGCGCTACGCCATGATCGAGCTCGGCTGCGCCTGGGGCCGCGAGCGCATCCACCCCGACCTCTGGACCCACCTCTGGGCACACCAGGCGTGCGCCGTGCGCGAGGCCGGCGGCCGCGTGGTCTGCGACGACTGTCGGTTTCTAAACGAGGCCGCGGCCGTGCGCGAGCTCGGGGGCATCGTGCTGCGCCTGCGCCGCCCGGCCGTCGAGGGCAAGATCACTCACGCGAGCGAGGCGCACGCCTTCACTCCCGACCTGCATGTGTGGAACGAGGAGAACTGCCCGAGCGCACTCGCGGCGGAGCTCGAGGGCGCGCTTCGGCTCCTAGTGACGAAGAGGCCAGCGTAGCACCGCCGGATACAAGACAACACAACAGTCCTTCGCTGTGCCCACAGGGGCGGGCCTCTTTTGCGTTCGAAGGGACGTGCACAGTTGGTAGTGATTAACGCCAATGGATGCGCGCAAACAGGAAGCTCAAGACCATGATCACGCAGTCGGCTTCACAATCCGGCCATGTGTGTCGTCACATGCAGGGGAGGCCCTGAGCTCTCCAAATTGGAATAAACAAGCGCCCAAGATCGGCTCACCGCCTTGCCCTCGTTCTCACGTACTGCGCCGGCCACTGGCACTGGTAAGCACACAGACTTCTGCAGTAGTTCAGAAAGCCCGCTATTAGCCTGCAATAAATTACAATTGCATCCTCGCCGCGGGTAAAAACCGTTGTGCTAATCGGGCTTTTACACCGCCCGGTTTAGTCGAGTTGTTGAGTTGGGCAGCCCGGATCAAGCGACATCATTCAGCTCCCACTCCGTGAGCCGGTTGAACGCAGGAAGGTCGCCGAGCACCCGTAATCTTTCGCACAACGATTCCAGCTGCCTTCGGCGCAAAAGGATTCACGACGTGCGTATAGCTTGGTAGAGGTGCTCACGGCGAGGACGAACGGATGATCCATGGACACTGTTGATAGAGAGACGCGGTCCCGGATGATGAGCAGCATCCGTGGCAAGGACACGAAGCCGGAACTTGTGGTCCGGCGGCTTGCACACAGCTTGGGCTACCGTTTCCGTCTGCACCGGCGGGATCTCGCAGGAAGTCCTGACCTTGTGTTCCCTCGTCGACAGAAAGTAATTTTCGTCCACGGTTGCTATTGGCATCGCCACCCAGGGTGCCGATATGCGTATTCGCCAAAATCGAACACTGACTTCTGGAACGAAAAATTCGCGGCGAATGTGGCGCGCGACAAAGCAGCGGTTTCGCGACTGCAGGCTGAAGGCTGGGATTCACTGGTCATCTGGGAGTGCGAAACGGCTGATGCCGAGAAGCTGACGGCCCGACTTCAGACTCATCTTGGAGTACCACAATGAAGGCCGGCACGGCGGTGCGGGCGGCAAAGCTCGAGAGGATAAGGAAGGGCGGGGCGCCCAGGGTACTGGAACTCTGCTCGGGCTGCGGGGGAATGTCTCTAGGGCTGAAGGCTGCCGGCTTCGATCTCGTGGCCCATATCGAAATGGATGTAACAGCTGCGGCGAGCTACGCGCTCAACTTCGACCCTCCGAGCGCCGAACGTAGAGAGGCCTGGGCTGCCGCAAGGGACATGACCCAGTCTGATCCAGAATCGCTCTGCCGCGATCTGGGCCTGGATGGACCTGTGGCGGAACAGTTTGATATCCTGGCTGCGGGACTACCGTGTCAGGCTTTTGCGCGCATCGGTCGCTCGAAGCTGAGGTCGATCGCCGGAGAAGAGGACGCCTTCAAGCACGACCCACGTGCGCGCCTCTACCAACACTTTCTCCAGCATGTCGAAGCGGTTCTTCCGGTCGCGATCTTGATCGAGAACGTGCCGGACATTCTCAATTTCGGCGGACACAATGTGCCCGAGGAGATTTGCAGCACGCTTGAAGGCCTGGGCTACTTTGCTCGATACACACTTCTGAACGCAGCCTACTATGGGGTGCCCCAGATGCGCGAGCGCCTATTTCTGGTGGCGATCGACGCATCGCTCGGGCAGATACCACGATTTCCAACTCCTACACACGCGGCCAAGCTGCCTTCCGGCTATCAGGGTACTCGGACCGTGGCGCTACGGCATGTGCCCGCGGAGGGGGGGCGGTTCACGCAGGCGCCAGTCGCCAACCCGGGACTTCCCCCCGCCGTGACAGTCCGTGCGGCCTTGTCCGACCTTCCGCGGATCACAGAGCATTTCAGCGATCCTGGAGCTATGCGTCGGCGAAGCACATCCGATGTACTCCCCTATGTGACTTACTATGGTCTGACAGACTATGCTGCAAAGATGCGGGCGTGGCCCGGGCTGCCGAAGTGTCACGCAGGGACTGATGGTCACGTCGTAAGATTGACGCCCCGGGACTTCGAGATATTCCAGCGAATGCGTGTCGGCGGAGATTTCCCCCATGCAAGTGCAGTAGCCAATCAGATATTTGCGGAACGGCTCAGATTGATCGATCCACAGCCAGCTGAGAGTAGCGAGGCTTGGCAGACAATCCGCAAATCGTGTGTGCCGCCCTATGACCCTGGAAAGTTTCCAAACAAGTGGTGGAAGATGGATCCTGCCATGCCGTCCCGTACTCTCACGGCCCACATGGGGAAAGATACTTATTCGCACATCCACTGGGACAGCCGCCAAAAGCGAACAGTGTCCGTCCGCGAAGCGGCGCGGCTCCAGTCCTTCCCGGATGCATTCCGTTTCGCTGGCGCCATGAACGCTGCCTTCCGGCAAATCGGCAATGCGGTTCCTCCGGTTCTCGCGCAGGCCGTCGGTCAGCAGCTGAAGCTCGATCTCTCGCGCGCTCGAGCCCTCAAGCACGAGCCGTCCGAAGCCGCAGCCGCCACGAAGGCAATCGCCGCGTAGGTTCTCACCACCGTCGAATCACTTTAGGTTGCAGAGGGCAGGAAGAGGCTGTAGCTGGGCTGGAGGAGGCGTGTGGGCAATAGCGTGAAAATACATGCGTACGGACTTCTCGATGGGAACGTCCGGGGATGAAGTTCGAAGAAAATCCCCCCGATGCAGCTTCGCTGATGATGTCGGCGCGGAGTTTCGGAAACTACGATCTTCCGGGCGCGCTCGCCGATCTCATCGACAACAGCATCAAGGGTGGGGCCCGGGAGATTGCGCTGACTTGCGACTTCGCGGGGGGAGCACCGGAAATTCGAATCCGAGATGACGGCCACGGCATGTCGGGCGATGAGCTGCGGCGCGCCATGCGCCCGGCCAGCACTGATCCGCTTGTCGAGCGATCGCCCGATGACCTGGGTCGTTTCGGCTGGGGCATGAAGTCGGCATCCTTCTCCCAATGCACACGTCTCCTCGTGCTCACCTGCCACGCCGGTAAGATGAGTGGCTGTCTCTGGGATTTGGAAGATGTCGACGGCTGGCGCATGGGCGTATTGGAGGCGGCCGACATCATGGCAACGGCGTCTCCCGAATTGAGAGCGACCGGCGGCGTTGAAATCATATGGTCGAACTGCGATCGCCTTTCAGAGAACGGGTCCCTGACCGTCGCCGAGTTCAACACTCTCATCGTGCATGCCCGGAGCCGGCTGGCGCTCATCTTCCATCGATATCTTGCGGGCGAGGTGCGGGGCCGACGGTTGACGATCCGGCTGAACGGCCACAAGGTCGAAGCCTGGGATCCCTTCTATCGGGACCATGAGGCCACTCAGGTGCTGGAGCCGGAAAATTTAGAGATCGGCGGGCGGGCGATAGACATTCAGCCATTCATCCTGCCCCACTATTCGAAGCTCAAGACCGGTCAATATGATAAACTCGGCGGAGAAGAAGGTTTCCTTCGTAACCAAGGCTTCTACGTTTACCGGAGCCATCGTCTGATCATCAGTGGCACTTGGTTCCGGCTTGTTCGGCATGGCGAGCTGTCTCAACTGGTGCGAATACGCGTCGACATTCCTAACGCGCTCGATCACATCTGGAAGATCACGATTGACAAGTCGGACGCTCAGCTGCCGGCGGCTCTTCGCACTAGGCTGCGCCAGATCGTCGAAGGCCTCAGACGGCGTTCCGCCAAGGTGTTCCGGTCCCGCGGCGGCCGCCTGGACCGCACTCATACGACGTCTGTGTGGAGCCGCTACTCCCGCGGCGGCGAGATCCACTACGCCATCAACCGAGAGCATCCCATTATCGAGGCGTTGCTGGACTCCGGCGACGGCGAACAGCAGCGCGCGGCCTCGGCAGCTATCAGGGTCATCGAACAGGCTTTCCCGGTGCAGGCCTTCGGGCAGGATGCCGCTGCGAACATCGACGCCATTCACCAGACGCTCGCCGATCCCGAGGCTTTCCGGGCTGACCTGTTGGCTGCCCTGCCGCTTCTGTTAGCCCAGGTGAACGGCGATCTGACAGCGTTGGAGGCGCTGCTGCGGAGTACCGAGCCTTGGTGCGAGGCGTGGAATACGACAGAAAGCGTCCTTAAGGAAAAAGGGTGGATGCGTGCGAAATCTCAGTAGCGAGCTTGCATATTTCACTCTGAAGCTGGGTGAGATGTATGCGGACGACGTAATGCGGGGCCAAGCACTGCCGGACGGCGTCATCGCCGCGGTGGTCGCAGGCAGTCCGTTCCAGCTCGATTCGGTGGAGGTCGCTTGGCTTGTCCGGGAGCTTGAGGGCAGCTTCACGACGACTCAGACGCGCGGCTCGTCCGTGTCCCGCGACCACCGGCCTTGGCTGCGCGATAGGCGCAGCGAGATCGACTTCTACTACTGGGATCGGCTGCGACGGTACTACCTGGAAGGTGGCGTGATTCCGCCACAGGTCGTTGCTACTCTGGATAACGTCACGGACGAACTTCTCGACTTCTCTGGAAATCCGAAGGAATCCGGTGTCGGTTCTCGCCGTGGTATGGTTATCGGCCACGTTCAATCCGGCAAGACGACCAACTATTCCGCTTTAATCTGCAAGGCGGCGGACGCCGGTTATCGCACCATCCTGCTGCTGGCGGGCATTACCAACACGCTGCGATCGCAAACGCAGGAGCGGCTGGATGAAACCTTTATTGGCAAGAAGTCCGTTTTTCACTCGCTCGCCCAAGAGCCGCTGCCCGTCCTGACTTACGCGATCAAGAAACGCTTTCCAGCCTACGGAACTTCCCGCGACAGCGACTTCACTCGCAATCCAGGTGGGGGAGTGGTGTTTAGCCTCGCCGCCCACAATGAGCCAATCATCTTCGTCACCAAGAAGAATAAGGCACCGCTTACCAAGCTCAAGAACTGGCTGATCGAGCAAGGACATGGCGCAGTCATCACCTCGCCGCTGCTGTTGATCGACGATGAGGCAGATAATGCCTCGATCAACACGGCCAAGGACCCAGGAGCTACGACCGCCATTAATTCGGTTATCCGCGAGATCTTGAACCTCTTTGAGCGCAGCACTTACATCGGCTACACTGCAACTCCGTTCGCCAACATATTTATAGATCCGGACACCAACGATGCGATGCTGAAGGATGACTTGTTCCCGCGGCACTTCATCAAGGCTCTTGATCCACCGTCGAACTATGTCGGCGCAGCTCGCGTTTTTGCCACCGACGGCGACCTGCGTCCGACGATGGTCAAGGTCGTCTCGGACTACGCTGCGGTGCTACCGCTGAAGCACAAGAGCGATGATCCGGTCGCAGCTCTTCCAGAATCGCTGCTGACAGCCATGCGAGTGTTCACGCTGACGCGAGCGATCCGAGTCCTGCGAGGGCAGGGCAACAAGCATTGTTCGATGATGATCAATGTCAGCCGCTTCAACGCCGTGCAGGAGAAAGTATACGGCCTCGTCTACACGTATCTCGACACATTAAAGAATTCAGCTGCGGTGAGCGCCGGCCTTGGTGCCCGCGCACTAGACGATCCGATCATCGCCGCCATCAAAGCCGATTTTGACCGCGAGTTCTCCGGCGCTGGCGTAACCTTCGAACAAGCGTTGTCCGTTCTGAGAGAAGCTACCGCCAGCATCGTCCCGATTACCGTCAACATGAAGGGCGGCGTTCTCGACTATCGTGGCAACCGCGTTCATGGCCTGCACGTGATCGCGATCGGTGGCTTGGCGCTCTCGCGCGGTTTGACGCTGGAAGACCTGACCGTCTCCTACATTCTGCGGAACACCGCAGCGTCCGATACCCTGATGCAGATGGCGCGCTGGTTCGGCTACCGGCCGGAGTTCGAGGACATCTGCCGGATCTACCTCCCGCAGATCGCGCTAGGGCACTACTCGCAGATACATGAGGCCATCGAGGAGCTGCGCGTCGAGGTGCGCCGCATGCAGGATAGCGGAATGACGCCGGAGCACTTCGGATTGAAGGTCAGAGAGAGTCCTACGGCAATCAAAATCACAGCCGCCAACAAAATGCGCACTGCCACCCAGATGACCGTCGCCCAGGATTATTCAGAACGGCACCTGGAAGGCTACATCCTGACGAACGATAGCTGTGTAAACGCACGCAATCTTGAAAAAGTGCAGAGTTTTATTGCTGCCCTCGGCACCCCTTCTGACCAGTCATCGACGACCCAAGTGGTCGTGTGGCGGCGAGTACCTGGCTTGCGGGTGTTGAGCCTGCTGAAGGAGTTCACCTTCCCGCCGGCGCACGGCGATCTCGGACCGATCATGGGTGGCACCAGCCTTTTCATGGACTACTTCTCCGACCGAGTGTCTGATGAAATGGCGGAATGGGACGTGGCATTCCCCCACCCTCAAGGCGGTAAGCTCTCAGAAATCGAGATCGTACCTGGACGACAATACCCGCTACGACAGCGCCTGACGGGCGATGCCGTCGATGGAGGTTGGCGGGTGACGGGGGGCCGCAACCGGGTCGCCGATCCAAACGATGCGCAGATTGCGCTATCGGCTGACCAACTGGCCGGAGGTCAGGCCGAGAAGGCGCGGGAAAACGGCCTAAGGGGCGACAAGGCATTCTGCGCGCAGCGCACCTGTCCTCTATTGCTCATCCACGTCTTCACGACCAAGGCGGACGCAACGGACAAGAAGTTGACCGATCCAGTCGCCTCATTGAGCTTCTGCCTGCCGTCGACGAGCAAGGCGTCGATCGCGCGCACCTATCAAGTCAACGCTGTCTATCGCAAGCAGCTGGAGGCCGAAGCCGACAGTGAGGCCGAGGACGACGAAGCTATCTTAGAGGCGGAATAGATGCCCGGCGACGGTTGGATGGATATAGCGCCGGCGCCGGGACCGACGGCGGACAATGTCCGCCGCGCCGACAGCCGGCACCCCCTCGAATTTTTTCGCGGGCGGGACTTCGGAGGCCGGTACATCTTCTCTCTTGCCGCAGACAGCGGCTGCCGGGACCTGCCCGAACCGCCGAAGCTCAATGGTATCAAGGTCGGGCTGGAGCGCCGCGGCGCAGACCACGCCCGGCTTGTTCTTACGCTCTTGGACCGCGAGCACTTCGACATCTTCCGCGCGCTCTGTGATCACCTTCTTGCAGCAACCTCGGGTCTCCCACATGGGGCCAACGCGGCCGGCCTGCGACAAGTCCTCCGCCGGCTGGGCGAATGGCACGATATGCTGCGTCGTAGGCGCGACGGCCTGCTCAGTGTTCCGGAGCGCATCGGTCTGACGGGCGAGCTCCTGTTTCTCCGGGATGTGATCCTGCCCCGGCTGACGCCCGCTGAGGCTGCTGCGGCTTGGCGGGGCGGCCATAGGGATGAGCAGGACTTCGCGGTCGGACCCTGGCAGTTCGAGGTTAAGACTCAGCTTTCGACGGCCGACCAACGCCTGATCATCGCATCCGAGGCGCAGCTGGACACTGCTGGAAGCCGCCTTCTACTCTGCCACCAAGGTGTC
The DNA here is from genome assembly GCF_003574465.1 of Methylobacterium crusticola. Classification (GTDB taxonomy): domain Bacteria; phylum Pseudomonadota; class Alphaproteobacteria; order Rhizobiales; family Beijerinckiaceae; genus Methylobacterium; species Methylobacterium crusticola. Next base: position 65,889 of record NZ_QOWC01000014.1, read on the forward strand.
GCGGCGAGCCCCCCGGGCTGCCAGGCTTTCACGCTCAATGGGTTAGTGGCAGAGCTGGCCACTATCTTCTTCGCCGCCGGTCCATCGGCGGGCGATCTCTTTGATTTGGCCCTGGAAGCGTGGGGCTATAGTCGGCAAGATGAATATAATCAGCCGACCTGGGTCTTGACCGACAGGCGGCTGTTCGAGGTCCGAGAGGACTTCCCCCGCATCGTACCCGCCATGCTTCCGGCAGGTGTGCAGAGGGTCTCCTACGAGGTACTACTGCGGGACTGCCAGCCCTTTGCAGTCGATATTGCGCAGACGCTGGACAGCGTTTTCGCATGAGCAATCTACAGTTAGTCGAGGCCTTCGATCAGTTCTGGGCAGACCTGCTCTTCGAGGCAGAGGCGTCCGGCGAGCCGCAGCCCGCTGTCTTTTTCAGCCTCTATGCAAAGCTTGCAGCCGAGAATGGGGACACCATCGATCTCATGTACACGCCGGCGCGCCACGAGAGACGCGGTGGCTATCAGATCGATGGATGCGCCCTTGACGTCGAGCGAGGCGACCTCTTTCTCGCTGTTTCGGATTTCCGGACAAGCCGTGTGCTCGAGACCCTCAACGCGGCCCAAACAGACGGCCTGTTCGCACGCGCCCTGCGCTTCTGCGAGCAGGCGGTGCAACCTGCCTTTATCCACGCGATCGAAGAGACTAGCCCGACGTTTGAGGCCGCTTCGCTGATCTACTCGGGCCGGGCCCAGATCCGCCGCATCCGCATAGTCGCATTCTCGAACGCGCGGCTGTCTACACGCCGCATGCCGGAAACAACCGGTGAGGTGCTTGGCGTGCCGGTCGTCTGCAGTGTATTGGATTTCGCTAGGTATGCCGACATCTCCGCCGCGCGCGGCGGGCTGGGGTCAATTGAGATCGACGTTGCCGCCTTGAACCAGTCACCTCTGCCGTGCCTTCCAGCCCACAGCATAGACGGCGAGCACGCATCATATCTGTTGGCGGTGCCTGGGTCCTTCCTCGCCGAGATTTACGGCCTCTATGGCGCCCGGCTCTTGGAGCAAAACGTCCGGACATTCCTTCAGGCCAAAACCAAAGTAAACACCGGGATTATTAGAACGCTGGAAACGCAGCCGGAGATGTTTTTTGCCTACAACAACGGCCTTACTGCTACTGCATCTGGCATTACCATGGTGCGGATGGCGGATGGTAGCCTTGGCATCTCAGTTATAAAAAATTTGCAGATCGTTAATGGCGGCCAGACAACCGCTTCGATCCTCTACGCGAGCGACAGCCAGCGGCGGGAACGCCGCGCCGATCTTCATCGAGTCTTTGTCCAGATGAAACTCTCTGTGGTGAATCCAGACCGCTTGGAAGAAATTGTTCCGAAGATTTCTAGATTTGCAAACACTCAGAACAAGATCAGCGAGGCTGACTTTTTCTCCGGCCATCCGGTCCATCTAGTGCTGCAGCGAATCTCGCGTCAGCTTTCTGCACCTGCAAAGCCTGGTTCACTCTCCGGTTCCAAGTGGTTCTACGAGAGGGCGCGAGGTCAGTATCGTGACAAGCTCGCCTACGGCACTGCTGCTGAAAAGCGACGCTTCGAACTCCAGTTTCCTCGCGAGCAATTAATAGATAAGACCGATCTTGCCAAATTCGAGGTCACCTTCGATTGCCGACCACACATCGTTAGCCGCGGTGCCCAGAAATGCTTCCTCGATTATGCGGAGAAGGTCGGGAAGGCTTGGGCGGCGTCAGAGGCGTCCTTTAACGAATATTGGTTTCGGTGCGTCGTAGCGAAAGCAATCGTCTTTCGGTGCATGGATCGAATGATTAGTTCGTCAAGCTGGTACCAAGAGGATCGCGGTTACAAGGCGCAAGTTGTAACTTACACAATATCGTGGCTGGTGAACCATATACAGAGGGAGGAGCTCGAGCTCGATCTGAATCTCATTTGGCAGCGACAACAAATTCCTGAGGAGGTTGGTGCGGTGCTGCAGCAGCTGGCGCCACAGGTCTCGGCTACCATCAAGGCTGCGCCCCCGCAGATGAAGAACGTCGGCGAGTATTGCAAGCAGCAGGCTTGCTGGGCTGCTGTTGCCGGCTCCGCTTATCGGTTCCGAGGTAGTCTCCACGGCTTCACGATTAACCGTGCCGAAGCCAACCGCAGTCGGAATGCAGGTATAGCCGCCAAGAAGTTCGACACAGAAGTCGATTTCGATCGGGTCCTTGTCGCCATGCTCTCTGATACGGAGCCGTATGTCAGTTTCGCCCGGGCTCAGCGTCTCATCACTCCTAAATCAGACGCGGCACTGCGCCGGCTGACCCGCGGCGATGTCTCTCTGCCAGCTTCGGAGCGCAACGCACTCAAATATATGTTGGAGAAGATGCAGGCGGCCGGCTTCGACCTGCCGGCGAGAGTGAAGGCGGCCTTAGTGGCTGCGGCGCAATAGTCTGGCTGTGGCTCAAACATTACTACGACGCGCGCGGCTCCAGCATCTGTTATCCAGCTTGCGCCGTACTAAAAGATTTCCTTAGTATGCATTGTCTGTCTGGTCAGCATCGAAGAAGTTCTTAGGGACATGCGGTCGTCCACCTTGATGCGATCCATCCGGAGTTCGCATGCGCGGTAGTCGCCATAGTCGAGATAGCTGACCTGATCGCGGGTGATGAGGGACTGAAGGAATCGGAGGCGATGCATGCGAGCAACACTCGCGCGGAGCAGCTCAGGTGGATGCTACGAGACTCGGCCCATTGCGGCGCGACCGCGCCGTCTAGCTGGTGCGGGAGGAGCGCAAGATTACCCTTTTGCCTCAGTGGACACCAAAATCCCGCACCTGGGACGCCGCTCCTTGGAAGTGTTGGATAACTCGACTTCTCTCCTGGGCACCAACCACTCGCTAAGTGGTTGAGCCTCCAAAAGCTTCAAGCAGATCATGTGGTTAGGCGAGCCCGCGTGCTACACAGCGGTGCTACACATGGTCCTCCCGATGTCCCGGCCTCAGCTCCATCCCCGCTCCGGCGTCTACTGGCTGCGCAAGCGCGTGCCGGCTGACCTCGTGGCCGCCGTCGGCAGGCGGGAGGTGACGCTCAGCCTGCAGACGAAGGATCCGGCAGAGGCCAAGAAGCGGTACGCCGAGGAGCTCCTGAAGCTGGAGCGGCAGTGGGCCGGCCTCCGGTCGGGACCATGCAGCCTGATCGAGGTCGAGGCGCATGGGCTCGCCTGCAAGGTCCACGATTGGTGGCTGGAGACCCACCGGGCGAACCCGAGCGAGCAAAGCTTCTGGCCCGTCGATCTCGCTGACAAGCTCTGGGCGTCCCCCACCCCGGTTGGAGCCGAGACGCTGCTCGACGAGCTTGTGAATGGCCGAATCGGTCCGCATCAATGGCGCATCCGCGAGTTGCAGACCTGGTGCGAGCAGACGGCCGGGACGGTGCTGGAGAAGCACTGGCTGATCGTTGACGAAATTAGCCGAGCGAGGCTTGCGAGGGCTGTGGCCGCGGCGGGTGCAGCGGGCCAGTCTCACGCTGAACTGGCATGCCCGAGGCGAGTTCGATGGGGTGCGGCAGAGTGATGCCATGCTCGCAGCTGCTGCCCCCCTGCGTGTGGCCGCTGCTCGACAGCCGGTCGGATTCGACGAACTGGTGAAAGGGTGGGCGGCGGAGAAGCGGCCGGCGGAGAAGACACGCTACGAATGGACGCGCGTGATGGCGCAGTTCTCCTCTTTTCTCGGCCACGAGGACGCGGCACGGGTAACGCCTGACGACGTGCAGCGCTGGAAGGAGGCGCTGATCGCGAAGGGCTTGGCTCCAAAGACCATCAGCGATGGCAAGCTGGTGGAGCTCCGCAGTATATTTCAGTGGACTGCAGACAACCGCCGGCTGATGAGCAACCCGGCCGAGCGGGTCAGCATGGATGTGAAGCGGAAGGCCTCTGAGACGATCCGCATCTTCACGGACGAGGAGGCTTCGATCGTCCTCCGAGCGGCCCTGACACAGAAGGATCCCGTTCTGCGGTGGGTCCCATGGCTCTGCGCCTACTCAGGCGCGCGTGTCTCCGAGGTGTGCCAGCTGCGGGTTCAAGACGTGTGTCAGATCGAGGGTGTCTGGTGCATGAGGTTCGATCCTGAGGTAGGTCCGTTGAAGACGGCCAGCTCGGAGCGCGCGGTGCCGCTGCACCAAGCTCTGTTAGACCCCGTTTCATAAAGCTCGTGCGAGTCG
>NZ_QOWC01000015.1 GCF_003574465.1 Methylobacterium crusticola
GGCCGTTCGGGCGAGACTGATCGGGGATCCGAGCTAACGCGCAACTGCCATTTGGCACCTTCCGGCTGAACCGCCGCTACCCACCCCGAGCGGTCATTCCTCTGAGAGAAGTGGGGCCGGCCCCACGACTACCCGATGGTGGCAGCCACCTACGCCGCCTCCCGCTCCGAACTCGCCAAGAGCATTGGTCTCGGCCAGAGCCGCCAGCAGGCCGCGGCGAAGAATGCTGCTCGCGATCCCAAGGTGGTGGAGAGGAAGCCAGCGGGTCGCGGGCGGCCTCGTAAGGGTGGGGCAGCCCCGGAGAAGTAGGGGTACCCACCCGGGGGTATTCGCCGGGCAGCCCTCGCGGGCAACTTGCGGCACCTCCAACTCCATCAAGGTCGCTTCAAAATGTCCGGGCCTTGCGCCTCAGGGCACGATCGCCACGTCACGGCGCGCGTCGTCGATGACAGTCTCTGAACGGTTCTCTCTGGATCCCTGTGCAACGGCGAGTGGGCCGGAGGGTGTGCCCACCGGGAGCTCGCGCGCACCTTCGGGTAGGAAGCCTGCGGTGGGGCAGAAGACCGTGCCGCGCCCGTGGGGAGTGTCGTTTGTTTCGGGTATACCCGGGCGAGACGGTGGCGTGAGACATCGAATGTGGTCAGGTGCCGAACACAGGTCGGTCCCGCAGCACCTCCTCAGGTCCTCATCTGGACCTGTACGAGACACAGCGTCGGCGCCACGCCGTTTTCGCTCGATGCGACAGTCGAGTTCATGCAGCTTTGGGCGCGAACCCTCAATGGGAGTCTCGTATGGTCGCGCTGCTTCGTCGACTTCCGCTCCTCCTTGTTCTCCTGTGCTCCGCTCCGCAACACCTCCACGCCCAGACCGTGCCGGCGCAGATCGCCCCCACAGGCACTCTGCGCGTCGGTGTCTACCCGGGAAGCCCCCTGTCGATGGTCCGCGACAAGGCAACCGGTGAGGCGCGAGGCATGAGCGTCGAGCTTGGAGACGAGGCGGCGCGTCAACTCGGACTGCCGGTCCGGCGGATCGAGTATCGCACCGTCGCCGAGATCGTAGCCGCGATCTCCGCTGGAGAGGTGGATTTCACGGTGAGCAACGCCTCACCCGCCCGGGCCAAGGAAGTCGACTTCAGCCCGACCGTGCTGTCCCTCGAACTCGGCTATCTCGTTCCCGACGGCTCTGCCTTGGCGTCCGCCGTGGACATCGATCGGGCCGGCATTCGGGTCGGGGTCACGAGAGGAAGCACGTCTGAGCGCACGCTTCCGGACATCCTCAAGAACGCTCGCATCGTGACCGTACCCGCAGTCGGCGAGGTCGGGTCGATGTTCGAGCGTGGAGCGATCGATGCCTACGCGACCAACAAGCCGATCCTCTTTGAGACCGCGGACACGATCCCGAAATCCCGCGTCCTGCCGGGCCGCTGGGGTGTCGAGCATGTCGCGATCGCTATCCCGAGGGGGCAGGTGCTGGCGATGAGTTGGCTGCGAGAGTTCGTCGAGAAGGCGCGTTCCGGCGGTCTGATTGCCCGCATGGCGGAGCGAGCAGGGCTCAGGGGTGCCGCGATGGAGTAGTCGGGATCCGAGCTGCGCGTTGCAAATCGCCTGGTCGCGTCAGCATGTCAACAAACGACCGGTTTCCTGACACCCCTGAGGCCCGCCTCAGTTGCCGCGCTTGACGCGAGAGCGCAGCACGACCGCCGATGTCAGGAAAACACGGAAGGAAAACGACTGCCAGGAATAACCCTGCTGCGGCGCGATCCTGACAGGCTCATCGGCTACAGGCGGACCTGGCTTCGCTCCGGCTCGGCCGTGACGACCTCGACGCCGAGCAGGGCCGTGAGCGCCAATGAGGCCGGATGTGCGCAAGGTCCCATGCCGCCGCCCGCGGGCTCATGCGGGGCTCCTCTCCCCACGAGGCTTGGTCGACAGGCGCTCGACGAGGGCATCGACGTGCGCCTGGGCGATCTCGTCGAGGTCGCAGCCCAGCATCCGCAACCGGCCGGCCTGGTGCACGACCAGCGCCCCGATCAGGAAAGCGAACAGGGCCGCCGTCTCGGCCCGCGCCGACCCGGCCTTGTCGACGCCCATGTCCCGCAGGCTCGCCTCCAGCACGCCCAGCGACGCCATGAGCCGCGCGTTCAGCTCGGCATCGAGCTCGCGGGAGAGGCCGCGGGGCCGTACCCCGTTCCAGAGATAGAGGCCGAGCGCGACCTCGTCGGGCCGGGCGCGATAGTAGTCCAGGAAGGCGAAGGCGCCGGCGCGCAGCGCCGCGTCCGGCTGCGCCTGGGCCCGGGCGGCCTCGGTCACGGCAGTCTCAAGCCGCGCCAGCGACTCGGCCAGGAGGGCGGCGTAGATCGCCTCTTTCGAGGGGAACAGCGGGTAGAGCGCGCCCGTGGTGCAGCCGCTCGCCGCCGCGATGGCGCGCATGGTCGCGCCGTCGAGGCCGACGCGGGCGAAGACCCGCCAGGCCCCCTCCAGAACAAGGCGGCGTCGCGTGTCGCGCAGGGCCGCCTCGCGCTCGTCGCGAGCCGCCCGGAGCGCCGCGTTCCCCTGTGTTCCGGTCACCTTCGCCTTGCCCTCCTGCCACGTCCGTATCATAGTGAGGTCAGCATAACAACGTTATGGGAGATCAGGATGGCCGTCTACGTCGAGAAGTCCGGTCCCGTGACGACGGTGATCAACGACCGCCCGAATGCTCGCAACGCGGGCGACCCCGAGACCGCCGACGCGCTCACCTCAGCCTTCCTCGCCTTCGAGGCCGACCCGGACGCCAGAGTCGCGGTGTTCTGGGGCGCGGGCGGCGCCTTCTGCGCGGGCTGGGACCTCAAATATGCCGCGACGCTGGCCGACCGCGACCGCTTCCAGGCCGAGATCGTGGAAGGGCTCGCCTTCCCCCCGGGCTCCGCGCCCTCACCGCGCGGTCCACTAGGTCCGTCGCGGCTCGAACTCTCCAAGCCCGTGATCGCGGCGGTCGAGGGCCCAGCAGTCGCCGGCGGCATGGAACTGGCCTTGTGGTGCGACGTGCGCGTCATGGCCGAGGACGCCTATTTCGGAGTCTACTGCCGGCGCTGGGGCATCCCGCTCCTCGACGGCGGCACGGTGCGCCTGCCGCGGCTCGTGGGCCAGGGCCGGGCGATGGAAATCATCCTGACAGGCCGCAAGGTGCCGGCCGAGGAGGCTTACCGCATCGGGCTGTGCGAGACGGTGGTGCCGAAGGGACAGGCGCGAACAGCCGCCGAAGCCATGGCGCAGGAGATTGCCCGTTTCCCGCAAGCAGCCGTTCGCGCCGACCGCGCCAACGTCCACGAGACGTATGGCCTCACCGTCCGCGAGGCGCTCAAGCGCGAATGGGCGAACGGCTTGGATGCGCACCACAAGGAAGGCGCGGAGGGGGCGGCGCGCTTCGCTTCCGGCAAGGGTCGGCACGGCGACTTTGCGAACATCGCATGACCGCGAGCGAGCTTGGCCGCTTTCGTGAGAGCCGTGCCCGTGGCGGCCAGGGGGTGAATGGCGAGCATCCGCGGGCCCGCCTGGCAGCAGGGCGGCGCACACCCTCGAACCGCGAGGCACAGGCTTTGATTGCCCAGCCCACCGCATCCCGACGACGCTCCACAACCAAACACTCCGACCGATTGCGGATCATCCGCCCCCGTCCGCACCGCACCCGCTTCGACGTCATTCAAGGGGTTGCCGCTTCGAACGATCGGGTGTGAGGTGCGCCCCTCGACGCCCCAAATCAGCTGGATGCAGACCGCACATGACTCAGGAACGGATCACCGTGGAAGCAACGGCTCCCGCACCGGTCGAGGTCGTCTGGCATGCCTACACGTCGCCGGATCAGATCACGCAGTGGAATTTCGCCTCGGACGACTGGCATTGCCCGACTGCGAGTGTCGATCTTCAGGAAGGCGGCAAGTTCACTTCGCGTATGGAGGCGAAGGACGGCAGCATGGGCTTCGATTTCGAGGGTGTCTACACCAAGATCGTCCCAAAAGAACGGATCGAATATGCGTTCGGGGATCGTAATGCGGTGGTCGAATTCATTCCGCTGGGCGACGCGACGAGCTTGAAGGTCTCGTTCGATCCCGAGAACCAGTTTCCCATCGAGCAGCAGCGCAGCGGATGGGAGGCCATTCTCAACAACTTCTGCAAGCATGTCGCGAGGCGCTGACCAGCGCCGACGCGCGGGCGAGGGGTCCGGCCGCGTCCCACCCCTTGCGGCCCCGGCGCGCAGGCACCAGGCGCTGGATCCGGGCTGCCGGGAGGCCGGCGCGCCGGGGCCGCCGGCGAGGGATCCGCGCGCCGCGTCCCGGGGCCGGTGGGGCGTTTCGACCCCGGGCGGGGGGCCGGGGCGCCGGGGCGATTGACGCGGGCGGGCGCGCCTGCCATCCGCGGGCGCCACATCGCGCCGCAACCGCGGCCGCCGCAGCGCCCGAGGCCGCATGACCGACCTGTTCGAGACGATCCGCCGCGTCCTGGTGCCGATCCACAAGGAGGGCTACCCCTTCATCGCGATCGGCATCGTGCTGACGGTGCTGGCCGGCAGCTTCGTGCAGTTCCTCGGCTGGGTCTTCCTGCTGCTCACCCTCTGGGTCTGCTACTTCTTCCGCGACCCCGAGCGGATCGTCCCGGTGGGCGAGGGCCTCGTGGTGTCGCCGGCCGACGGGCGGGTGAACCTGATCAGCACCGTGGTGCCGCCGGTCGAGCTCGACCTGCCGGCCGAGCCGATGCTGCGCATCTCGGTGTTCATGAACGTGTTCGACTGCCACGTGAACCGGGTGCCGGTGACGGGGCGGATCGGCCAGATCCACTACACGCCGGGCCTGTTCCTCAACGCCGAGCTCGACAAGGCGAGCGAGGACAACGAGCGCAACGGCCTCGTGATCGAGACGGTGCAGGGCGGCCGGGAGATCCGCGTCGGCGTGGTGCAGATCGCCGGCCTCGTGGCGCGGCGGATCGTCGACTGGGTCAAGGCCGGCGACGCCCTCGTGGTCGGCGACCGCTTCGGCCTGATCCGCTTCGGCTCGCGGGTCGACGTCTACCTGCCGGCCGAGACCCGGGTGCTGGTCGGCCTCGGCCAGAAGGCGGTGGCGGGCGAGACGGTGCTGGCCGACCTGCGCGGCACCGGGCCGGTGCGCCAGTTCCGGCGGGTGTGAGGGGAGGGCGGCATGGACGACCTCTTCCCGCCCTTCGCGCCCGAGCCGAACGAGCCGAAGCCGCGCCGGTTCAAGCCCGTGCCCGTCCGGATGATCATCCCCAACATGATCACCCTGATGGCGGTCTGCCTCGGCCTCACGGCCGTGCGGCTCGCCTTCGAGGGACGCTTCGAGCCCGCCGTCATCGCCATCGTGGTGGCGGCCGTGCTCGACGGCATCGACGGCCGGGTGGCGCGCCTGCTCAAGGGCACCTCGCGCTTCGGCGCCGAGCTCGACTCCCTCGCCGACTTCGTCAATTTCGGCTGTGCCCCGGCCCTCATCCTCTACAGCTTCACGCTGCACCACCTGAAGTCGCTCGGCTGGATCGTGGCGCTGATCTTCGCCATCGCGATGGCCCTCCGGCTCGCCCGCTTCAACGTGATGCTGGACGATCCCGACCGCCCGGAATGGCGGAAGGACTTCTTCGTCGGCATGCCGGCCCCGGCCGGGGCGCTCACGGTGCTGCTGCCGCTCTACCTGCACTTCCTGGGGCTCAACTTCGGGGCGGGCCTCGCCCCGGTGGCCCTCGCCTACATGCTGATGATCGCCCTCCTGGTCATCTCCACGGTGCCCACCTTCTCGGGCAAGACCATGGGCAAGCGCGTGCCGCGGGAGTACGTGCTGCCGATCTTCGTGGTGACGGTGGCGGGGTTCGGGCTGCTCATCAGCTTCCCGTTCGAGACCCTGGCGCTCCTCAGCCTGGCCTACCTGTGCGTGATCCCGCTCGGGGCAAACCAGTACCGCCGCCGCGCCAGGGCGGAGGCCGCCGCCGAGGTCGCGGCCGCGCCGGGAGAGACGCCGGCCGGGTAAGGCGCGCCGGCCCACGGCCCGGGCGGCGCCCGCACACGAAAAAGCCGGGCTGTGGCCCGGCTTCCATTCCACTGCTCCGAGGTGGCCCGGCCGCGGCCTCAGCCGAGATTCAGGCGGTCGACCAGGGTGCCGGCGCTGCGCAGCGTCTCGGGGATCGCGGCGAAATCGGCGTAGCCGGCCTCGCGCGCCATGGCGTCGAGGGCCTGCTCCTCGCTCTCCGCGCCACCGGTCCACAGAACGGCGCCCGTCGCGGGCTGCTTGATCTGATAGATGGCCATTAACCGTTCCCTCACCCTTCAGAACTCACGATCCGGTCATTAACGCACGCCGGACGCTGCAGGTTGCACCAGATCGGCCGTTGCGTGAAGCCCCCAATCGGGGTAGAGAATGAACGTTCATTCTCAGGAGGTGATTCGTGTCCGCCGTCCCCCTCCCGGCCCGCCTCGATCCCGCCGAGGAGCGCCGCGGCCGCATCCTCGACGCGGCCGAGCGCTGCTTCGTGCGCGGCGGCTTCCACCGCACCACGATGCAGGACGTGGCCGCCGAGGCGCAGATGAGCCCCGGCAACCTCTACCGCTACTTCCCCTCGAAGGACGCGATCGTGGCCGGCCTCGCGGAGCGGGACCGGGCCGCGGTGGCGGAGGATTTCTCCGCGCTCCCGGCGGGCGCCGACCTGTTCGGGGCCTTCGAGGCCCTCGCCCGGCGCCACCTCTGCGACACGCCCGCCGACAAGGCGGTGCTCTGCCTCGAGATGTGGTCCGAGGCCACCCGCAACCCCGCCATGGCGGCGATCTGCCGGGACTTCGAGCGGGAGATCAGCGGGCGTCTCGCCGGCATCTTCCGCGACGCGCGGGGGCCCGCCGCGGCCGGCCTCGACCCGGAGGCGCTCGCCCGCCTCGTTCTCGCCATGGCGGACGGCATCATGGTGCGGCGGGCGCTTGCCCCCGACGCCCCGCCCGGCCCGGCCGTCGACGCCCTCCTGGCGATCGTCGCGGCCGCCCTCGCCGGACGCTTCGACCCGACGGGCGCCGCTCCGTCCAACCGGGATACCGCCTGATGCCCCGCCTCTCCCGCCTCGCCGGCATCCTGGCCGCCCTCGCGCTGCCGCCCGGAGCGGCGCTCGCCGCCGAGGTGGCCGTGCCCCTCGCGGCGGCGGGGGCGCCGGCGCCCGCCGTCACCGTCGTGGTCGCGGCCGAGCGCGAGCTCGTCGAGCGCGCCGTCGTGACCGGCACCCTGGTGCCGCGCGACGAGATCCTGGTCGCGCCCGAGATCGAGGGCTGCCGCATCACGGAGCTCCTGGTGGAGGAGGGCGACCGGGTCGCCAAGGGCGCCGTGCTGGCGCGCCTCTCGCGCGAGCTGCTCGACACGCAGCTCGCCCAGAACGCCGCCGCCATCGCGCGGGCCGAGGGCGCGGTGGCGCAGGCCCAGAGCACCATCATCCAGGCCGAGGCCGCGCAGGTCGAGGCCTCCCTGTCCCTCGAGCGCGCCCGCACGCTGATGCGGTCGGGCAACTCCACCGAGGCGGTGCAGGAGCAGCGGGTCTCGGCGGCGCGCTCGGCCGAGGGGCGGCTCGCCGCCTCGCGCAACGGCCTCGCGATCGCGGAGGCCGACCTCGCCCAGGCCCGGGCCCAGCGCACGGAGCTCGACCTGAAGCTCGCCCGCACCGAGATCCGGGCGCCGCAGGCCGGCATCGTCAACCGTCGCACCGCCCGCGTCGGGGCCACCGCCACGGCCTCCGGCGAGCCGCTCTTCCGGCTGATCGCCCGCGGGGAGATCGAGCTGGAGGGCGAGGTGACGGAGACCGGCCTCGCGCGCCTGCGGGCCGGCGCCCCGGCGAGCCTCGACCTCGACACGGCCGAGGGCCCGGTGGCGGTGCCGGGACGCGTCCGGGTGGTGTACCCCGAGATCGACCGGGCAACGCGCCTCGGCAAGGTGCGCATCCGCCTCGAGGCCGATCCGCGCCTGCGCATCGGGGCCTTCGCCCGCGGCCAGGTCGAGGTGGCGCGCCGCACCGGCGTCGCGGTGCCGCTCGCCGCCGTGGTCTACGGCCCGGGCGGCGCCACCGTGCTGGTGGTGACGGGCGAGCGCGTCGAGGCGCGCGCGATCCGGACCGGCCTCTCGGCCGAGGGCTTCATCGAGATCCGCGACGGCGTCCGGGCCGGCGACGCCGTGGTGGCCCGGGCCGGGAGCTTCCTGCGGGACGGCGACCGGGTGCGGCCGATCTTTCCCGCCATGCAGGCCACCGCCGAGGCCGGGCGTCCCTGACGCCCCGCTCCCGGCCTCGAGGACCGAGCCCCACCGATGCGCCTGAACGTCTCCGCCTGGGCGATCCGCAAGCCGATCCCCTCGATCGTGCTGTTCCTGGTGCTCGGGCTCCTCGGCATCGTGAGCTTCCGCAGCCTGCCGATCACCCGCTTCCCCAACATCGACGTGCCGATCGTCGCCGTCACGGTGACGCAGGCCGGCGCCGCGCCCTCCGAGCTCCAGACCCAGGTCACGAAGTGGGTCGAGGACGCGGTGGCGGGCGTGAAGGGCGTCAAGCACATCACCTCCTCGATCACCGAGGGCACCTCCGCCACCACGATCGAGTTCCGGCTCGAGGTCAACACCGACCGGGCGGTGAACGACGTCAAGGACGCCATCTCCAAGATCCGGACGAACCTGCCCCGGACGATCGACGAGCCGATCATCAACCGGGTCGAGATCGCCGGGCTGCCCATCATGGTGTACGGTGCCTCGGCGCCCGCCATGACGCCCGAGGACCTGTCGTGGTTCGTCGACGACGTGGTGGCGCGCCAGATCCAGGGCCTGCGCGGCGTCGGCGGCGTCGAGCGCCTCGGCGGCGTCGCCCGCGAGGTCCGGGTGACGCTCCGGCCCGACCGCCTGCTCTCCCTCGGCATCACGGCGGCCGACGTCAACCGGCAGCTGCGCCTCACCAGCGCCGACATGGCCGGCGGCCGGGCCGAAGTCGGCGGCCAGGAGCAGTCGATCCGCACCCTCGCGGCCTCGGCCAGCCTCGACACCCTCGCGGCGACCTCCATCGTCCTGCCGGGGGGCCGCAAGGTGCGGCTCGACGAGCTCGCGACCCTGACCGACGGCGCCGAGGAGCCCCGCTCCTTCGCCCGCCTCAACGGCGAGCCCGTCGTCGCCTTCGCGATCTCGCGGGCGAGCGGGGCAAGCGACGCCTCCGTGGCCGAGGTCGTGGAGCGCAAGATCGCCGAGCTCGGCCGCGCCAATCCCGGCATCCACTTCGACCGCATCGACACCTCGGTCACCAACACGGTGGGCAACTACCACTCCGCCATGCACGGCCTGATGGAGGGCGCCGCCCTCGCGGTGCTGGTGGTGTTCCTGTTCCTGCGCGACTGGCGCGCCACGCTGATCGCCGCGGTGGCGCTGCCGCTCTCCGTGCTGCCGACCTTCTGGGCGATGAGCGCCCTCGGGTTCTCCCTCAACGCGGTCAGCCTGCTCGCCATCACGCTCGTCACCGGCATCCTGGTCGACGACGCCATCGTGGAGATCGAGAACATCGTCCGGCACGTCCGGCTCGGCAAGTCGCCCTACCGGGCCGCCATCGAGGGCGCCGACGAGATCGGCCTCGCCGTCATCGCCATCACGGCGACGCTGGTGGCGATCTTCGCGCCGGTGAGCTTCATGGGCGGCATCGCCGGCCAGTACTTCAAGCAGTTCGGCCTCACCATCGCCATGGCGGTGCTGATGTCGCTCCTGGTGGCGCGCCTCATCACCCCGATGATGGCGGCCTACTTCATGCGCGACCACGGCCACCGGCCGGAGCGCGAGGGGCCGGTGCTGCGGGCCTACAACCGCCTCGTGGTCTGGTCGGTGCGCCACAAGTACGTGACGCTGGTGGCGGGCCTCGCGCTGTTTGCCGGCTCCATCCTGTCGACGCGCCTCCTGCCCTCGGGCTTCCTGCCCAAGGAGGACGCCGCGCGCACCCTCCTCGTGGTGGAGCTGCCGCCGGGCGCGCGCCTCGACGACACCATCGCGGTCACCGACCGGGTCACGGCGCGCATCCGCACCCTGCCCGAGGTCTCCTCCGTCTTCGTCGACGGCGGCCGCCAGCTCCCGGGCAAGAAGGAGGTCCGGCTCGCGACCCTGACCATCAACCTGACGCCGAAGGCCGACCGGGCGCGCCGGCAGGCCGACGTCGAGGCGGCCATCATGGACGTCCTCAGGGACGAGCCCGACATCCGCTACTGGTCCCTGCGCGAGGGCGGGCAGCGCGACTTCACCCTGATCGTCGCCGGCGCCGACACCGCCCAGGTCACGGACGTGGCCGAGCGGATGCAGCGCGAGGTCGCGAGGCTGCCGAACCTCGTCAACGTGATGTCGACGGCGCCCCTCGACCGCACCGAGGTGCGCATCCGCCCCAAGCCCGGGGTCGCGGCCGACCTCGGCGTCTCCACGGACACCATCGCGGAGACCGTGCGGGTCGGCACCATCGGCGACATCGGCCCCAACCTCGCCAAGTTCAACGCCGCCGACCGCCAGATCCCGATCCGGGTGCAGTTCCCGGCGACGCTGCGCGGCGACCTGTCGGCGCTCGAGAACCTGAAGGTGCCGGCCAAGGGCGGGGCCTCGGTGCCGCTCTCGGCGGTGGCCGACATCAGCCTCGGCCGCGGGCCCACCGCCATCGACCGCTACGACCGCGCCGTGCGCGTCGCCCTCGAGGCCAACATGCAGGGCTCGGACGCCCTCGGCAGCCTGATCGAGCAGGCGATGGGCGTGCCGGCGGCCAGGAACCTGCCGCCCGGCGTCTCCCTGCGCCAGACCGGCGACGCCGAGGTCATGGCCGAGGTGTTCGAGGGCTTCGCGCTCGCCATGGGCGCCGGGCTGATGATGGTGCTCGGCGTGCTGATCCTGCTCTTCGGCTCGTTCCTCCAGCCGCTCACCATCCTGTTCTCGCTGCCGCTCTCCATCGGCGGCGCCATCCTGGGCCTCCTGGTCTGCAACCGGCCGATCTCGATGCCGGTGGTGATCGGGATCCTGATGCTGATGGGCGTGGTGACCAAGAACGCCATCATGCTGGTGGATTTCGCCGTCGAGGAGATGGCCCGCGGCGTCGACCGCATCACCGCCATCACGGAGGCCGGCCGCAAGCGCGCCCGGCCGATCGTCATGACCACCATCGCGATGGCGGCCGGCATGGTGCCGAGCGCCATGGCCCTCGGGATCGGCGGCGAGTTCCGCTCCCCGATGGCGATCGCGGTGATCTCGGGGCTGATCGTCTCGACGCTCCTGTCGCTGCTCTTCGTGCCGGCGATCTTCATCCTGATGGACGATCTCTCGCGCCTGTTCGGGCGCCTGCTCGGCCGCTTCCTCGGCGCCGTGGACGAGCCCGACCTGCCCGCGCCGACGCCGGCGCGTCCCGTGCTGGTGCCGCCGCGCGTGGCCGCGGAGTAGGGGGCACCCACCGGGCGGGCCTTACCGCCCGCGGCGGGCTCACGCCCCTCATGGATACCGCACGCCCGTCGCGGGCCGTCTGCGCGGAGCCTCTCCTCGCGGGGCAGCGCCCGCCGCTCGCCCGGCCCGGCGCGACCGGACCGGGAGTCCGGGCCGCCGTAACGCCAAGATTCGCGCGTCGCGGCCTGCGTCATTAATGGGAACCTTACGATGTTCCGGCAAATTGAGGAAAGCCTTGGAAACACCGAAGGTCACCACTCGCTTGATGAGGGTGTGGATCGGGTCGCGGGAGCACAACCGTGGCGAACGCGAAGGACGAACGAGCAGTGCCCCTGATCCAAACCCGCTGGGTCGACGTCAGCAAGCCGAACCTGATCCCCCGTCATCTCGGCTCCCACCTGCGCGCGATGTACGACCGGATGCCGGTGCAGCCGGCCGACGACCGCATCGCCGATCTCGTGCGCCAGCTGGACGCCGCCCTCGGGGGCGACGAGCCGCCCGAGGGCGCCTGAGCGGCGCGGGCTGACGCGGGCGGCGGCGGCGCTTACCGTCTCCCCGGCAATCCTCGCACGGGGCCGGCAGCCCTCAGCGTCCCCGCGAGGGGGCGTCCTCGGCCTGGAGGCCGCTCAGCGGCGCCGTGATCGTGCACACGACGCCCGTCGCCCGGTACTCGAGCGTCGCCGCGCCGTCGAAGTTGCTGGCGAGGCCGCGGCAGATCAGGCGCGTGCCGAAGCCCGTGCGGGTCGGGGCCGCCACCAGGGGACCTCCCGCCTCCGACCAGCACAGGTGCAGCCGGGTCTCGCCGTCGCCGGGGCGCAGCGACCAGACAACGGAGACCTGCCCGGTCGGCAGCGAGAGGGCGCCGTACTTGGCGGCGTTCGTCGCGAGCTCGTGCAGCATGAGCGACAGCGACAGGGCGCATTTCGGCCCGACCGCGAGGTCGGGCCCCTCGAGGAGGAAGCGCTCGGGCCGGTCCCGGTGCAACTCGACGGCGCTCGCGACGAGCGCCGTGAGGCCGGTGCTGCCGATCGCGCCGCCGAGGAGGAGGTCGTGCGAGCGCCCGAGGGCGACGAGGCGGGCGGCGAGCACGTTCCGCGCCGTCTCCACGTCGGTCGCCCCCCGCATGGTCTGGTTGGCGATGGATTGCACCATCGCCAGCGTGTTCCTCATCCGGTGGCTCAATTCGAGGTTCAGGACGCGCTGCTGCTCCTCGGCCTCGAGCCGCGCCACGGCGGCCCGGGCGCGGTCGGCCACGTTGCGCAGGAAGGCGACCTCCTCGGGCGCCCAGGCGTGCGGCACGCTCTTGAGCGCGAAGAACAGCGTGACGAAGCGGCCGCGCTCCAGGATCGGCATGTTGACGAGGGACACCACGTCGATGGCGGCCATGCGCGCCCGCTCGCCCTCCGTGCGCGGGTCCTGCCTGACGTCCTCGATGAGGACGGTCGTCCCGGCCTTGAGGTCGTCGACGTAGGAGCCGTACTCGCGCAGGTGGTGGAGCCCGGTCAGGCTCGTCAGGCCGGGCGCCGTCCATCCCTGCGCGACCGTGACGGTCTCGCGCTCGGGATCCACCGCGGCGTAGCCGGCGTGGGAGAGGTCGAGGGTGCGCCCGAGGATCTCCCCGACGATCGGCCCGATCGCGGCCGCGTCGCTCACGTCGCGCAGGCGGTCGCCCAGGGCGATCATCGCGGCGCGGCGGGTCTCGGTCCGCTTGCGGTCCGTGATGTCCAGGAACAGGCAGGTGAAGCGCTGCCCGGCATCCTTGCGCGCCCGCACCTCGAACCAGCGGTGCAGTTCCGGCACCTGGACCTCGAACAGCCGCGGCTCGCCCGTGTCGACGATGCGGGCGTAGGTGTCGATCAGCCAGAGCGGGATGTCGGGGACCAGGCTGCGCATCGTCCGGCCGATGCTGTCGACCGGCAGGCCCGACTGGGCCGCGAAGGCGGGATTGATCTCGAGGAAGCGGTAATCCACCGGCCGGCCCCCGGCGTCCCGCACGATCTCGCCGAGGAAGAAGCCCTCCTGCATGCCGGTGAACAGGTCGCGCCAGCGCTGCCCGCTGGCCACGACGTCCTGCTCGGCGGCCTTCTGCACCGTGATGTCGCGCGAGACGGACAGGAGCCTCTCCGGGCGTCCCTCGGCGTCGCGGATCGGCGTGACCTGCACGTCCCACCAGCGCAGGTGGCCCGCCATGGTGCGGGCCGTGCCCTGGAAGCGCCCGACGCCGCCCGCCTTCGCGGCCGCCACCGCCGCCCTGGCGTCGCGGTTGCCCTGCGCCTCCCAGAAGTCCGGCCAGGGGCAGCCCCGGATCGCGCTGAAGTCGCTGACCTCCATCACGCGCAGGCCGCCCTCGCTCATGAAGGTCAGGTTGGCGTCGAGGTCGAGCACTTTGATGCAGTCGTTGCTGCTGGCGAGCACGCCGCGCATGAACGCGGCATCGGCGCGCTGGCGCTCGGCCGCGAGGCGCTCCGCGGTGCGGTCGCGCAGGATCTTGATGAAGCCCTCGGGCGTGCCGTGCGCGTCGCGCAGCGGCATCATCTCGCCGCTCGCCCAGAAGGTGCTGCCGTCCCGGCGCTTGTGCCAGCGCTCGTCGCTGCCGCGCCCGTGCAGCAGGGCGGCGCCCATCTCCCGCTCGGCGACCCCGTCGGCCTCGTCCCGGCTGGTGAAGAACACGTTCGCGTGGCGGCCGATCATCTCGGCCTCGGTCCAGCCCAGGATGCGCTCGGCGCCCGCGCTCCAGCTCGTGACGTGGCCGGTGAGGTCCATCGCGATGATGCCGTAATCGACCGCGCTCTCCAGGATGGCGGCGTTGCGCCGGTCGCTCTCCCGGCGCTCCTTGAGGGCGCGGCGCAGCTCGAGCTGGGTCATGACCTGGCGCGCCAGGGTCCGCAGGGTGAGGGCCTGGACGGGCGTCAGCGCGTTGGGCTTGGTGTCGAGCACGCACAGCGTGCCGAGCGCCGTGCCGTCCGGGGTCTCCAGGGGCATGCCGGCGTAGAAGCGGATGTGCCGCTCGCCGGTGACGAGCGGGTTCCCGGCCGTGCGCGCGTCCTTGGTCGTGTCGGGGATGATGAACAGGTCGCGCTGCTCGACGGCGTGGGCGCAGATCGAGGAGGAGAGCGGCGTCTCGTTGCGGCCGAGCCCGGTCTCCGCCTTGAACCATTGCCGGTGGCCGTCGAGGAGGGAGATCAAGGCGACGGGCATGCCGCAGGCCGCGGAGGCGAGCGCCACGATGTCGTCGAAATCGGCCTCCCGGGGCGTGTCGAGGATGGCGTAGCGCGCCAGGGATTCCCGGCGGCGCCGGTCCTTCTCCTGGCCCGGGAACGTGAGGACCTTGCGTGTCATGGAAAGCCGCCCTCGCCGGGTTCGCGCACCGGGCCGGCGAGCAGGGGTGTCATGCGCCGAAAGACGCGATGCTGCAACCGCGGGCGCGCTCACCCGCGCCTGAGCAGGAACACGCCCTGCGCGCCGGCGAGGTTCCACACCCACCAGGGCAGGGCGAAGCGCATCGGGTTGCCCGCGGCGTCGAGGGCCGAGGCGCGCTCGATGCGGGCGCCGACCAGCCGGCACAGGCCGACGAAGTCCCGGATGGTGCAGTGGTGGATGTTGGGCGTCTCGTACCAGGCGTCCGGCAGGATGTCGGTCACCGGCATCCGGCCGCGCAGCAGCAGCTCGGTGCGCACGCGCCAGTGGCCGAAGTTCGGGAACGACACGATGGCGTGCCGGCCGATGCGCAGGAGCTGCTCGAGCACCACCTTCGGCTCGCGCGTCGCCTGGATGGTCTGCGACAGGATCACGTAGTCGAAGGCGTGGTCCGGGTAGGCGGCGAGGTCCGTGTCGGCGTCGCCCTGGATCACCGCGAGCCCCCGGGTGAGGCAGGCGTTGACGCCGCCCCGCGAGAGCTCGATGCCGCGCCCGTCCACGCCGCGCCGGTCGCGCAGGAGCGCGAGCAGCGAGCCGTCGCCGCAGCCGATGTCGAGGACCCGGGCGCCGGGCTCGACGAGCCCCAGCACCACGAGGTGGTCGACCCGGGCCTGGCCGAGGCCCGGCTCGTGCGGCAGGCCCGCCGGGGCGAGGTCCCCGTCGCCGTCCGCCTCGGCGGCGGGGGCGCTCACAGGCCCCGCTCCCGGGCGGCGGCCTCGATGAAGCCCTTGGCGGCCGCGAACATCGTCGGCTCGTGGAGCAGGAAGGCGTCGTGGCCCTTGTCGCTCTCCACCTCCACGAAGGCGACGGGCGCCGCCGCGGCGTTCAGCGCGTGCACGATCGCCCGGGAATCCGCGGTCGGGAACAGCCAGTCGGAGGTGAACGACATGAGGCAGAACCGGGTCTTGGTGCCCCGGAAGGCGTTGGCCAGCACCCCGCCGTGGTCGGCCGCGAGGTCGAAATAGTCCATCGCCCGGGTGAGGTAGAGGTAGGCGTTGGCGTCGAAGCGCTCCACGAAGGTGATGCCCTGGTGGCGCAGGTAGCTCTCGATCTGGAAGTCGGCGTCGAACGAGAAGGTCGGCGCGTCGCGGTCCTGGAGCCGGCGGCCGAACTTGCGGTGGAGGGCCGGCTCCGACAGGTAGGTGATGTGGGCGCCCATCCGGGCGACCCCGAGCCCCTTGGCGGGCCGCGTGCCGACGTCGAGGTAGCGCCCGCCGTGCCAGTTCGGATCGGCCAGGATCGCCTGCCGGCCGACCTCGTGGAAGGCGATGTTCTGGGCCGAGTGGCGCGCCCCGGTGGCGATGGGCATCGCGGAAAAGACCCGCTCGGGGTAGCTCGCCGCCCATTGCAGCACCTGCATCCCGCCCATGGAGCCGCCGATGCACAGGAAGAGGTCCCGGATGCCGAGGCGGTCGAGCAGCATCGCCTGCCCCCGCACCATGTCGCGGATGGTGACGAGGGGGAAGTCGAGGCCGTAGGGCCGGCCGGTCTCCGGGTTGATCGAGGCCGGGCCGGTGGTGCCCATGCAGGAGCCCACCACGTTGGCGCAGATCACGAAGTAGCGCTCGGTGTCGATGGGCTTGCCCGGGCCCACGAGGCTCTCCCACCAGCCCGGCTTGCCGGTGACCGGATGGGTGCTGGCGACGTGCTGGTCGCCCGTGAGCGCGTGGCAGACGAGCACGGCGTTGCGCCGGTCCGGGCTGAGCCGCCCCACGGTCTGGTAGGCGATCTGCCAGGGCGCCAGCGCCACGCCGGCATCCATCGCCAGGGGCTCGTCGGCGCCGAAGCGGGCGACGGGGCTCGTCGGCTCCACCGCCTGCGCGGCGGTCTCGACCCCGGCTCTGAGGAGAGGTGTGGCCATGCTGCTCGTGGGGGCTCGGGCGGGCCGCCTGCTTCCGCTGCGCGGCGGTCCGGGATGACGCGGGATGTCCGGCCAGCGGCTCGTTCTCCAAACCGGACCGACCGATAAAGCGGCCAAAAATTCCGCTTCTCCGGACGACAGAGGTAGGCCGTCGCCGCTGGCGCGTCAATCGAGGGAAGCCGAATCTCCCGCACGGCTGGCCGCGGGCGCGCCCCGGTCGTAAGAGTGCGAACCGTCCTCGCCCGACCCGAAGCTCGCCGCGCATGCCCGAATCGCCCGCCGACCTCGCCGCCCTCCGGGCCGACATCGACCGCATCGACGCGTCGATGCACGACCTCCTGATGGAGCGCGGCCGGATCATCGACCGGCTCATCGCCGTGAAGAAGACCTCGGCCTCCGGCTCGGCCTTCCGGCCCGGGCGCGAGGCCTCGATGATGCGGGCCATTGCCGAGCGCCATGCCGGGCTGCTGCCCCTCGACACCGTCGAGGGGATCTGGCGGGTCATCATCGCGACCTTCACGTACGTGCAGGCGCCGTTCGCGGTCCACGCCGACATCTCGGGCGGCGACGCGCCGATGCGCGACTCCGCCCGGTTCCACTTCGGCTTCACGGTGCCCTACCGGCCCCACCCGAGCGCCGCGGCGGTGATCGCCGCGGTCGCGGCCTCGCGGGGCGACCTCGGCATCTTCCGGCTCGACCAGGGCGTGACCGCGGGCGCGTGGTGGCGCTCCCTCGCGGGCCCGGGCCGCCCGAAGGTGATCGCCCGGCTGCCCTTCATCGAGCGGCCCGGGCACCCGGCCGGCACCCCGGTCTTCTGCGTCGCCCGGCCCCTCGACGACCCGGGCGCGGCGCAGCGCGACTGGGTGCTGTACGCCGCCCGCTTCGAGCGCTGGCACGAGGAGGCCGGCGACGCCGTGGAGGCCCTCGGGGCCGAAATCGTCGCGAGCGCGGGCGTCAGCGGCGGCCTGAGCCAGCTCCTGGCCCTGCCCGGCGCCGTGACGGCGGAGGTCGCCCGCGCCGCCCTGGCGGAGGCCGGCGCCCCGCCGGCGGCCTTCGACGAGATCGGCAGCCACGCGGCGCGGTTCCGGGTCCCCGCACCTTGAGGGCCCGGAGCATTTTCCCGCGAAGTGGCTCCCGGCTCGTCGGACAATGCGGCAACGACACCGACGCCTCGGGGCAGCGTCCGATCGCGGCGCGACCGGGCGCTGCTCCAGGCTCCATCAGCGTCGCCGTGCGAGGGGCCGCGTCCGACCCGTCCCAGACCGGCGCCGGTGCGTGATCACGGGACGGCGAGACCCTCGATCAGGGTCGCCGCCACGGCATCGATCATCGAGCCCTCGACCGCCCCGCCGGCCTTGCCCGGCACCTTGCCGTCGAGCAGCAGCATCGCGAGCCCGTGGACGAGCGACCACGCCGCGAGGGCGTGCGCGCCGTCGCGATCGGCGCGGATCCGGCCCGCGGCGACGCCGCGCGCGATCAGGTCGCGCAGGACCGCGAAGGCCTCCTCGCCCGCCGCCCTGAAGGCCGCGTCCTCGCAGGCGACCAACTCGCCGCTGAACATCAGCCGGTAGCGTGCCGGATGGGCCACCGCGAAGGCGACGTAGGCGCACCCCGTCGCGCGGATCCCCGCGCCGACGTCGCTCGCCTCGACCTCGCGCAGAGCCCCGCGCAGGGCGCCGGTCAACGCCCCGAACCCCCGCGCCGCCACCGCGGCCAGCAGAGCGCGCCGATCGGCGAAGTGATTGTAGGGCGCGTTGTGGCTGACGCCCGCCGCCCGCGCGACCTCGCGCAGGGTGAAGGTCCAGCCCGCCCGCTCTGTCATCAGGCGCTCGGCGGCAGCCAGCAGGGCGTCGCGCAGGTCGCCGTGATGGTAGCCGCGCGCGGGTGACGACGTGCTCACGCACCACCTCTACGGCCGCGATGTTGACGCCGTCCAGATCCCCCGGCATGTTGCTGGCGTCAACATCCCGGAGGGGTCCCGGCCATGAGCGCGATCCTGCGAGAGCGGACCTGTGCGGAGATGCCCGGCGACGTGGTCGTGTTCGCGATCGGCATGCGCATCAACACGCTCTGGAAGGTCTGGCGCTGGCTGCCGGTGCTGATGGAGATGCCGCCGATGCTGCGGGAGCAGGAGGCCGATCCGTCGATCGGGCTGCTGTCGAGCCGTCCGACCTTCGGGCTGCGCAACATCGGCGTCCTTCAGCATTGGCGCAGCGTCGAGGACTTGCACGCCTACGCTCACGCGGCGGGCGGCCTGCACTCCGCCGCCTGGAAGCGGTTCAACGCGCGGATCGGCGCGAACGGAGATGTCGGCATCTGGCACGAGACCTACGTCGTCCCGGCCGGACGCATGGAATCCATCTTCGTCAACATGCCGCGCTACGGCATGGGGCTCGCGGGCCAGGTGTTCCCCGCCCGGGGAGAGAGGGCCAGCGCGGCCGGGCGCCTGGCGCGGAGCAGAGCTTGACGGCGGGACGCCGGACCGTCCGCCGGCGTCCCGTCCGCGCACGTTCGCAAGGTCTGCGCGCGGGTCGCCCGGTCGAATGTCGACGGCGCATCCCGCGGAAATGGCATCGACGGCGTTCCGGCGCCATGGCCGCAGGACGAAAGGTTCCCGGGAGCAGACTAACCTCTATCGAGTACGAGAGGCTCGCCGATCGTTGAGCCGGGATGCTGGGTCGCTCTGGCGTACACGGCCCCGGAGGGCGCGAGTTCAGATCGGTTGCGCCCGCCAATGGTTGACTCGGGCGAGAAGACGACACATCGTGCACTGTGTCTCGGCGATGAGATTCAGTAATGCTATCGCGCCTGTACTGTTATCTCGGAGCCTTGGCGTTCTTTGCTGTCCCGACGGCTGCCGGCAGCCAGATGTCTTCCGGGCCCGAGGCGCTGGTGAGGGCCTTGATCGAGCGGGACCGCGACGCCAAGCTGGCAACCCTGCTTCCCGAGAGGCCGGACGACGACATGCGGCGGCATTTCACCGAGGCGTTCAACGCCTCGTGGGCGAACGCCATGTCCCACAGCAAGGATGAGCCCGTTCTCGACGGCGACATCATCACCGGCCGGCAGACCGTCACGCGTGTCATCATGAAGTCGGCTCATGCGGCTGAGACCGGCGACGTCGCGATGGTCAATACCAATGTCGTCTACTTCGATGAAGCTGGGTCCAGAAAGCCGCATAGGACGGTAGTCCGGTTCTTCCTGAAACGGGAAGCTGGCTTGTGGAAGGTGGACGACATCAGTTCCGGGGACGAACCCTCGATACGGACGTATTTCAAGACGTCCTATGGCCGCTGAGAACGGGGCGGATCATGCGAACAGCGATCGTCATTCTGGCTCTTGCATGGGTTCCCACATCGGCTCTCGCGGCGAGCCTGCCGCTTGACGATGGAGATTACACGCGCGGACAATGCAACAACGGATCGTCGGACTACCTCGAGTCCTTCGACATCCAGACGGTCAGCGAAGGCCCGCAGAGAGGCCGCCGCTTCCTCTATCCCGAAGCCGAAGGCCAGGAGGGGAGTTGTATCACGGGGACTATCAGCGTGTCGGGCGCGAGGTTTTTCGGGGCGGCGAAATGTGAGGGCGGCGGCTCGCGGATCCGCTACAGCACTGGGACTTACAGATTCTCACTCGATGTCCTGAACAAACGAAGTTTCATGTCGAAGGGAAGGAAGTATGTCTGGTGTGCCTCGCACCGTTAGGAAGGCTCGCCGGTTCGCTGCTCCATTCGGGCAACGCGCCCGCGCGACGACGTCGCCTTCGCGACGCCCCTCGGACCGCCCGCTTCCGGGCAGGGGCCGACTTCCGCCCTCGACCCCTCCCGGGCCGTCGCACGGCCGGGCGGGCTGTGTTCGGACCCGGGAGCCACGGCGGACGATGGGGACGCCGGTTGCGTCGCCGACGTTGCGACACGACCGGGACCGGGATCTGCGCCCCTCGGGCCGGCGCCGGGTCAGGACGCCTCCGGCAGCGACAGCCGCACCCGGCGGTTCTGCCTGCCCTTCTTCTCGATGGCGGTGACGAGGGCGGCGCCGATCTCGCCGGTGCGCCGCACGTGCGTGCCGCCGCAGGGCTGGAGGTCGAGCCCCGCGATCGCCACGAGGCGCACGCGCCCGCTGCCCATGGGCGGCTTCACCGACATCGTCTTGACGAGGCCCGGATCGGCCAGGAGCTCCGCGTCGGTGATCCAGCGCTCGGTGACGGCGGCGTCCGTCGCGATCATCGCCCGCAGCCGCGCGGTCACCGCCTCCCGGTCGAGCCCCGCATCCGGGATGTCGAAGTCGAGCCGGCCCTCGCCGTCGCCGACCGCCCCGCCGGTCACCGGGTAGGGCAGGGCGACCGAGAGCAGGTGCAGGGCGGTGTGGGCCCGCATCCGGGCGTAGCGCAGGGGCCAGTCGAGGACGAGCCGGACGGGCTCGCCGGGGGCGGGCAGGGCGGCGCCCGCCTCCGTCCGGTGCAGGACCGCGCGGTCGGGGCCGTAGCTCGCGTCGAGGATCGCCAGCGTGCGGCCGTCCTCCCGCACCAGGGTGCCGCGGTCGCCGGGCTGGCCGCCGCCGCGGGCGTAGAACAGGGTGCGGTCGAGCCGGAGGCCGGTTTCGTCCGCCGCGACGACGCGCGCGCCGACCTCGCGCAGGTAGGCGTCGTCGCGAAAGAGCAGCTCGGTCGTCATCGTGTCCCTGCGCCCGGGTGGTCCCAAGAGGGCGCGGAGCGTGCGCGAGACGGGGGCCGGCGTCGAGGCCGGATGCACCACACCTTAACCAATCGCGTTAGCGAAGCCGCAGCCGGCGGCCGGCTAGGCTACCCCGGAGCGCGAGGCCCGACCGCCCCCGATGATCGCCACCCCGACCTTCCCGGACCTCTCGGCCCTCGTCGTCGACGAGAGCCTCTACATCCGCCGCATCGTGCGCGACATGCTGATGCGGGTCGGGATCAAGCGCGTGCTCGAGGCTCCCGACGGCGCCGAGGCCCTCGGCGTGCTCGCCGAGAGCAAGCCCGACCTCGTGGTGCTGGACTGGGACCTCGCCATTCTGTCGGGCGAGGAGTTCATCCGCCTCGCCCGCACGCCCGCGACCTCGCCGGCCCCGACCGTGCCGATCATCCTGATGCTGGCCCAGCCGCGGCGCAACGTGATCGACCGGGCGATCAACCTCGGGGTCAACGAGATCATCGCCAAGCCGTTCTCGCCCAAGACCCTGTGGTCCCGGCTCGACGAGGTGATCAACCGCCCGCGGCCCTTCTCGCAGGTCAAGAGCCTGCTGCGGCCCCAGCCCCGCCTCGCCGCGGCCGCGGCGATCAAGAGCGTCGCCTGAGCCGTCCGGGCGCCGTCGCGGGCATCGGCCGGGACCGGGGCGGCTACGCGGCGGCGCCGGGCCGCGGGGGCGCCGGGACGGGGCGGGGCCGGGACGGGGCGGGGCCGCGGCGCCCGCGCGAGAATTCCGGTGCGTCGCGGCGGGCAAGCCGGCCGCGCGGCACGATCGCTGCTTTGCGTTCCGCCCGGAGCCACGTAAGCTCGCGTCATCATGGGAAAGCCCGCGGCCCTGCGAGGCGGGCGTGAGGGATGTCGGCAGCGCCGATGAGGGACGAGACGGCTGCCTCCGTGCCGGCGCGCGCCGCGGAACGGGCCGAGCCAGCGCGCGTCACCACCTCCCCGCCGCGCGAGCCCGCGGCGGCCGGGTATGCCGGCCCGCGCCGGGCCGAGCGGCGCGCCTACGCGGCCCTCGACCTCGGCACCAACAATTGCCGGCTGCTCATCGCCGAGCCGGCGCCCTACGGCTTCCGGGTCATCGACGCCTTCTCGCGCATCGTGCGCCTGGGCGAGGGCCTGGGCAGCACCGACCGCCTGAGCGAGGACGCCATCGAGCGCACCGTGGAGGCGCTCTCGGTCTGCCTCGCCAAGATGAAGTCCCGCGGCGTCGTGCGCGCCAAGACCATCGCCACCGAGGCCTGCCGGCTCGCCGTCAACGGCCCCGCCTTCGTGGAGCGGGTGCGCCGCGAGGTCGGGCTCACCCTCGACGTGGTCGACCGGCGCACCGAGGCCTACCTCGCCGTCACCGGCTGCGCGGCCCTCGCCGACCGGCACGCCGAGTCGGTGGTGATCTTCGACATCGGCGGCGGCTCCACGGAGATCGTCTGGCTCGACGGCAGCGCGGCCCTCGCCCGCAGCGCCGATCCGACCGTGCGCATCCGCGCCTGGGATTCCCTGCCGGTGGGCGTCGTCACCCTGGCGGAGCGCTACGGCGGCGCCGACGTCACCCGCCCGATCTTCGAGGGCATGGTGGAGGAGGTGGCCGGGCGGCTGACGAAGTTCGCCCTGACCGCGGGCGCGGCCGCGAGCGCGCCGCACTTCCACCTGCTCGGCACCTCCGGCACCGTGACGACCCTCGCCGCCATGCACCTGCGCCTGCCGCGCTACGACCGGCGCCGGATCGACGGGCTGTGGATGCAGGACCGCGAGGTGACGCAGGCCATCGACGGGCTCCTCGCCACCCGCCTCGCCGAGCGGGCGCAGAACCCCTGCATCGGCCGCGACCGGGCCGACCTCGTGCTCGCCGGCTGCGCCATCCTGGAGGCGATCCGCCGCGCCTTCCCGTCCGAGCGCCTGCGCATCGCCGACCGCGGCCTGCGCGAGGGCCTGCTCATGAACATGATGCGCGAGGACGGGGTCTGGCGCCGGGGCGGCCGGCCGGCCTGATCGGAGCCCGCCGGCCCGCGCCCGCGTCCCGGCGCCCCCGGGGCTTGCGTTCCGGGCCCGGCGGCGTCATCTGCCGGTCTTCTCTGCGCGGGGTGTTGGGCATCATGAGCGATCGTCGCGGCGGCGGCGCGCGGGGCGACCTGAAGCAGCGGGTCAAGACCGGGCGCGGGCGGACCGTCTCGTCCAAGCGCTGGCTGGAGCGCCAGCTCAACGACCCCTACGTGGCCCAGGCCAGGCGCGAGGGCTACCGCTCCCGCGCGGCCTACAAGCTCCTCGAGATCGACGACCGCTTCCGGCTGCTGCGGCCCGGCCAGCGGGTGATCGACCTCGGCGCCGCCCCGGGCGGCTGGTCGCAGGTGGCGGCCGCCCGGGTCGGCAGCCATCCCGGCGCCGGCGGGCCCCGGGGCCGGGTCGTCGGCATCGACCTCCTGGAGCTCGAGCCCATGCCGGGCGTCGACTTCGTCACCCTCGACTTCCTCGACCCGAGCGCGCCGGGCCTCCTCACCGAGATGCTGGGCGGGCCGGCCGACATCGTGATGTCCGACATGGCCGCCAACGCCACCGGCCACCGCAAGACCGACCACCTGCGCATCATGGGCCTCGCCGAGACCGCCGCCGCCTTCGCGCGCGAGGTCCTGGCCCCGGGCGGAGCCTACCTCGCCAAGGTGCTCCAGGGCGGCACCGAGGGCGGGCTGCTCGCCGACCTCAAGCGCGACTTCGCGGCCGTGCGCCACGTCAAGCCGGCGGCGAGCCGGGCGGATTCGAGCGAGCTCTACGTGCTGGCCACCGGCTACCGCGGCGCCGCCGGGGCCGGCGACGCGGGGCAGGAGGGCGACGCGCCGGGCGACGCGCCGGGCGACGGACCCGCCTGGCAGCCCTGAGGGCCTGGCGCCGTGCCGCCCGCCGCCGCGATCGCGCTCGCCCGCGCGCTCCTCGTCGCGGAGGGCTTCCTCGAGGTCGCCCGGGGCGCGCGCAGCGACAGCGTCTACCTGCGCGGGCCCGGCACCGGCGGGCAGGTCCGGGTCGCCGGCCACGCCCGCACCCCGCGCAGGCGCCGGCAATACCCGGAGGTCGTCGCGAGCCTGGTGATCACCGGGCCGCTCTCGGAGGCCGGCGTGCGGGCCCGGGTCGCCGCGACGCTGCGGGATTTCCGGGCGCGGCGGGGGAGGCCGGGCGCCGGCGCGGGGGCGCCGCCCGGCTGAGGGGCCGCGGCGCTCAGACGGCCCGCTTGGCGGCCTCCGCCACGAACTCCGCGATCGCCTCCACGAAGGGCTGCCCGTAGGCGTCGCGCTTGCGCTCGCCGACGCCGTGGACGGAGCGGAGCGCCCAGAGGTCCACGGGCTTGGCCCGCGCCATCTCGATCAGGGTGCGGTCGGGGAAGATCATGTAGGCGGCCACGCCCTCCTGGCGGGCGAGCGTCGCGCGCAGGCCCCGCAGGTGCTGGAACAGGGCCTCGTCGCCCTCCGACAGCCCGAGGGTGTCGTCCCGCTCGGCCGCGGCGCCGCGGCGGCGCTCCTTCGGGGGGCGGGGCTCGGGATCGGGGCGCAGCTGCACCGGCTCGCGGCCGAACAGGATCGCCTCCCCCTTCGGCGTCATGGCGAGGCCGCCGTAGCCGTCGGCGTTCTCCGCCACGGCGCCGGCGGCGAAGAGCTGGCGCAGGATCGAGCGCCAGGCCGCCACGGGCTTGTCCGCCCCGACCCCGAAGGTCTTGATCTGGCCGTGGCCGTTGCGGCGGATCTGGTCGCTCTCCTTGCCGTGGACGAGGTCGCAGATGTAGGCGGCCCCGAAGCGCTGGCCGGTGCGGACGATCGCCGACAGCACCTTCTGGGCCGCCACCGTGCCGTCGACGAGCGAGACGCCGCCCCGGCAGAGGTCGCAGCGGCCGCAGGCGGCGCTCTCCTCGCCGAAATAGCCGAGCAGCGACTGGCGCCGGCAGCTCGCGCCCTCGCAGAGCGCGATCATCGCCTCGAGCTTGCGGCGCTCGACCCGGCGCCGGTCGTCGGGCACCTCCTTCTCGTCGATCTGGCGGCGGCGCAGCGCCATGTCGTCGAGGCCGTAGAGCGTCAGGGTGTCGGCCGGCAGACCGTCGCGGCCGGCGCGGCCGATCTCCTGGTAGTAGCTCTCGATGGTGGAGGGCATGTCGGCGTGGCAGACGAAGCGCACGTCGGGCTTGTTGATGCCCATCCCGAACGCCACGGTGGCGACCACCACGACGCCGTCCTCCTGCAGGAAGACGTCCTGGTTGCGCATCCGCACGCCCTGGTCGAGGCCGGCATGGTAGGGCAGGGCGTTGAAGCCGTCGCCCTGCAGCATCTCGGCGAGCTGCTCGGTGCGCTTGCGCGACGAGCAGTAGACGATGCCGCTCTCGGCCTTGCGGGTCCGCAGGAAGCGCGAGAGCTGGCGCGTCGGCTGGTCCTTCGGCGCGAAGGTCAGGCGGATGTTCGGCCGGTCGAAGGAATGCACGAACAGCGCGGGCGGGCGCCCGCGGGGAAACAGCCGCTCGGAGATGTCGGCCCGGGTGGCGGCGTCGGCGGTGGCGGTGAGCGCCAGGGTCTGCACGTCGCCGAGCGCCTCGCGGGCGCGGGCGAGGTCGCGGTACTCGGGCCGGAAGTCGTGCCCCCATTGCGAGACGCAGTGCGCCTCGTCGACGGCGAGCCGCCGCACGCCCGCGCCCCGCAGGGCCTCGATCAGCCCCTCCATCAGGAGCCGCTCGGGCGAGACGAACAGCAGGCGCAGGCTGCCGGACCGGATGCCGCGCCAGGTCTCCCGGGCACTCGCCTCGCCGATCGTGGAGTTGAGCGTGGCGGCCGCGACGCCGAAGCCCTGCATCTGCTGCACCTGGTCGTGCATCAGGGCGATCAGCGGCGAGACCACGACGGTGAGCGACTGCTCCACCAGGGCGGGGAGCTGGTAGGTCATGGACTTGCCCGAGCCCGTCGGCATCACCGCGAAGACGTCGCGCCCGTCGAGCACCGCGCCGATGACCTCGGCCTGGCCCGGGCGGAAATCGTCGTAGCCGAAGGTCGTCCGGAGCGCGGCGCGGGCCTCGTCGAGGCGGTCAGTCATCGGGGTCTGCTTCGGCTCTGGCGGGAAGGGGTGCGGCGGCCCGCGAGTCGGCGGGCGGGAACGGGGACCGGTCGTGTCTACACGCAGGCCCCGATGGGGCTCAACCGTCCCCGCAGGGGCAGTTCGACCCGCTCGCCCCCCGGGCCCGCCGCGCCGGCGGGGAGGCGCCCCGGTGCGAGCCCGCATCCCCGGCGCCCGGAGCGCGGCCGGGCCGGCGGGTTGCCGGCGCGTCGCGACATCACATGGTCGAAAGTAGGTGCTTCGACCTAAGTGGAAATACGGCACTGTGTAAGCTTGATAGTAACTCAAACTCCTCCTACACCTCGCCCGTCGCAATACGCGGGGAAGTTTCATGCGGGTGTTAGTGGCCGGGGGTGCCGGCTTCATCGGTTCGCATCTCGTCGACCGCCTGCTGCGGCGGACCGACCTGGATGATCTGACCGTCGTCGACAATTTCTGGACGGGGCGCCGCGCCAATCTGCACCACATCGCCGACCCGCGCGTGCGGATCATCGAGTCGGACGTCGAGCGGCTCGCCGACCTCGGCCAGTTCGACGAGATCTACCACCTCGCCTCCCCGGCATCGCCGCCCTGGTACATGGCGGAGCCGATCCGGACCATCCGGGCCAACGTCCTCGGTGCGCTGCGGCTGCTCGACGCGCTGCGCCCCGGGGGCCTGTTCGGGTTCACCTCGACGTCCGAGGTCTACGGCGATCCCCACGTGACGCCCCAGCCCGAATCCTACCGCGGCTCCGTGGACTGCACCGGGCCGCGCTCCTCGTACGACGAGAGCAAGCGCTGCGTCGAGGCCATGCTGTTCGAGGCGCGGCGCGTGAACCGCGTGCGCATCAAGGTCGTTCGCCTCTTCAACGTCTTCGGCCCGCGCACCCGCCCGGACGACGGGCGGGCCGTCTCCAACTTCATCACCCAGGGCCTCAGGAAGCAGCCGATCACCATCTACGGCGACGGGTTGCAGACGCGGAGCTGGGGCTACGTCGACGACATAGTCGACGGGCTCGCGCGCTTCTTCTGGTTGCAGCCGAGCGAGTATCCCGGGCCGCTCAACATGGGCAACGACCGCGAGATCTCGGTCATCGACGTCGCGCGCTACGTCCAGCGCAGCTTTCCCGACAGCGCGATCGTGCACCTGCCGCCGGCGCCGCAGGATCCGACGAACCGCCGGCCCGACCTGACGCTCGCCTACCGCACGCTTCCGGGTTGGTCCTGCGCCGTGCCCTACGAGGTCGGGGTCGATCGCGCGATCGCCTGGTTCCGCGCCAACGAGCACTCCTTCATCGCGGATGCGGACGGCTACCTGCCGCCGGCCCCGGTGCTGGGCAGCGCGTGATGGCCCGGTCGCGGCGGCCCGCCTCAGATCGCCAGTCTCCCGGTCATCTGCCGGTAGGCGGCGAGCGTGGCCAGGGGACCGCTCTCCACGACGACGCCGTCCTCGATCACGACGCCCGCCTCGCAGGCCGCGAGCGTGCTCGCGCGGTGGCTCACGACGATGATCGTCATGCGCCGGCCGGTCGTGCGGATGAGCGTCATGATGCCCGTCTCCGACAGGCCGTCGACCGCGTTCGTCGCCTCGTCGAGGATGAGCAGCTCGGGCTTGCGGGCGAGCGCGCGGGCGAGCCCGATCCGCTGGCGCTGGCCACCCGAGAGGTTCAGGCCCCGGCCGCTGACCTTCGTGTCGTAGCCGTGCGGCAGCAGCCGGATGAAGTCGTGGGCGTCGGCGATCCTGGCGACCTCGGCGATCTCCGCCGCGCTGAGATCGGGCGCGCCGTACGCGATGTTCTCGGCGACCGTGCCCTCGATCAGGTCGATGTCCTGGCCGGCGAGGCCGATCCGGCCCCGCCACGAGGCCAGATCGATCGACGCGAGGGGGTGCCCGTCGACCAGGATGGCCCCGCTCGTCGGATCGAGCAGCCGGCAGATCAGGTTGACGATCGTTGACTTGCCGGACCCGGAGGCGCCGAGGATCGCCGTCGTCTGGCCGGCCGGGATGGTGAAGCTCGCCTGCGCGAGGGTGGGGCGCGCAGGCGCGCGGGACTCGTAGCGCAGTTCCACGTTCTCGAAGCGGATCGCCTGCTCGAGCCGCGTGAAGGGCCGGGTGCCCCGCGTCGCCGGCGCCGTGCGGCCCGCGTCGAGGAGCCACTCGACCTCCCCGACCGGCCCCGCCGACGCGGCCAGCTTGACGCGGGCTCCCTCCAGCATGGCGATATGGGGTTGCATCCGTTGCAGCAGGACCAGGAAGGTGACGAGGACCGGGACCGAGACGCCGCTCGCGTACAGGCCCGCGCCGAGGAGCAGCACCGCGAACAGCCCGGCCTGGAGCACCTCGTTCACCGGCCCGGCGCGCGCCGAGCGGGTGTCGATCTGGAGGATGATCCGGCGCACGGCCTCGGAGGCCTCGTCGAACCGCGCCTGCTCGCGCTGCTCCTGACCGAAGACGCGGATCAGGCGCCCCGCCAGGACGGACAGCAGCATGCGCTCGTGCAGCACCTGGTTGAGGTCCGACATCTGCCGGCTGAGCGCGTGGAGCGCGGTGAACATCCGCCAGCGCACCAGGCGGATGAGGATCATGCCGCCGGCGACGACGAGCGACAGCCGCCAGTCCACGATCAGGAGCAGCGTGGCGAAGATCGCGAGCGAGCCGACCGCCGCGACGGCCGAGAACAGGGCCCGGATCGCCTCGGACGCGCGCCACGACTCGGTGGTGATCACGTTCAGCAGCCGGGCCGAGTCCTCGGCCAGGAGGAACGGGTAGGCGACCGACAGCAGCTGCGCCGAGAGGGCCGACCGGATCCGGTGGCTGGCATGCCCGTCCACGGCGGCCGCGAACAGGTTTGTGACGTAGACGACGACGTTCTTGAGAACGATCAGGGAGAAGATGGTAGCCGTGAGCGTCACCAGGCGGGTTTCGGGCGAGAAGCGGTTGGCGAAGGTCGCCAGCACCTTGAGCGGCCCGCCCAGGGTCATGTCGTCGCCCGCCATGAGTGTCACGAGGAGCGGGATCAGGAGCCCTATCCCGATCCCCTCCAGCGCGGAGCCGGCCAGGCCCAGCACGGCGACGATCGGCACGGTCCAGGCGTAGCGACGCGCGATGCCGGCGAGCGGGCCATGCAGGTTGAAGGGGAGCAATGATCTCATGGGTGCGCCAGTCGCCACTCCGTCCAGGGACACGCCGATCCGGCCGACGGACGCGGCGTCCGTCACGGTCGTCGTCACCACCTATAACCACGCCCACTTCCTGAACGAAGCACTGGCGAGCGTCGCCGCCCAGACGCGGGCGCCGGAGGACGTGGTCGTCGTCGATGACGGCTCGAGCGACGACCCGACGGCCGTCGTCGCCCGGTGGCCGGGCGTGCGCCTGATCCGCCAGCCGAACCAGGGACTGTCGGCCGCGCGCAACACCGGGCTCGCGGCCGCGGCGACGACCCACGTCCTGTTCCTGGATGCGGACGACAGGCTGCGGGCGTCCGCCGTCGCCCAGGGCCTCGCCGCGTCCGCCCGCGCGCCGGACGCCGCCCTCGTGTACGGCGCCCACCAGATGATCGACCGGGACGGCGGGCGGATCGGGGAGGCCGTCTACCGGGCGGCGGGCGGCGATCCCGTCGCGGCGTTGCTGCACCACAACGTCATCGGGATGCACGCGACGGTGCTCTACCGCCGCGAGATCCTCGCCGCCGCGGGCGGCTTCGATCCCGCGCTGAGGCGATGCGAGGATTACGACGTCTACCTGCGCCTCGCCCACCGGCACGGCATCGCCTCGCATCCCGCGGTCGTGGCCGACTACCGGTGGCACGAGAGCAACATGTCGTACGATTTCGGTGCGATGCGGGACGCCGCCCTCGCGGTCCACGCCCGCTACCGGCCGGGGCCGGAGGCGGACCCGGCCTGGAGGCGGGCCTGGGCCGAGGGGCGCCGCTTCTGGCGCGGCTACTACGCGGAGCGGGCGCTGCGCTCGGGCGGGCTCTCGCTGCGGGGCCTCACCGCCGCCGCCCGCCTCGGGCCCGCCTGGACCGCGGGCGAGGTCGCCCGCCGGGCGGCCATCCGCCTCGGCGGCGCGGTCTCCGGCCGCGCGGGCTTCCGCCTGCGGCGCCGGCTCGTCGGCCGAGGCGCCCCCCCGATCGGCCGGATCGATTTCGGCGATTTCGGCACGCCCTGGCCGGTGAGCCCGGATTTCGGCTGGGACCGGGGGCTGCCGGTGGACCGGCACTACATCGAGCGCTTCCTCGAGGGGGCCGCCGCCGACATCCGGGGTCGGGTGCTCGAGATCGGCGACGACGCCTACTCGCGCCGGTTCGGCGGCAGCCGCATCGAGCGGCAGGACATCCTGCACGTCCAGGCGGGCCATCCCGGCGCGACGATCATCGGCGACCTCAGCCTCGCGGGGACGCTGCCGCGCGACGCCTTCGACTGCATCGTCCTGACCCAGACGCTCCACCTCATCTTCGACATGGGGAGAGCCTTGCGGCAGCTCCACGACGCGCTGAAGCCCGGCGGCGTGCTGCTGCTGACGGTGCCGGGGATCAGCCCGGTCGACCGCGGCGAGTGGAGCACGACGTGGTTCTGGTCGCTGACGCCCGCCGCGCTCGCGCGCCTGCTCGGGGACGCGTTCGGCCCCGGCGCGGCCCTCGTCGAGCATCACGGCAACGTCTACGCGGCGACGGCCTTCCTCCAGGGACTCGCCCTCTCCGAGGTCGACCCGCGCAAGCTCGACATCGTGGACGAAGCCTACCCGATGATCGTCTCCGCGCGGGCGCGGCGGGAGCGCTGAGATGGGGCGGCTCGGCTCACTCAAGCGACGTCTGCGCCGGTTCTGGCCGGGGCGGGCGGGCCCGCGGCCGGTGATCCTCATGTATCACCGCGTCGCCGACCTCCCCTACGATCCCTGGCAGCTCGCCGTCACGCCGGCGCATTTCGAGGCCCAGCTCGAGGAGATCCGGCGCACGCGCACGCCGCTGGACCTCGCGACCTTCGTGGCCCGGCTCGCCGCCGGCACGCTGCCGCGCGACGCGGTGGCGCTCAGCTTCGACGACGGCTACGTCGACAACCTGCGCGCCGCCGAGCCGCGGCTCGCCGCGGCCGGCATCCCGGCGACCCTGTTCCTCACGACCTCGGCCGTCGGCAGGCCGGAGCCGTTCTGGTGGGACGAGCTCGCCCACCTGATCCTGGACCGGACGGACGGAGCCGACCTCGACCTGACGGTCGCGGCGGAGCCCTGTCGCCTGCGCTTCGCAGAGCCCGAGCCGCCCGATCGCGACCGGCGCGGCTGGCGCGCGTGGGAGGCGGCGCGCACGCGGCGCGAGGCCGGCTACCAGGCGCTCTGGCGGCTGATCCGCGACGCGCCGCCCTCCGAGCGCGAGCGAGCCATGACGGTGCTGCGCACGGCCCTCGGCGGGGCCGGCCCCGCGCGGGCCGACGAGCGGGCGATGACGGCCGAGGAGGTGCGCGGGATGGCGCGGCGCGGCACCTTCGCGATCGGCGGCCACACGGTCAGCCACCCGGCCTTGCCGACGCTCGCTCCCGCCGCGCAGCGCCGGGAGATCGCGGACGGCAAGCTTGCCGCGGAGGCGCTGGCCGGGCGGCCGGTCGAGGGCTTCGCCTACCCGTACGGCGCGATGGACGAGAGCGCCCGGCGCGCGGTCGCCGAATCCGGCTTCGCGTGGGCCTGCTCGACCGTCGGCACGGCGGTGAGCGGCCGGCGGTTCGAGCGCTACGCCCTGCCGCGGATCGCGGCGCCCGACGGCGACGGCGGCGCGCTGGCGCGCGCCCTCGCCGCCGGCTGAGGGGCTCGCGCGGCGCGGGAGGGAGCGTGATCCCCCCCGCGTCCCGTCGCGGCCGGGCAACAGAGTGCCGAAGCTTGGACAATCGCTCCGGCTTGGTGTTATCTGCCCTCGGCGTGCCGAACGGAACAGAGCTGTGAAAACCGATGCCCGGTCTCCTGTCTATCCTGCGGACATAGTTTGATAGATGTCCTATAGTAATCTGCCTTCAGGCTTGTTTCCGTTTGTTTCCATAGTAGTGCCGGCCTATAACGCGGAACGATTCATTGCGCGCACGCTGGATTCTGCTCTCGCTCAGGATTACGCCTCGACGGAGATCATCGTGGTGGACGACGGCTCGACCGACCGGACGGCCGAGATCGTCGAGAGCTACAGGGCGGCCGACGCGCGCATCCGGCTGATCTCCACCGAGAACCAAGGCGTGGCGGCGGCGCGCAACACCGGCATCGCCGCGAGCCGAGGCAGCCTCGTCGCGTTCCTGGACGCGGACGACCTCTGGGCGCGCAACAAGCTCCGGTTGCAGGTCGGCGCGCTCCAGGACAACCCGGCGGCCGCTGCCGCCTACGTCTGGAGCATCGCCATCGACGAGGACGACGGCGTGATCGCGCCGCTGCCGAACTGGCAGTTCGACGGGTTCTCGTTGTGCCGGCATCTCCTGACATGGCCGGTCGGAAACGGCAGCGCGCTGCTGGTCAGAAAGGAGGCGGCGCTCGCCGTGCGCGGATACGATTCCGAGTACCGGCGGGTGAAGTGCGGAGGTGCGGAGGATCTGGACTTCGAATTGCGCCTCGCGG
Source organism: Methylobacterium crusticola (assembly GCF_003574465.1). Taxonomy (GTDB): domain Bacteria; phylum Pseudomonadota; class Alphaproteobacteria; order Rhizobiales; family Beijerinckiaceae; genus Methylobacterium; species Methylobacterium crusticola. Next base: position 33,056 of record NZ_QOWC01000015.1, read on the forward strand.
AGCTGTTCCAGATGGTCTGCGTGCCGCAGGTCCTGGTGGGGTACCGGAACTACCCGGGCAACATGTCGAGCGATCGGGAGCGCATGGCGCGCGCCGGCATCATGGTGATCGAGAGGGCCCTGGGGCGGAACCCGAACATACCGGCGCGCTACGCGAACTGGATCCGGGCGAAGGTCTTTCGCTACGCGGCCGAGAGCCTCCGCGACGAGCGCGCGCTGCGATCCGCCTACCACTACCTCGTGATGGTCTGGCTGGACGGTCGCCTGGGACTGGAACTGGCGGCCGGCTTCGGACGCAAGATCATCGGTCGCCTGAAGCGCCTGACGGCCGGGCGTGAGGCGCGCCTGACGGTCGCGCGTGCCCGCGACGGGATCGTCCCCGTTCCGTTCTCCGCCTGGATCGACGCCAATCGGGAGCGCGCCACCCGGCTGGAGCCCGACCGGCGCGTCGCGATGCTCGAGACCTGCGACCGCCGGCTCGGAGGGCGCCGCGATCCCCTCGCGCACGCGTCCCGGGAGCCCGGGCGCGAAGTGAGTGCGAGCCGGGGCGGCCACGCCGCTCCCTAGCGGCGCGCGGCCCGTCCCGCCGCCGCCGATGACGGCCGCGGCTCGACCTGCGGCCGCCGCGGCGCCGCCCGCCTCCCCGGCCGCAGCGGGAGCGCTCCCCGCCGCAGCGGATTCCGGCCCGGCGCGCGGGTGCGGGTCACGACATCGACGAGGCGGACTTCGCCTCCAGGGTGCTGCGGGCCTGCTCCATCGCGTCCTCGATCAACTCGTGGCGGTGCTCGGCCTCGCCCGAGAGGCCCACGGCCTCGCAGCGGCTCGTCAGGTTCGCCCGCAGGTCGTCCAGGGCCGCGACCTGCGCCTCGAGGCCGGGCAGCGTGGAAATGTAGGCGATGATCGTGCCGGCCGTCGTCCCGGCCTGTTCGACGTCGCCGCTCTGCACGAACTCGAAGAGGAGGCGGAGGCATTCTGCTCGGTCTGTCATGCCCGAGTGTCGCACGAGTCCGTGCCCGTTGCACGCGGGCCGCGCCGTGCACCTCTCCGTGACCGCCAGGATCCTCCTCCGGCGGGCGCCGCGCCGCGCCGTGGAGCCGTCAGGCTTCCAGGCGGGCCAGGACCCGGCGCACCTGCACGGCCGACCACTTGCCGCCGAAGGCCGTCGGGATGCAGCGGCCGTTGAGGCCCGCCGCGATCTCCCGCAGCGAGCGCGCGCCGCCCGCCCGGATCTCCGCCAGGACGGGCGCCAGGTCGGCCGCGCGGCTGTCCGCCTTCGCCCTCATGACCGCGCCGCCGTTCCACGGGGCCGTGACGATAGGAACCGGGTCCACCAACACCCTCCTGGTCAACCGGCCGGCAACGCGCAGCGGCCGCCCACGCGCCGGGCTCAGGCCCTGCGAGTAGCGGCCGCGGCAGGCCGGGGGCAAGTCGGTATTCCTTAATGAAGTGTAGCTATGACAAGAGATCTCGAGCTTGCTGCCATTCTGCAACACTGATGCGTACAGCTCAGCACCTCGCGCTCCGGGCTGCCGGCAGTCTCCGGATCTCCAGGATGTGTCGAGGCCAGTCCGGGTCGTGCGCCAGCGGCCTGCTGTGCTTTTCCAGCACTTTTCCGAACTTGGCTGGACAGTCTACGTTCCGCGGGCGTCCTGTGATCCCCCGGTCCCAGGTGTCCGGCTCCAGGCGGGCGACGCTCACCTCACGGCTCGCCTGGAGCCGCTATCCTGCCCGGCGGCCGCGCAGATCGGCAGCGTCGGCGAGCGGCGGGGCGATGCCGCTCAGGGAGGCGGCGGCGCCGGGGCAGACGATGCGGGCCGGCCTGCTGGGGGTCGTGATCACGGGCGGCGCCTCGGGGCGGCCGTGCCGGCCATCGGCGTTCCGGGTCAGGCCGGGGCGGCCTCCCGCGCGGGGCGGCGCCAGCGGGCCGGGCCGTCCCGGTGGATCGAGGTGCCGGCCGCGTCCACCGCCACCGTCACCGGCATGTCGGCGACGACGAATTCGTGGATCGCCTCCATGCCGAGGTCCGGGAAGGCGAGCACGCGCGCCGAGCGGACCGCCTTCGAGACGAGGTAGGCGGCCCCGCCCACCGCGATGAGGTAGGCGCAGCCGTTGCGCGCGATGGTCTCGACGGCGGCCGGCCCCCGCTCGGCCTTGCCCACCATGACGAGGAGGCCGGTCCGCGGCAGCAGCGGCTCGAGGAACGTGTCCATCCGGGTCGACGTCGTCGGCCCGGCCGGGCCGACGGCCTCGTCGCCGACGGCGTCCACGGGGCCGACGTAGTAGATCGCCCGGTCGCGCAGATCCACCGGCAGCGGCTCCCCGGCCTCCAGCATCCGGGTGAGGCGCAGGTGGGCGGCGTCGCGCCCGGTCAGGAGCCTCCCGGAGAGGAGCAGCGTCTCGCCCGCCCGCCAAGTGGCGACCTCCTGGCGGGTCAGCCGGTCGAGGTCGACGGGCCGCCCCGCCGGCCCGGCCGCGCTGATCGCGGCGGGCCAGAGGTCGAGGGGCGGCGGCGCGAAGGCCGCGGGGCCGCTGCCGTCGAGCACGAAGTGCACGTGGCGGTCGGCGGCGCATTGCGGGATCAGGGCGACCGGCAGCGAGGCGGCGTGGGTCGGGAAGGTCCTGAGCTTCACGTCGAGCACGGTGGTGAGCCCGCCGAGCCCCTGCGCGCCGATGCCGAGGGCGTTGATCCGGTCGCACAGCGCCAGGCGCAGTTCCTCCTCCGGGGAGGCGGGCCCGCGGGCGCGGATCTCCGGCAGGTCGATCGGGTCGAGGAGGGAGAGCTTGGCGAGGGTCATGGCCTTGTCGGGCGAGCCGCCGACGCCGAGGCCGACGAGGCCCGGCGGGCACCAGCCCGCGCCCAGCCCCTCGACGGTCCTCACCACCCAGTCGGCCACCGAGTCGCTCGGGTTGAGGACCGCGAACCTGGCCTTGTTCTCCGAGCCGCCGCCCTTGGCGGCGACGTGGACCTCGAGGGCGTCTCCCGCCACCATCTCGACGTGGAGCATGGCCGGCGTGTTGTCGCCGGTGTTGCGGCGCGCGAAGAGCGGGTCGCGGACCACCGAGGCGCGCAAGGGATTGCGCTCCGTGCGCCAGGCCTGCCGGACGCCCTCGTCCACGATCTCCTGGAGGGAGCGCGCCGAGGCGATGCGGGCGCCGAGCCCGATCCGGACGAAGACCTGCGCGGTGCCGGTGTCCTGGCAGATCGGCCGCCGGCCGAACGCTGCCATGCGGGAATTGACCAGGATCTGCGCCATGGCGTCCCGGGCCGCCGGGCTCTCCTCGCGCCGCCACGCCTGCGTGAGGTTCCGGACGTAATCCTCCGGGTGGTAGTACGAGATGAACTGCAGGGCGTCCGCGATCGAGACGACCAGATCCTCTTCGCGAATGGTTGCCAACGCGCCCTCCTCTCGAGCGATGGTCCGACGACGTGGAAACCGGGCCCTTGCGGGGATCGCGGCCGGGACGAGGACCCGGCGACGAAACACGGACCGGGAGCCGCGCCCTCCGGTCGAGCGCCGCGGCAGGTCTCGCGTCGTGACGCACCCCGCGCGCCGAAGACGCGCTCCCGCGCGCTGGACCGGCGTCCTCGTCGGCGGGGCGCGCTTCAGCGCGCGCCTCAGCGCGCGCGCAGGTAGCCGAGCATCGTGCTCGCGTCGGAGACCTGGAGGCCCACGCCCGGCGGGTCGTCGCGGAAGCCCGGCTCCGCGAACAGCCTGCGGATCGCGCCGTCCTCCACGTGCATCGCGTAGCGCCAGCTCCGCATGCCCATGCCCTGCTGGCCGCGCTTGACGAGCATGCCCATCTGGCGCGTGAAGTCGCCGTTGCCGTCGGGCAGCATGAACACCTTCCGGATGTCCCGGCTCCTCGCCCACTGGTACATGACGAAGGCGTCGTTCACCGACAGGCAGATCACCTGGTCGATGGCGAGCGCCGCGAAGTCGTCGGCGTGCTGCTCGTAGCCCGGGAGATGCTCGTCGGAGCAGGCGGGCGTGAAGGCGCCCGGCACCGCGAACAGCACGATGTTCCTGCCGCCGAAGATCTCGGCGGAGGCGAGGCTCTTCCACTCGAAGGGATTGGGGCCGCCCAAGCTGTCGTTCCTGACGCGGATGTGGAAGATCACGTTGGGAACGGAGGCGGGCTGCATGAAGATGGACCTCGCGGCACGGTCGGCGCGGAGCGGGACGCCCGATCCTAGCTGCGTGGTTCGATCGCCGCCACGCCGGAAATCGGGGCGGATCCCGGCGAGAGGGCATGCGGGCCGGAGGGTACGTGATGAAGGGGGGCTCGCACGCACCTTCGGCTCGACGTTCGCACCTCCGGGCCTGAGCCTGCGGTGGGACGCAGCCGTCATACCGCACGCGAGGATTGCGGGGCACGGGGCAGATCACGTAGGCGGCCGTGGAACGGCGCAGCGCCCGGACGGCCGCCTGCCCCGGGGCGCGGGCTCAGCGCACGCCGGCGCCGGCCGCCGCGGCCGCGTGCGCGAGCGCCGCGGTCAGCGGCGAGGGGTCGCCGGCCCGGAACGCGACACCGAGGGTGAGGCTCGGCGCCGGCCCGGTCAGCCGGCGGTACACCGCCATGGGCCGGCGGAAATGCTGGACGTCGGACGCGATGAACCCGACGCCGAGATCGCAGGCCGCGAGCGCCACGATGGATTGCGCCGGGAACGCCTCCGTGACGGCCTCGGGGCTGAACCCCGCCTCGCCGCACATGGTCAGGATGCCGTCGTACAGGCGCGGCCCGATCCGCCGCGGGAACAGGATGAACCGCTCCCGCGAGAGGTCGGCCAGGGCCAGGTCCTCCTTCCCGGCCAGGGGGTTGCGGTGCGACAGCACGAGGTCGAACGGGGTTCGGGCGATCTCCCGGCAGACGAGCGCCTCGTCGACGAGCGGCGGGTGGAGGATCCCGACCTGGATCTCGCCCTCGCGCAGGGCCTCCTCCTGCTCGAAGGTCGTCATCTCGCGGGGCACGAGGCGCACCTGCGGCTGAAGCCGCGCGAACTCCGCCACGATCTCCGGGAAGACGATGTAGAGCGCCGGTGCCGTGACCCCCACGACGATCTCGCCGATCTCGCCGTGCTCGATCCGGCGGGCGAGCTCGGCCGCGCGGTCCATCTGTCCGACGATGCGGCGGGCCTCGGTCAGGAAGGCCTCGCCGGCCCGGGTGAGCGAGACGCTCCGCTTGGTGCGGTACAGGAGCTTCGCCCCGAGCTGCTCCTCGAGCTGGCGCAGCTGCTGGCTCATCGCCGGCTGGGTCACCCGGCAGCGGCGGGCCGCGCGGTCGAAATGGAGCTCCTCGCCGAGCGCGATGAAGGAGGTGAGCCGCCGTCGGTCCATGGCGGGTGATAAGGTTTCCTTCTTACACGATCAAGATTAATCATTGGACTTGGGTCCGCGGCGGGCGTCCTCTCCGGCCAGGGAGAACGCCGTCGTGAAGATCATCATGATCGGCGAGGCCGCGAACCACCAGGGCACGCTGCGAGCCTCGCTGAGGGACCCGATCGAGATCGTGACGCTGCCGCGGGAGGCGGCGTCGGACGCCGCGCTGGACGGGGTCGTGGCGGGCGAGGACGTCGTCGTGTCGCTGCGCTTCCAGCGGGCCGGGCCGGGCCCCGCCTTCCGGCTCCTGCACGTGCCGGGCGCGGGCCTCGACGGGATCCACCTGCCGTCGCTCGCTCCCAGCTGCGCGGTCTGCAACGTCTACGAGCACGAGATCCCGATCGCCGAGTACGTGCTGGCGGCGATGCTCGAGTGGCGGATCGGGCTCGCCGCGATGCGGCGGAGCTTCACCCCGGAGACGTGGTCGGACCTCTACCGGAACCGTGCGCCGCACGGCGAGCTCCACGGCCGCACGCTCGGCATCCTCGGCTTCGGCCGGATCGGGCGCGCCATCGCGACCCGGGCGCGCGCCTTCGGCATGCGCGTCCTCGCGCTCAGCGCCTCCGCGTCCGACCCCGACGGCCTCGCCGACGCGGTCCTCGCGCCCGAAGGCCTGTCCCGGCTGCTCGCGGAGGCGGATTTCGTCGTGATCGCCTGCCCGCTGACGGAGGCGACGCGCGGCCTGATCGACGCCGACGCCATCGGCCGGATGAAGCCGGACGCCGTGCTCATCAACGTGTCCCGCGCCGAGGTCGCCGACGAGGAGGCGCTCTACCGCGCGCTCCGCGAGCGCCGCATCGGCGGCGCCGTCCTGGACGTCTGGTACCGCTACCCGGCGGGCAGCACCGAGGTCGTGCCCCCGGCCCGCCGGCCGTTCCACGCCCTGCCGAACGTCCTGGCGACCCCGCATTCCTCCGCCTGGACGGAGGCGCTGCCGCGGCGCCGCTACGCGGTGATCGCCGAGAACGTGCGCCGGCTCTCGGCCGGCGAGCCGCTCCTCAACGTCGTCCGCCCGGCGGCCTGAGCCGCCCTCCCGCAGCCCCCTGGCCGAGCCCCGCCATGTCGTTTCCGATCAAGATCACCGGCGTGAAGACCGTCGTCGTCAATGCCGAGCTGCGCAACTGGATCTTCGTCAAGGTCGAGACCGACCAGGACGGCCTCTACGGCTGGGGCGAGGCATCGCTGAACTGGAAGACGCGGGCGGTCACCGGCACGGTGGAGGACCTGACGCCGCTGGTCCTGGGGCAGGATCCCCGGGACATCGAGCACATCCTGCGCATCCTCAACAAGCACAGCTACTACCGCCTCGGCATCGTCGGCGCGACGGCGATCAGCGGCATCGAGCACGCGCTCTGGGACATTTTCGGGAAGAGCGTCGGCCTGCCCGTCTGGCGGCTGATCGGCGGCAGGACCCGCGACAAGGTCCGGGTCTACACGCATCTCGGCCTCGGCGACATGCGGTCGGTCTACGAGACCTTCGACGAGGGCGCGCTGCGCGACAAGGCGCTCGCCGTGGTCGAGAAGGGCTACGACGCGCTCAAGGTCGTGTTCATCCCCTACTCGGGCTTCTCGGTCGACATCCCGTCCCGGCGCCACGTCGGGCGCCTCATGCGCGTCCTGCGCGAGGCCGTGGGCGACCGGGTCGACATCATGATCGATTTCCACGGGCGCCCGGCCTCGATCGCGGCCGCGCTGCAATTCATCGAGGAGCTGGCGCCCTACGCGCCGATGTTCTGCGAGGAGCCGGTGCTGCCGGGCGACACGGAGGCGCTGCGCCTCGTGACGGAGCGCGCCGGCTGCCCCATCGCCTCGGGCGAGCGCCTGATCGGCTTCAAGGAGTTCGAGCCGCTGTTCCGGCAGAACGCGCTGCACATCGTCCAGCCGGACCTGAACCACACCGGCGGCATCCTGGAGGGCAAGCGGATCGCCGCGGCGGCCGAGCAGGCCTTCATGGGCGTGGCGCCCCACAACCCCAACGGGCCGATCGCGGGCGCGGCGGCCCTCCACTTCGACGTCTCGACCCCGAACTTCGTGATCCAGGAGGAGATGAGCGGCGCCGTGCCCTGGTACGACGACGTCGTGTCCGTGCCGATGCGGCGCACCGGCAGCTACTGGGCCGTGCCGGAGGCCCCGGGCCTCGGGGTCGAGATCAACGAGGCGGAGGCGGCCAAGCACCCCTTCGTGCAGGAGCCGTTCCACACCCAGGGCGCCGTCCTGCCCGACGGCACCATCGCGGATTGGTGAGCGAGACGATGGCGAGATCCCCCTTCCGCCTGCCGGGCGGCGTCTACAACGCGGTGCCGCCCCGCATCGTCTTCGGGCCGGGCGCGGTGGCCGAGGTCGCCGACGCGGTGGCGCGGCACGGGGCGAGGCGCGCCCTCGTCCTGTCCACCCCGGGCCGCGGCGCCCTCGCGGAGCGGGTCCGCGACCTCCTCGGCGCGGCTTGCGTCGGGATCCTGCCGGAGGCGGTCTCGCAGGTCCCGATCGAGCTCGCCCGGCGCGGCCGGGAGCGCGCCCGGGCGATGGGGGCCGACTGCCTCGTCACGGTCGGCGGCGGCGCCGCGATCGGGCTCGGCAAGGGCATCGCCCTCGAGCTGCCCCTGCCGATCGTGGCGATCCCGACCACCTACTCGGGCTCGGAGATGACGGGGTTCTGCGGGATCACGATCGACGGCGTGAAGCGGATGCACGCGAGCCTCAACATGCTCGCCGGCACGGTGATCTACGATCCGGAGCTGTCGCTGCCGCTGCCCCTCGACGTCAGCGCGGCGAGCGCCCTGAACGCCCTCGCCCACTGCATCGACGGGATCTACGTCCCGACGGTGAGCCCGGTCATGGCGCTCGCGGCCGTGGAGGGGGCGCGCGTGCTGATGGAGGCCCTCCCGCGCGTCTCGGCCGATCCGGGCGACCTCGCGGCGCGCACCGACCTCCTCTACGGCGCCTACCTGGGCGGCGCCGCGCTCACCGGCGGCTTCGCGCTCCAGCACGGGGTGGCCCACGTGCTGGGCGGCAGCTTCGGGATCGCGCACGGCCTGTCGCACGCCCTCGTCCTGCCCCACGTCGCGGCCTACAACCAGCGCTTCGCCGCGCCGCAGCTCGCGCCGCTCGCCGCCACGGTCGGCGACGGCAATCTCGGCGGCGCCATCTTCGACATCCTGGTGGAGGCCGGGCTCCCGACGAGCCTGCGGGAGATCGGCCTCCCGCGGGAGAGCCTGGAGCGCGCCGCGGCCATCACCGTGGAGACGGACAACGGGCTCAACCCGGCGCCGGTCACGATCGAGGCCGTCCGCCGGATCCTGGACGACGCTCACGAGGGCCGGCGGCCGGCGTGAGGCCGCTGCGCGAGGCACCCGACGATCCGACACCGACACAGGATGGGAGGAGACCCGTGAAGAACCAGAGTCTAGGGCCGTCGCGGCGCGCGATCGTGCTGGCGCTCGGCGCCGCCGGCGTCCCGGCCCCGTTCGTGTCCCGGGCCCGGGCGGCCGAGTACGACTGGAAGTTCGGGCACGGCTTCCCGGCCAGCCATCCGGTCCACGTCTTCGCCCTCGAGGCCGCCGCGACGATCAAGCAGGACACCGGGGGCCGCGTCGACATCAAGGTCTACCCGAACAGCCAGCTCGGCGGCGACAGCGATCTCCTGAGCCAGGTCCGCTCGGGCGGGGTCGACTTCTTCAGCACCGGCGGCCTGATCTTCGCCACCCTGGTGCCGATCGCCGCCATCAACGGGACGGGCTTCGCCTTCACCGGCTACGACGCCGTCTGGCCGGCGATGGACGGCGGGCTCGGCGCCCACGTCCGCAAGGGCTTCGACAAGGTCGGCCTGCACGCCTTCGAGACGATCTGGAACAACGGCTTCCGCCAGATCACGTCCGGCAAGGGCCCGGTGCGGAGTCCGGCGGACCTCGCGAACTTCAAGATCCGGGTCCCCGTGAGCCAGGTCTACGTCTCGCTGTTCAAGGCCCTCGGCGCCTCGCCGGCGAGCATCAACCTCGCGGAGGTGTACACGGCGCTGCAGACGCGCATCGTCGACGGGCAGGAGAACCCGCTCGTCGTCGCCGAGACCGCGAAGTTCTACGAGGTCCAGAAGTTCTGCTCGCTCACGAACCACGTCTGGGACGGCTCCTGGATCGTGACCAGCGCGCGGACCTGGCGGGGGGTGCCCGACGACCTCAAGGCGATCGTGTCGCGGGGCTTCAACGAGACGGCGCCCCGGCAGCGCGAGGCGGTGACCGCCCTCAACCGGCAGCTCGAGGAGACCCTGAAGGGCAGGGGACTCGCCGTGAACGCGACGGAGCCCGAGCCCTTCCGCGAGGCGCTGCGCAAGGCGGGCTACTACGCGGAATGGAAGGGGCGCTACGGCGAGGAGGCCTGGTCCCTGCTCGAGGGCGCGGTCGGGCGCCTGGCCTGACGGAGCCCGGCGCCGGAGCGCCGGCCGAGGTCCGGTGACCGTCCTCGCCGCGAGGACCCGCCCCCTTCGTCCGTGCCGCGATCCCCGGGGAGACGACGGCCCCCGGGGCGAGGGGGGCGGGCCGCTCAGGCGATGCGTCCCTCCGCCACCGCGACGACGTCCGCCCGGTCGCTCAGCTCCGCGAACAGCGCCGGGTCGGCCCCGGTCATCCAGACCTGGCCCGGCAGGGCCGCGAGGGCGTCGAACAGGCCGGCGCGGCGGCGGGGGTCGAGATGGGCCGCGACCTCGTCGAGGAGCACCAGGGGCGGGAGCCCGCTCATGCCGGCGACGAGGCGGGCGTGGGCGAGGACGAGGCCGATCAGCAGGGCCTTCTGCTCGCCCGTCGAGGCGGTGGCGGCGGGCACGTCCTTGGGGCCGTGGCGCACCACGAGGTCCGAGGCCTGGGGGCCGGCGAGCGTGCGCCCGGCGGCGCGGTCGCGGAACCGGTTCTGGCGCAGGGTGGCGCGGAAGCGGTCCTCGGCGTCGACCGCCGGCCACACCGCCACGAGGTCGTCGATGTCGCCCTCGAGCCGCACCCCGGCCCACGGGAAGGGCGAGGCCTCGTCGCGGGTCGACAGGATGAGCTGGTCGAGGCGCTCCACGGTCTCGCGTCGGGCAAGCGCCACCGCGACCGCGAGCTCCGCCACCTCGCGCTCGACGGCGTCGAGCCAGGGCCCGTCGTCGGGCCGCTCCTCGAGGAGGCGGTTGCGCGAGCGCAGCGCCCGCTCGAGGGCGCTCACCCGGGCGCCGTGGCCGGCATCGACCGCGAGCACGAGGCGGTCGAGGAAGCGGCGGCGCTCGCCCGCGGCCCCCCGGAACAGCGCGTCGAGGTCGGGCGTGAGCCAGACCACCCGCAGGTGCTCGGCGAAGGCGGTGGGTGAGGGCGCCGTGGCGCCGTCGATGCGGCAGAGCCGGCCGCTGCGGGCGTCCTCGCGCCCCCGCGGCGGCTCCCAGGCGGTGCCGACCCGGTGCTCGCCGTGGGGGCCGCTGAGCGAGAGCGAGACCGCGAAGCCGCCGGCCCCGCCCTCCCGGGCCATCACGGAGAAGTCGGCCCGGCGCAGGCCCCGGCCCGGCGCGAACAGCGACAGCGCCTCCAGGATGTTGGTCTTGCCGGCCCCGTTCTCGCCGACCAGCGCCACGAACCGGCGGCCGGCCGCGAGGTCGAGGTCGAGGTCGGCGTGGTTGCGGAAGTCCCGGGCGATCAGGCGGGTGACGCGCAGGAGCGGGGGGGCGCTCACGGCCTTGCCGCGCCGGCGGCGCGCGGCGGGCCGCGACCTCGGTCGGGGCCCGTCACACCCGCATCGGCATCAGCACGTAGAGCGCCGGCGCGCCCTCCTTGTCCTGGATCACCGTCGGGGAGCCGGGATCGGCGAGGCGGAACAGGGCGGTGTCGCCGTCGAGCTGGGCCGTGATGTCGAGGAGGTAGCGGGCGTTGAAGCCGATATCGAGGGGGCCGGCCTCGTAGTCGACGTCGAGCTCCTCGGTGGCGCTGCCGGAATCCGGGTTGTTGACCGAGAGCGAGAGGCGCCCGTCGGTCATCGCGAGCTTCACGGCCCGGCCGCGCTCCGACGAGATCGTCGAGACCCGGTCCACCGCCCGGGCGAACTGGTCGCGTTCCACCGTCAGGCGCTTGTCGTTGCCCGTCGGGATCACCCGCTGGTAGTCCGGGAAGGTGCCGTCGATGAGCTTCGAGATCAGGGTGACGCCGGACGAGAAGCTGAAGCGCACCTTGGCGGAGGAGATCTCCACCCCGACGCTCTCGCCGCCGTCCTCGACGAGCTTCTGGATCTCCGCCACGGCCTTGCGCGGCACGATGATCCCCGGCATGCCGGCGCTGCCCTCCGGCGCCGGCATCTCGACGCGGGCGAGGCGGTGGCCGTCGGTCGCGACGGCGCGCAGCTTCAGCCCGCCCTCCGCCTCGATGGTGTGGAAGAAGATGCCGTTGAGGTAGTAGCGCGTCTCCTCGGTCGAGATCGCGAACTGGGTCTTGTCGATCAGCCGCTTCAGCTCGGCGGCCTGGAGCTGGAAGCCGTGCGGCAGCTCGCCGGCGGCGAGGTCGGGGAAGTCCGCCTCCGACAGGGCGCCGAGGGAGAAGCGCGAGCGCCCGGAGCGGATCTGCATCTGGCCGGTGTCGCCGGTGGTCTCGAGGGAGACCTGGGCGCCGTCCGGCAGCTTGCGCACGATGTCGTAGATGACGTGGGCCGGCACCGTGATGGCGCCGCCGTCGGCGACGTCGGCGGGAATGGTCTCGGTCACCTCGATGTCGAGGTCGGTGGCCTTGAGCTGAAGCCCCTCGGGCCCGGAGCGCAGCAGCACGTTCGACAGGATCGGGATCGTGTTGCGCCGTTCCACGACGCGGTGGACGTGGCCGAGCGACCGAAGAAGGGCCGCGCGCTCGACGGTGACTCTCATCAGGGTGATCCGTGTCTCACAAGACCGGCCCCCGGGGGCCGGCACCACATCGCTCGTCCCGGGCGTCCGCACGGGAGGGGAACATTGGCGAAGGCGCTCCCCGAAGGCAAGCAGGGGCTCGCGCGGATGCGCGGGACCCCGGCCGCCGGGCCGTCCGCCGCGAGGCGCGGGGTCAGTCCTGGAGCATGCGCTTGAGGAGCTCGACCTCGTCGCAGAGCGCCGTGTCCTCGCCGATCGCCTTCTCGATCTTGCGCACCGCGTGCAGGACCGTGGTGTGGTCGCGCCCGCCGAAGCGCCGCCCGATCTCCGGCAGGGAGCGCAGCGTCAGCACCTTCGAGAGGTACATCGCGATCTGCCGCGGCTTGACCACCGCGGCGGTGCGGCGCTCGGACAGGATGTCGGAGCGCGAGACGTTGTAGCGGCTCGCGACCAGCTTCTGGATGTCCTCGATCTTCACCCGCTTCGGCTCGCGGTTCTTCACGAGGTCGCGGATCGCCGTCTCGGCGGTGTCGAGGGTCACGGGCGCGCCCGTGAGGGTGGCGTGCGCCAGGAGCCGGTTGACCGCGCCCTCGAGGTCGCGGCCGTTGGCGGTGATCGCCTTGGCGACGTACTCGGCCACGGCCGGACCCACCTCGAAGCCCGGATGCGTCGCCCGCACGGCCTCGAGGCGCGATTGCAGGATCGAGGCCCGCAGGGCCTCGTCGAGCGCCCCGATCTCCACCACGAGCCCGCCGGCGAGGCGCGAGCGCACCCGCTCGTCGAGGCTCTCGAGCTCGGTCGGCGGCCGGTCGGCCGCCGCCACCACCTGGCGCCCGGCATCGATGAGGGCGTTGAGCGTGTGGCCGAACTCCGCCTGGATCGAGCGGCCCTGGATGAACTGCACGTCGTCGAGGATCAGGACGTCGATGGCCCGCAGCCGCTCCTTGAACGCCAGGGCGCTCTGGGTCTTCAGGGCGTTGACGAAGCCGTACATGAAGCGGTCGGCGGTCAGGTAGATGACCCGCCGGCCGGCCGCCTTCACGGCGTGCCCGATGCCGTGCAGGAGGTGGGTCTTGCCGAGGCCGACGCCGGCGTGGAAGTAGAGCGGGTTGTAGAGCGCGGGACCGCCGTCGTGGCGGGCGATGCGCTCGGCCGCCGCGTGGGCGAGGGCGTTCGAGCGCCCGACCACGAAACTGTCGAAGGTCAGGCGGACGTCGAGCGGCGCGCCGCCGAGATCGCCCGCCGTCTCGGACGGGCGGCCCGCCCGCTCGGGCTCGGCCGCGTCGTGCGCCGGGTGGCTGTGGCTCGGCGCCGGACGCACGGCCTGAGGCGGCTTCGGCGCCGGCGCGCCGGCCCGCGGCGGCGCCATGGGCCCGCGCACGCCGACCTCGATGCTCCCGATCCCGTCCGCCTCGCTGCGGAAGGTGGCGAGCACCCGGTCGAGGTAGTGCGACTCGATCCAGCTCTTGAGGAAGCGGGTCGGGACCGTCAGCCGCGCGACCCCGCCCGCGACCTCCTGCAGTTCCAGGCGGGCAAACCAGCTCGCGAACACGTCCTCGCCGAGCTCCGCCCGCAGGCGGCGCTTCACGCGCTGCCAGGCGGCCGCGATCTCGCCCCCGCTCCCGGTCGTCACGCCCCTTGCGGGTTCGACCCCTTCCGCCAAGCCGCCATCCACACGCATGACTGGTCCTCTCTCGTGCCGGTGGCAGTCGCCCGCTGCCGGCCCGTACGCCGATACGCTCCTCCCCACCGCGCTCGAACGGGAGCGCGGCAGGCCGTGTCGAAGACCCCGAAGTCAAGCGCTCCGGGATGCTTTTCCCGCGGTTGCCACGGGTCTATCAACAACAAGTCTCGTTTCTGTTAAGGCGGGAGCCTTCCCGAATTCCGCCAGGCATCCCCGGTGGTTGACGCGCACGAGGGCGGCATCGCCCGCGCGGTCGCGGCCGGTTCGGAACGAGGCTCGAGGCTGGTTGAGGGTCGTCCGCGTGTGCGGCGGACGACCCGAATCTACGCCGCCGCCGCGAAGCTTCGCAACAGGAACGATGGGCCGGATGGTGAACCGATCGTTGCGGGCGCGCGCCGCCCACGCCCGGCCCACAGGTTGTCCCGGCGCAAGGTCCTGGAATCGTGAACGATCCGTCGCCGCGTCGGCGCAGCGCCGCGCGGACCGCGAGGCGGCTCAGGGGCTTGTCGAGAGCGGGGAGCGCGCCGGGGACATGCCGGTGGACAGCGGCGGGGCGGGCCGCGGGGGCTTGACTCGGCGGCGAGGGCGCGAGCGCGCCTCAGCGGTGCCGCCGTCCCGGATTGAACGGTCCGCGGGACCGGATCACGGCGCAAGGGGCCGGTTCGACGGTCTCGGCGGGGGCCGACCCCCACGGGGCCTCGGGCCCGGCGGGCGGGGAGCGGGTGCGAGCGGAGGGGCGGGGCGTCGGGGTGGAACCGCCTCGCTCCCGCGTGGTGATTGCCGCCCCCGCGTCGCGGGGGCGGCCGGAGCGCGCCGGAGCCGGCCGCGGCGCCCGTCAGTTCGGCGCCTGGGCCTGCCCGCTGCCGCCCTTGGGCGCCTTGTTGGCGTTGTGGTGGCCGACCGCGCAGCCCGCGGCGGCGCCGGCCTTGCCGTGCCCGACGGCCTTTCCGGCGAGTCCGCCCACGACGGCGCCCTTGATGCAGCCCTTGGCCTCGGCCGGGCCCGGTCCCGCGATGGCGGCCGCCGAGAGGGCGAGCCCGGCGGCGGCGAGGAGGCGGGCGAGGTTGGTGCGGGCGAGGTTCGTCATGACGGTCTCCGGGGAATGTGGTCCTCAACCCCGAGCCGCCGCCATCCGTTCCGGCCGGCCCCGGATGCGGGGCCCCCGCGCGCGACCCAGGGGCGCGGGGGCCGCCTGCGGGGACGCGTCCCGGCAAGGAAGCGTTGACGATTCGGGCCGTCGCGTCTATAGACCGCGGCTCGCGGACCTGCCGGCTCGTTCCGGCGGGTTCCCCGTGCTTCCAAGCGCCCTGACACGCGACGCCGCCACGGCCCCACCCGGGTCGGCCGGGCCTCGCCCCACGAGAATGAGGAACGCCGATGGCCAACACCGTGTCGGCCAAGAAGATGACCCGCAAGATCGCCAAGCGCACGGCGATCAACCGCTCGCGTCGCAGCCGCATGCGCACCTTCGTGCGCAAGGTCGAGGAGGCTCTCGCCTCGGGCGACGCCGCCACCGCCCTGACGGCTCTCCGGACCGCCGAGCCCGAGATCATGCGCGCGTCCCAGAAGGGCATCGTGCACAAGAACACCGCCTCGCGGAAGGTCTCGCGCCTGGCCGCCCGGGTGAAGCTGCTCCAGGCCTGAAGCCCGTTCCGGCTCACCCCGCGCCGCTCGACGAAGCCCGGCTCGCCGCCGGGCTTTTTCGCGTGGGCACTCCCCTAGCGGCGGCGCTCGCACAGGGTCTTGACGTAGGTGCTGGCGTCGCTGCTGCGGCCGGTGCCGGCGACGATCGAGGGCCCGAGCAGCAGGCATTCCTGGGGCGAGTGCGCCGGCGCCGTCATGACGTCTTGGGCCGTCTCCCGCGTGCAATCCTGCGACTGGATCGTGGAGGCGCAGATCAGCGCGACGACGAGGATGTCGGGCAAGGCGGCCTCCCGGGCACGAGAGCCCGGAGGTTTAGCGCCGGCCGGGCCGGCGCCAACCCGAGGCGCCCTGCGGTATAACGCGCCGGGGCGGGATCAGGGCGCCGCCCCGGACGCCGGCGCGGCCAGGCGCTCGACCAGGCGGCGGGCGACCTCGTCCTTGTCGAGGGTCGGCCAGGTCTCCACCGAGCCGTCGCGCCCGATCAGCAGCACCGTGTTGCGGTCGCCCCCCATCACCCCGGAGGCCGCCGAGACGTCGTTCGCGACGATGAGGTCGCAGCCCTTGCGGGCGATCTTGGCCCGCGCGTGGGCGAGCACGTCCGTGGTCTCGGCCGCGAAGCCGACCACCAGGGGCGGCCGCCCCGCGCTCCGCCGCGCCACGCTCGCCAGGATGTCGGGGTTCTCGACGAGGGCGAGGCCGGGCGGTCCCTCGGCCCCCTTCTTGAGCTTCTGCGAGCCCGCGGCGGCCGGCCGCCAGTCGGCGACGGCGGCGGCGAACACCGCGACGTCGGCCGGCAGCGCCGCCTCCACGGCCGCCAGCATCTCCCGGGCGGTCTCGACCCGCACCACCACGGCCCCGGGCGGGTCGGGCAGCGCCACGGGCCCGGAGACCAGGGTCACCCGGGCGCCGGCGGCGGCGGCGGCCGCCGCGATGGCGTGGCCCTGCTTGCCGGAGGACCGGTTGGCGAGGTAGCGGACCGGGTCGACCGGCTCGTGGGTCGGGCCCGAGGTCACGAGCACGTGGCGGCCGGCCAGGGGCCGGGGGCCGGCGCGGCGCTCGAGCAGGACCGCGAGGGCGTCGGCGATCTCGTGCGGCTCGGCCATCCGGCCCGGCCCGGTCTCCGCCTCCGCCATCGGGCCGCTGTTGGGGCCGACCACCGCGACGCCGTCGTCCCGCAGGGCGGCGAGGTTGCGCTGCGTCGCCGGGTGCAGCCACATCCGCACGTTCATCGCGGGGGCGATCAGGATCGGCAGCGTGGTGGCGAGCAGCACCGTCGAGGCGAGGTCGGGCGCGTGCCCGCCGGCCATGCGGGCCATCAGGTTGGCGGTCGCCGGCGCCACCACGACGGCGTCCGCGTCCCGGGCGAGCCTGATGTGGCCGATATCGGCCTCCTCGGCCCGGTCGAACAGGTCCGTATGGGCGCGCTCGCCCGAGAGCGCGGCGGCTGCGAGGGGCGTCACGAAGCCTTGCGCGCCCTCGGTCAGCACGCATCGCACCCGCGCGCCGCGCTCGCGCAGCCGCCGGATCAGGTCGAGCGCCTTGTAGGCCGCGATGCCGCCCCCGATCACGAGCAGCACGCGCCGGTCCGCCAGGGGAGGGGGGGCGTTCGCGGCGGGTGGGGTCATCGGCGGTCCTTCCATGCCCGGGATGCGGTCCCGGCTCTCCGCCGGGTCCTCCTCCAGGGCGCCAGGGGCGCCAGGGGCGCCCCGAGCGTCCCGGCCCGCCTCCCCGCCCCGGGGCGGCGGGGAGGCGGGTCCTCGCGCGCGCTACTTCGCCGCCGCCTTCACCAGCGGGCAGCCGCCCTCGGACATCGGCCGGAAGGCCTCGTCGCCCGGCACCGTGGCGACGAGCTTGTAGAGGTCCCACTCGCCCTTCGATTCCTGGGGCGTCTTCACCTGCATCAGGTACATGTCGTGGACCATGCGGCCGTCCTCGCGGACGCGGCCGCCCTTGGCGAACATGTCGTTGACGGGCATCTCCCGCATCTTGGCCACCACGGTCCTGGCCTCGTCGCTGCCGGCGGCCCGCACGGCCTTGAGGTAGTGGCCCACCGCCGAGTAGACGCCGGCCTGGTGCATCGTCGGCATCAGCCCGGCCTGGGCCTTGAAGCGCTCGCCGAAGGCCCGGGTCTCGGCGTCGCGGTCCCAGTAGAAGGCGGTGGTGAGCAGCAGCCCCTGCGCCACCGTGATGCCGAGGCTGTGCACGTCGTCGATGTTGACGAGGAGCGCCAGCAGCCGCTGCCCGCCTTGCGCGAGGCCGAACTCGTTGGCCTGCTTGATCGCGTTGATGGTGTCGCCGCCCGCGTTGGCGAAGGCCACCAGCTTGGCGCCGGAGGCCTGGGCCTGGAGCAGGAAGGACGAGAAGTCGGCGGTCGCGAACGGGGCGCGCACGGTCGACAGCACCTTGCCGCCGGAGCGCTTCACCTCCGCGATGGCGTCGCGCTCGAGGGCGTGGCCGAAGGCGTAGTCGGCGGTGACGAACGTCCAGGTGTCGTAGCCCTGCTTCACGGCGGCGCTGCCGGAGACGTGGGAGAGCGCGTAGGTGTCGTAGGTCCACTGGATGCCGGTCGGCGAGCAGGCCGTGCCGGTCAGGTCCGAGGTCCCGCCCCCCGAGACGATCAGGAGCTTGCCCTTCTCCTTGGCGATCTGCTGCACGGCGAGCGCCACCGAGGAGGTCGGCACGTCGAGGATCGCGTCCACGCCCTCGCGGTCGTACCATTGCCGGGCGATGTTGGAGCCGACGTCGGGCTTGTTCTGGTGGTCGGCGAAGATCACCTCGATGGGCTTGCCGTCGAGGGTGCCGCCGAAATCCTTCACCGCCATCTCGGCGGCGATCACCGAGCCCCGGCCGGTGGAATCGGCGTAGACGCTCGACATGTCGTTGAGGACGGCGATCCGGACCTTGCCGTCGCTGAGCTGCGGCTCGGCGGCGGCCGGGGCGGGCTGGGCGGCCGCCAGGGCGGCTCCCGCCAGGGCGGCGAGGCCGCCGAGGAGCGCGCCGCGGAGCCGGGCCGTCGTGCGGGGGGTGGCGTCGGTCATGGTCGGCGTGTCTCCCGGGTTCTTCTTGGTGGGCTGCGGGCCCTAGCGCAGGGCGAGGTAGAGCGCCGCCCCCGCGATGACCCAGAGCGCGAGGGTAGTCCAGACGGCGCGCCGCGTCTCGATGCGGATCCGGCGCTCCACGCGGGCGATCTCCCGCAGCCCGTCCTCGTCGAGGCGGATGAGCACGCGCTTGAAGCGCTGGGCGAGGTCGGGCACGTCCGCCACCACGTCCGCCAGGGTGAGGACGGCCCGGCCCGCCTGCTCGGTGCGGCCGAGCGGCCCGAGGTTGCGGGCGAGCCAGGTGCGCACCACCGGCTCGGCGGTGGTCCACATGTCGAGGCGCGGATCCAGGGAGCGGGCCACGCCCTCGACCACCACCATGGTCTTCTGGAGCATCACCAGCTCGGTCCGGGTGCTCATGTCGAACAGGGCCGTGACGTCGAACAGCAGGGTGAGCACCTTGGCCATCGAGATCTCGTCGGCCCGGCGCTGGTGGATGGGCTCCCCGATCGCCCGGATGGCCTGGGCGAAGTCGTCGACCGCGTGGTGGGACGGCACGTAGCCGGCCTCGAAATGCACCTCCGCCACCCGGCGGTAGTCGCGCAGGATGAACCCGAGCAGGATCTCGGCGAGGAAGCGGCGCTCCTTGAGGCCGAGGCGGCCCATGATGCCGAAATCCACCGCCGCGAGCCGGCCCGCCGGATCGACGAACAGGTTGCCGGGGTGCATGTCGGCGTGGAAGAAGCCGTCCCGGATGGCGTGGCGCAGGAAGGACTGGATCACCGTGCGCCCCAGGCCCGCCACGTCGTGGCCGGCGGCCACGATGTCGGCGCGGTCGTTGAGGCGGATGCCCTCGATCCACTCGCTCGCCAGCACGTCCCGGCCGGTCAGCTCCCAGAACGGCTGGGGCACCCGGAACTCGCTGTCGCCCTTGATGTTCTCGGCGAACTCCGAGAGCGCCGCGGCCTCGAGCCGCAGGTCCATCTCCATGGCGACCGAGCGCGCCAGGGTCTCGACCACCTCCCGCGGGCGCAGGCGCTCGGCCTCGGGCCGCAGCGCCTCCACCACGCGGGCCATGAAGCGCATGGCCTGGATGTCGCGGGCGAAGCGCTCGCGCACGCCCGGCCGCATGATCTTGACGGCGATCACGCGCTCGATCCCGTCGCGGTCGAGGACGTGGGCCTTGTGCACCTGCGCGATCGAGGCCGCCGCCACGGGCCCGCTGAAGGACAGGAAGAGCTCCCCGAGGGGCTTGCCCAGGGCGGCCTCGACGGTGGCCACCGCCACCTCCTGCGGGAAGGGCGGAACCCGGTCCTGGAGGCGCTCGAGGTCGCGGGCCGCCGCCATGCCGACGATGTCGGGGCGCGTCGCCAGGAACTGCCCGACCTTGACGTAGGAGGGGCCGAGCCGCGTCAGCGCCGCCGGCAGCCGGCCGGGCCCGAGGCCGGGCCGCTCCAGCTTGCGGCCGAGCGTCAGCACCAGGCGCAGGTGCGGCGGCAGCGCGGCGGCGTCCACGAAGGCGAGGCCGCCCTCGCGCGCCATGACCCAGCCGACATGGATGCCGCGGGCGAGGTGGACGAGCGCGCTCAGCACGGGCGGCGCTCTCCGGCGACCGATTTCCTCACGCGATCTTCCAGCCCGAGTGGATGGCGCAGATGCCGCCGCTGAGGGGCTTGTGCGTGACCCGGGCAAAGCCCGCCTCCTCGATCATCCGGGCGAAGGCGCCGGGCCGCGGGAAGCGGCGGATCGACTCGACGAGGTACTGGTAGGATTCCTTGTCGCCCGCCACCCACTCGCCCAGGCGCGGGATGACCCGGAACGAGTAGGCCTCGTAGATCCGGTCGAGCCCCGGCACGTCGACGTGCGAGAACTCGAGGCACAGGAAGCGGCCGCCCACGGCGAGCACCCGGTGGGCCTCGGCCAGCGCCGCCTCGATGCGCGGAACGTTCCGGATCCCGAACGCGATCGTGTAGGCGTCGAAGGCCCCGTCCGGCAGGGGCAGGGACTCGGCGTTGCCGGCCACGAAGTCGATCCGGTCGCCGCGGCCCGCGCCGGCGCGCTCGCGGCCGACCGCCAGCATCGCCTCGTTGATGTCGAGGACCGTCACGTGCGTGTCCGGGCCGCCGGCCTCCAGGGCCCGGAAGGCGACGTCGCCGGTGCCGCCCGCCACGTCGAGGAGGCGCAGGGGCCGGGTGCGGGAGGGGCGCAGGGTCGAGATCAGGGCGCTCTTCCAGGCCCGGTGCAGCCCGCCCGACATCAGGTCGTTCATCAGGTCGTAGCGCTTGGCGACCGAGCGGAAGACCTCGTTCACGCGGTCCTGCTTCTCGTCGAGGCGCACGCGCGCGTAGCCGAAATCGGTGCTGGTCTCGTCGCCGGCCATGCTCGGGTCCCTCGTCACGGTCGCCTCCATAGCGAAGGCGGGGCGAAATCACCATCTGGGGCGCTTCCTTCGCGGGTGCGGTTCTTACGCGCCGCCCCGCCCACGCGAGATCCCGCGCGACCCATGCCCGAGCTTCCCGAAGTCGAGACCGTGCGCCGGGGCCTCGAGCCCGCCCTCGTCGGCGCCCGCTTCACCCGGGTGGAGGTGCACCGCCCGAACCTGCGCTTCCCCTTCCCGCCGCGCTTCGCCGAGCGGCTGACCGGGCAGGCCGTCACGGCCCTGTCGCGCCGGGCGAAGTACCTCGTGGCGGACCTCTCCTCGGGCGAGGCCCTGATCATGCATCTCGGCATGAGCGGCCGCTTCGACGTGGCGCTGCCGGACGGCCGCACGGTCTCGCCGGGAGACTTCTACCTGGAGGGCGCACAGGGCCAGGCCAAGCACGACCACGTCCGCTTCGGGCTCTCGAACGGCGCCCGCGTGACCTACAACGACGTGCGCCGCTTCGGCTTCATGGACCTCGTGCCCGCCGCGGACCTCGCCACCTGCCGCCACTTCGCCGGCATGGGCATCGAGCCCCTGGGCAACGCGCTCTCGGGCGAGGCGATCGCCCGGCTGTTCTTCGGCAGGCGCACCCCCCTCAAGGCGGCGCTCCTCGACCAACGCCTGATCGCGGGCCTCGGCAACATCTACGTCTGCGAGGCCCTGCACCGGGCCCGCCTCCACCCGGAAGCCCCGGCCGGCTCCCTCGCCGACGCCGCCGGCCGGCCGACGAAGGCCGCCGGGCGCCTCGCCACGATCATCCGCGACGTCCTCACGGAGGCCGTCGCGGCCGGCGGCTCCACCCTGCGCGACTACGTCCACACCGACGGCAGCGCGGGCGCGTTCCAGCACACCTTCCGGGTCTACGACCGGGAGGGCCTCGCCTGCACGGCCCGGGGCTGCCGCGGCGTGGTGCGGCGGCTGGTCCAGTCGGGGCGCTCGACGTTCTACTGCGAGGTGTGCCAGCCGGGGTGAGCGTCCTGCCGCGGCAGCCCCGCGAGAGCCGCCCCCGGGCCCGCCGGGGCCCGGCGCGGGCGGCGGCTCACCCGTCGAGCTCCGGATACCTGCGGAACACGCCGCTCTCGTTGAACGCTTCGCGCCGCTCGCTCGCCAGGTAGGCGGCGATCCGCGGCCGCGCCGCCACGGCCTTGTGCAGCGCCACCACCTTCGGGGCGCGGGCGAGCGCCCGCTCGGTCGCCTTCGGGAAGGCGTAGGCGAGGCCCTCCACGAGCTGGAACAGGGACAGGTCGGCGTAGCTCGGCGCCGCGCCCACGAGCCAGCGCGGCCCGGCGGGGTTCGCCTCGAGCACGCGCTCGCACCAGGCGAGGTATTTCGGGATGCGGGCCGCGCGGAAATCCGCGGCCCGGCGGGCCGCCTCCGGCCGCTGGTCCTCGTAGGTGAGGCTGCTGGCGATGGGATGGTGGGTGTCGTGGGCCTCCGCGACCGCGTCCGCGATCGTGAGCTGGATCTGGTGGGTCCAGATCCGGTCGGCCTCGCCCTCGCCCACGAGGCCGAGGCGCGGGCCGAGGTAGAGCAGGATCGCCGCCGACTGCCCGATCACGAGGTCGCCGTCCCGCAGGTAGGGCGGAGCGAAGGGCGGCCGCGGAGGCTCGTCCAGCCCCGCCATCATGGGGCCGGTGCCGTCCTCACGGGCGACGTCGACGTACGGGGCCCCGGCCTCCTCCAGGGCGAGGCGGACGAACTCGCCGCGCCCCTGGATGCCGGGCCAGTAGAAGAGCTCGTAGGCCATCGCGCCGGCTCACCAGCCCCGCATCTCGTCGTGGTTCGGACGGCGCCCCTGGGGGGTGAGACCGTCGACCACGCCGGGCAGGACCTGGGCGAGCTGCGCCAGGAGGTCGTCGCGGCCGAGCCCGGTCTGCCGGCTCAAGGTGTCCACCGTGTCGGGGCCGAGCGCCTGGGCGAGCTGCTGGGGCTGGATCGCGCGGTTGTGGCCGGGGCCGATCCAGGACTCGATCATCTCGCCGAGGCCGCCCTGGCGGAAGCGGTCGACGAGCTGGTCGAGGCCGCCCGGCCCGGCATCCTCGGGCTGCTCGCGGTCGAGGCGGGCGTAGGGCCCGGCGCCCTGGTCGAAGGGGTTCTGCACGCCGCCCTGCGACGCCCCGGCGGGCGCGGGCCCGCCCGGGCCGTCGAGCATGCCGGAGAGGTCGGAATAGGGGTTGCCGGAATCCGCGCCGTGCCGGTCGCGGCGGGGCGGCTCGGGCGGGTCGTAGCCCCGCGGGTCGGGGGCGTAGCCGTCCTCGGGCCCGCCCTGCGGCGCCGGGCGGCGCCCGCCGCCGAAGATGTCGCCGAAGCCGCCCTGCATCGCCTTGGCGGCGAGCAGCATCAGCAGCGCCTTGACGAGGGGCGACATCGCCCCGGAGCCGCCGCCCTGGCCGCCCCCCTGCCGGCCGCCGCCCAGGACGTTGCCCAGCACGGAGCCGATGACCTGATCGAGCAGTCCCATGACGTGCCTCCCCTCGCGCGAGGCCGCGCGGTCGCCCGGGGTTAACCCCGGATCGCCGCCGGGGTTGCCTTCAGCGCCCGTCGCCGGCCCCGTTGCCGCCGCCGGTGGCCCGGCGCTCCTTGGGGTCGATGTGGTCGAGGGGATTGGTGCGCGGGTTCGTGCTGCCGGTCAGGCCGGTGTCGCCGGGCATCACCTGCGTGCCGGGCTTGAGGGCCTGGGGCGGGGCCACCTCCGAGGTGGTGCCCGTGCCGTTCGGGATGTCGGCCTGGGTCGGCTGGTCCCGGCGGTCGGAGATCGCCAGGGCGGGCGCCGCGAGGGCCGCCAGCAGGAGGGCGCCGGGGGCGAGGAGGGCGAGGCGGCGGAGCGGGGTCATCGGGGCGTCTCCAGAGGGGGGCCGCGGGGGCAAACCACCCGGCGCCGGCCGGTTCCCGCCCGGGGCGGTCTTTCGGCCCGGACGCGCCGGGGGCGGGGCGCGACGGCTCAGCCCCGGCCCTTGCGGCCCTTGTACTTCGGCCGCTGGCCCGGGAAGCCTTGCGTCGAGCGGCCGCTCGGCCGCTCGGCGTAGGTGAAGGGCACCTCGCGGTCGGTGCCCGGCCCCATGTCGTCGAGGTCGGGCTCCTGGATGCGGGTGCCCTCGTCCGACAGCCCCTTGCCGCCCGGGCCGTAGGGCAGGGGCGCCGCCGCGCCCCCGCGGCGCCGGCCCTTCGCGCCGCCCTTGGCCCCGAAGCGGCCGGCCTCGCGCCCGACGTCGTCCTGGCGCGCCATCGGGTCGTCCGAGATGGCGAGCTCCGTCGCCTGGAGGCGCTTGAGCTCGTCGCGCAGGCGCGCCGCCTCCTCGAAGTCGAGGTCGGCCGCGGCCGCCCGCATGCGCTTCTCGAGGTCGGCCATCACGGCCTTCAGGTTGTGGCCCACCGTGACGGCGTTCCCGGCCAGCCCGGTATCCACCCGGACGTGGTCGCGCTCGTAGACGCTCTCCAGGATGTCGGCGATGTTGCGCTTCACGCTCTGGGGCGTGATGCCGTGCTCGGCGTTGTAGGCGAGCTGCTTCGTGCGCCGGCGCTCCGTCTCCGCCATGGCGCGCTCCATCGAGCCCGTGACGCTGTCGGCGTACAGGATGCAGCGGGCGTCGGCGTTGCGGGCCGCCCGGCCGATGGTCTGGATCAGCGAGGTCTCGGAGCGCAGGAAGCCCTCCTTGTCGGCGTCCAGGATCGCGACGAGCGCGCATTCCGGGATGTCGAGGCCCTCGCGCAGGAGGTTGATGCCGATCAGCACGTCGAAGGCGCCGAGGCGCAGGTCGCGGATGATCTCGATGCGCTCCAGGGTGTCGATGTCCGAGTGCATGTAGCGCACCCGCACGCCGTTCTCGTGCAGGTACTCGGTCAGGTCCTCGGCCATGCGCTTCGTCAGCGTGGTGACGAGGGTGCGGTAGCCCGCCTGCGCCACCTCCTTCACCTCGCCGAGGAGGTCGTCGACCTGGCTGCGGGCCGGGCGCACCTCGATCACCGGGTCGACGAGGCCGGTCGGGCGGATCACCTGCTCGGCGAAGACGCCGCCGGTCTGCTCGAGCTCCCACTTCGCCGGCGTCGCCGAGACGTGGACGGATTGCGGCCGCATCGCGTCCCACTCCTCGAAGCGCAAGGGGCGGTTGTCGAGGCAGGAGGGCAGGCGGAAGCCGTACTCGGCGAGCGTCGCCTTGCGGCGGAAGTCGCCCCGGTACATGCCGCCGATCTGCGAGACCGTGACGTGGCTCTCGTCGGTGAACACGAGGGCGTTGTCGGGCAGGTACTCGAACAGGGTCGGCGGCGGCTCGCCGGGCTTGCGGCCGGTGAGGTAGCGCGAGTAGTTCTCGATGCCGTTGCAGGCGCCCGTCGCCTCGATCATCTCGAGGTCGAAGGTGCAGCGCTGCTCCAGGCGCTGGGCCTCGATCAGCCGGCCCATCCGGGTCAGCTCCTCGACGCGCCACCTGAGCTCGTCCTTGATGCCCTTGACGGCCTGCTGCAGGGTCGGGCGCGGCGTGACGTAGTGGCTGTTGGCGTAGACCTTCACGAACTTGAGGTCGTTGATGGACTTGCCCGTGAGCGGGTCGAACTCCGTGATGGCCTCGATCTCGTCCCCGAACAGCCCGATGCGCCAGCCCCGGTCCTCCAGGTGGGCCGGCCACAGCTCGATCACGTCGCCGCGGACCCGGAAGGTGCCGCGGGCGAAGTCGGACTGGATGCGCTTGTACTGGAGCGCCACCAGGTCGGCGACGAGCTGGCGCTGCTCGATCTTCTCGCCCAGGGAGACCGTGAACGACATCGCCGTGTAGGTCTCGACGGAGCCGATGCCGTAGATGCAGGAGACGGAGGCCACGATGATGACGTCGTCGCGCTCCAGCAGCGCCCGGGTGGCGGAGTGGCGCATCCGGTCGATCTGCTCGTTGATCGACGATTCCTTCTCGATGAAGGTATCGGAACGCGGCACGTAGGCCTCGGGCTGGTAATAGTCGTAGTAGGAGACGAAGTACTCGACGGCGTTGTCGGGGAAGAACGACTTGAACTCGCCGTAGAGCTGCGCGGCCAGCGTCTTGTTGGGCGCGAGGATCAGGGCCGGGCGCTGGGTCGCCTCGATGACCTTGGCCATCGTGAAGGTCTTGCCCGAGCCGGTGACGCCGAGCAGCACCTGGTCGCGCTCCGCCGCCCGCACGCCCGCGACGAGCTCGCCGATGGCCTGCGGCTGGTCCCCGGCCGGCTGGAACTCGGATTGCAGGCGGAACGGGACCCCGCCCTCGCTCTTCTGCGGCCGCTCCGGGCGGTGCGGCGTCCAGAGCTGCCCGTTCTTGAACAGCGGGTTCCCGTCCGTGAGGAGCCGCGTCAGCGCGTCCACCGTCGCCGACACGCCCTCGGCCGCGAGCGAGGAGCCGCGCTCCTCCGGGTCCTCGGGGCCTCCCTCCGGCTCGCGCAGGCCGAGCGACCGGGCGAGGGCCGGGTCGACGTCCGCGGCGGCGCCGTGCGCGAAGGTCGCCTGCGGCGCCTCCCCGAAGCCCTCCGCCTGCGGCGCCTTGCGGGGCCGTCCGCGCTTCGGCGCCGGCGGTGGCGGCGGCGCCTCCGCGGGCGGCAGGCGGCCGCGGTTCAGCGCCGGGTTCAGCAACTCGGCGAGGAACGGGTCCAGGGGCTTCAGCTCGGGCTTCGACGCCTTGCCGGACGACAGGCGGGGTTTCTTCGGAGCGGCCATGCCCCGCAATATGGGCGCGCGGAGCGCGGCCCGAAAGCCCCGCGCGGCCCGGCGGGCGCCGTCACGGATTCTGGTCGCGGAACGATCGGTTGCGGCCGAACCTCTTCTCGAAATCGTCCTTGGTGGCGTTCGCGAGATCGAGCGGCGCCGGCGGCGGGGGCGCCTCGTCCAGGTGGGACAGGTGGAGGTAGTCCGGCTTGAACTCGGCGAACGCCTTGAGCCGCTCGAGATCGGGGACGACCAATCCCTTGCGGCCGACCTCGATGAGCTTCGCCTTGCGGAGGTCGGAGAGGACGCGCTGCACGTGCACGTGCGAGAGCCCGGCCGTGTCCGCCAGCTCGGATTGCTTCAGCGGGATGCGGTAGTCCGGCTCGAGCGCGAGACCGACGGCTTGCAGCCGGGTGAGCACCTCGCACAGGAAGTGGGCGAGCTGCTTGTCCGAGGAGCGGCGCCCGACGCTCACCAGCCACTCCTGGAGAATCGACTCGTCGACCAGGACCGACCACCACAAGGCCAAGTAGACGTTCGGTCGATAGGCCGCCAGCTCCTTGATCACGCGATACGGAATGGTCGCGACAGTACAAGGCGTCAACGTTCCGATCGAGTGAACCATCTGCGTGAGGATCGAAGCATGCAGATCGCAGCCGTCGCCGGGCACGAGATAGGCCAGGATCGAGCGGCTTCCGTCCTGCATGATCCTGTACCGGCAGGCAAAGCCGTCCAGTATGACGTATGCGAACTCCGGCTTGCTTCCTTCCTGGGTGAGATCATGATCGGCATCATAATATAGCATCTTGCTTGTTGCCGCCGACAAAGCTTCTATGTCGGCATCGCTCATCCGCACGCGCCGGGACAATTTCCGGATGAACAGATTCGTCATGGGCATCTGGTAAATTTTGGAAAACCGCGGTGCATTTACATATGTCAATTCTCGGGGCGGGCGCCGCGGCCCGGTGTCGTCGCCAGCAAGTATTCCGCGCCACGGCTCCGCTCGCCGGTCTTGTCGAGGCCGGGATCGCCCCGCGCGAAGGCGCCAAAACATGAAATGAGGTTTTAGCTCACGTTTCCCGCAGCTAGTGTCGCAGCTGCCAGAACGGGACACGCCGACGTGCCTACGATTGACATGCAGAAAAAGTCCGAAACTGTTGCGCGACCTGCACGTTCAACTCATGCGCAGTCCGGCGAAGATATGATCCGCGCCCATATCAGAGAGATGCTTCGCAGGATCCCGCGTTCCAAGTCGGCGGCGCCGGCCGACCCGACGTGAACGGAGCGCCGCGCCGGCATCGTGGCGGGGCCCGTCTTCGGGTATGCCGGGCCGGCCGGGGTCAGCGGTTCGGCCAGCAGCGCCGGCCGCCGCCGCCGAGGTGGAAGCCGGGCGGGCAGGGCCGGCCGCGGAAATACCCGCCCCGCTGCCCGCCGGCCCGGCAGCCGCCGTAGGGCCCGCGATGGCCGTAGGGCCCGCAGCCGCCGTAGACCTGGATGAGGCCGTCGTCGGGCGGCGCGAGGTCGACCATCGGCAGGGCCGAGGCGGGCGCGATCACGCTCACGGCGAGGAGCGCCGACGGGATCAGGATCTTGAGCACGGTGTCCTCCTGACGGGTGCGGCGAGGACGGGGATCGGCCTCTCGCCGCGTCCAGCGTAGCAGCCCGGCACCGGCCTCGGTCGCGCCGATGCGGGAGATGCTTACCGGATTGCTTCCGGCGCGGCGGACGTCAGTGGTGCAGGTTCTGCATCCAGCCTTGCAGGATGGCGTACTGCACGATCTTCGACCGGGTGCCGATGTCGAGCTTCTCGCTGGCGCGGGACTTGTAGGTCTCCACGGACTTGTCCGTGATGCCGAGTTTGCCGGCCACTTCCTTGTTGGTGAAGCCGAAGGCCACGAGCCGGATGACCTCGCGCTCGCGCTCGGTGAGCGGCGGAGGGGTGTCGTCGTCGCGCCCCCGCGCCCGCGACGCGCCGTGATCCCCGGTCACCACGAAGCGCTCGGCGATCGCGGGGTCGAGGTAGAGCCCCCGGCCGCTCACCGCCCGGATCGCCTGGAGCAGGCAGGCGCCGGCGGACCGCTTCAGGATGTAGCCCCGGGCGCCCGCACCGAGCGCCTGGCGGACGTAGGTGCGGTCGTCGTGGGCGCTCAGCATCAGGACCCGGACCGGGGACGCCTCGGCGGCGAGCTGCTTGGCCACCGCGATCCCGTGCATCTCCGGCATCGACACGTCGAGGACAGCGACGTCGGGCTGCGTCTCGGCGATGAGGCGCAGGGCGCGGCCGCCCGTGGCCGCCTCGCCGACCACGGCCAGGTCCGGCACGCCCTCGAGCAGGCCCCGCATGCCGGCGAGGAAGATGGGATGGTCATCCGCGAGGACGATCTTCGTCGGCCGGGAGTGACTCACTTTCATGTCGATCCACGTTCCTGCTCGATGCGCTGCCCTGCCGTGATGGGTCGCCGGGCCGCCCGAGCCCTCCGGCGTCGGGCGGCCGGGTTGCGTCGACCCCCCGGGGCAGGATCCGGGGCGAGAGTCTTGTGCGGTGCATGGTGGTCTTCGCACCGCAGCACAACCTGTTCGCGATCAAAAGATGGCGAAATCGCGCGACGAGGCGGCCGATGCGCGTCGCGGCCCGCGAGGGGCCGACGCCTCCCGCAGCGGGTCCCTCGCGCGCCCAACCGCGAGCGGCGCCGGAGCAGGCGGACGATCCGGGGGGCGCCGCCGCGGCGGGACGCAAGCCTCGATGGTCACCCCGGTCGTTCGACCTAAGCCGTCCGACGGTCGCGCGCGGCCTTCTGTTCAACCCGGGTCTGTGTCACATGCGACGGTTGAGCCGCTCGTCTTCGGCCTCGGCTGAGGGTAGAATTAAACCTATTAAGCTCTTGCTTATCTGACGTGAGATCACGTGATGGCCCAAAAATATTTTTTTAATTTAGTCAATGTCACGGCGATCATTGAGGATCCCAGCGGCGTCGAGGCGGACAACATCGAACAAGCAGAAGCCGAAGCTCTGTTCACACTCGACGAGATGCGCGTCGCCGGAGAGTTGCAGCTCGACAAGCCGGAATGGCGGCTCGAGATCTGCGACGAGTCCGGAAGGGTCCTGCGTACGATCAGGCTCACGAGCGAGCAGGGCGAGCGGAGTTCCGATCACTAGTATTGACCCGCCGATGAGGAGGATCCTCTGCCGGTGAGGAGGATCCTCTGCCGGTCGTCGATCTTTCCAGTCGACATGTCGTCGCCAGGGTTGCGGCGCGGCCGCCCTCACGGCGCCGCGGGAGGCCGCGGCGCGGCCTCGTCGGAGAGGCCGACCTTGGCCCAGACGTAGAGCGCGAGCAGCGCCACCGGCAGCCCGATCAGCGACGTCCCGACGAAGAACCAGGTGAAGCCCGTCCGCTCGATCGCGAAGCCCGAGAAGCCCGCCAGCACGCTGCCCGGGAAGGCGCAGAGCGACGTCATCAGCCCGAACTGGCTCGCCGCGTGCTCGGCCGAGGCGAGCGTCGACATGTAGGTGATCAGCACGACCGACGCGAAGGCGTACGCGAAGCCGTCGATGCTGACCGCGGCCGCGAAGGTCCAGAAGGCCGTCCCGCCGTCGCCCCCGTGCGCCGCCAGGTAGGCGAGGCTGAGATGCGAGGCCGAGCCCGCCACCGTGCCGATCAGGAGGCTCGGCAGCATGCCGATCCGCGGGATGAGAGCGCCCGCCAGGAAGGTGCCGCCGAGCGCGATCCAGAAGCCGAACAGCTTGGTGACGGTCGCGATGTCGGTGTTGGAGAAGCCCTGGTGCTTGAACAGCGGGATCGCCATCGCGCTCGCGACGTAGCCCGGCATCCGGAAGCCCGCGACGAGCAGCAGGATCACGGGCGCGGTCGGGCCGAGGCGGGTCAGGAGCTCCCGGATCGGCGCCCAGACGGTCTCGACGAAGCCCGCCCGGGCCAGGGCGGGGCGCTGGTCCGAAGGCGGCTCGGGCGCGAGCACGGCCGCGGCCATGCCCGGGAGCATCAGGGCGCCCATGCAGAGGTAGGCGCCGCGCCAGCCGATCCGGTCGGCCAGGAACAGGGCGCCGGCCCCGGCCGCGAGGTTGCCGATGCGCCAGCCGATCTCGGTCCAGGACGACAGCACCGCCTGCTTCTCGGGGGGCCGGACGCTGGTGATGCGCCAGCCGTCGATGACGAGGTCGAGGGTGGCGCCCGCCACGCCGAGGGCGAGCGAGAGCACGATCGTCCAGGCGAGCTGGTGGGCCGGGTCGCCGAACGCGATGCCGGCGAGCGTCGCCATGACGCCGAGCTGCGCGGCGACGATCCAGCCCCGGCGCCGGCCGAGGACGCGCCCGAGCAGGGGCGGGTCGTAGCGGTCGAGGAACGGCGCCCACACGAACTTGAACTTGTAGGCGAGGGTGAGCTCGCTCAGGAGCCCGAGGGTCGCGATCGAGATCCCGACGTCGGACAGCCAGGCCGACTGCGTCGCGTAGACGAGGAGGAACGGGATCCCGGACGTGAAGCCGAGGCCGAGGGCCGGCGCGATCCGTCGATCGGTGAACAGCGCCGACCAGAAGGGCGTCGGCTCCGGGCTGGCCACGGCCGCTGAACTCATCCCCGGTGCTCTCCGATCCCGCCCGCGCGGGACGGGCCCGGGCTCACGCCCCTCCAAGAACCGGGATGGGCGCGCGGACGTTCCCGCGCGGTCGAAGCGGCGGCCCCGGGCGGGCGCCTTCTGTTCCCCGGAAGGGCCGGACGGCCGGCGGGACGGGAGGTATCCCCCGCGCGCCGCACCGGCCCGGATCGGCCCCATCCCCGCGCGCCCGCCGATCCCCTATAGCGTCGCGGGGACGCCAGATCCCGGAGGCCATGATGCAGTCGGACCCGGTTGCTCTCGCACGGCGCTTGATCCGCTTCCCGTCGCTCAATCCGCCGGGCGACGAGCGGGCGTGCGCCCTGTTCGTCGCCCGCCACCTCGCCGGGCTGGGGTTCTCCGTCGAGGCCTACGAGTTCGCGCCGGGACGCCCCTCCCTCGTCGCCCGCCTCGACGGGACGGCGGGCGAACCGCCCCTGGCCTTCACCGGCCACCTCGACGTCGTGCCGGCGGGCGCGGCCGAGTGGCGCTTCCCGCCCTTCGACGGGACCGTCACGGACGGCGTGCTCCACGGGCGGGGCGCGTGCGACATGAAATCCGGGATCGCCGCCTTCATCACGGCGGCGGCCCGGCTGCGCGCGCGCGCCGCGACGTTCCGGCGCGGGCTCACCTTCGTGATCACGGCGGGCGAGGAGACGGGGTGCGAGGGCGCCTTCGACCTCGCGCGCCGCGGCGTCCTCGGCGCCGCGGCACTCCTGATCGTCGCCGAGCCGACCGCCCTGCGGCCGGTGATCGCCCACAAGGGCTCCCTGCGCGTCGCCGTCGCGGCGCGCGGGAGGACCGCCCACTCGTCGATGCCGGAGGAGGGCGACAACGCGGTCGTCAAGGCGGCGGAATGGATCGCGCGCCTCGCGGCGCACCGCTTCCCGCGCACGCATCCGCTCCTCGGCCGCACCACGGCCGTGACGACGACGGTCGCGGGCGGCCAGAACATCAACTCGGTCCCGGACCTCGCGTCGTTCACGGTCGACCTGCGGACGCTGCCCGACGACGACCATGCCGGCCTGATCGCGACTCTGCGCGGGCTGTTCGGCCCGGAAGCGGCCATCGACGTCGTCACCGATTTCAAGGGGTTCGCGACGGAGCCGGACGACCCCGCCCTCGCGCCGCTCCTCGACACCCTGGCGGAGCGCGCGGGCTGCGCCGCGACGCCCGCCGGCGCGCCCTACTTCACCGACGCCTCCGCCCTCGTGCCCGGGTTCGCGGGCGCGCCGGCCGTCGTCATCGGTCCGGGCGAGCCGGCGCAGTGCCACAGGACCGACGAGCATTGCTGCGTGCGCCAGATCGAGGAGGCGACGGCGATCTACGAGGAGGTGATGCGGCGCATGTGCGTGTGAGACCGGCAGCCCGCGCACGACCGGCCCGCGCGGCAGCCCCCCGCGCGGCAGCGCACGCGGGAGCGCAGTCGCGACGCGCTCCCTTGACACTGGACAGCGTAATACAGCACGGTATCGCCCGCTCGGGAGTCGGTCCTATGACTGCGCCAACCACTCAGAACTTCTTCGACGCGTCGAACTGGGTGTACGGGTACGCTGACAGCAACTTGCCTCCTCCGATCCCGATCGGGCTC
This sequence comes from Methylobacterium crusticola, assembly GCF_003574465.1. Classification (GTDB taxonomy): domain Bacteria; phylum Pseudomonadota; class Alphaproteobacteria; order Rhizobiales; family Beijerinckiaceae; genus Methylobacterium; species Methylobacterium crusticola. The sequence continues at coordinate 65,926 of NZ_QOWC01000015.1, forward strand.
GCGCCTTTCCTCTACGCGCCGGGCCGGTTCGATTCCGGACTCCTCGCGAGCGGGTTCCACGGCGCCGCGTTCCTGACGCCCGGCCCCGACCCGCAGGTCATCGTGGCCTTCGAGGGCACGGACGTGAGCGGGATCGAGACGCGGCCCAGCTTCCTGCTGGCCCAGCTCGCGGCGGATGTGGGCCTCTACCTGGGCTTCGTCCCTGAGGCCCTGCGGGACGCCGCGACCTTCACGCGCCAGGTGCTCGACGCGGCCGTTGCCCAGGGCATCCCGGCCGACCGCGTCGTCGTCACGGGCCACTCCCTGGGGGCGGCGGAGGCCGCCTACGTCTCGACGCAGACGGGGCTCGCCGGCACCACCTTCGCGGCGCCCGGCCTCTCGACCGACCTCGTGTCGTTCGGCGGCGCCGGCGCGCTCACGAACTACGTCGATTACGGCGACCCGGTCGGCAACTACAGCGCCACGCCGACGGACATCGAGGGGGACTTCCTGTTCAGCGACGCGATCCAGCGCGTCGGCGATCCCACCTACGTCGGCGACCGCTTCGGGGCGGACGAGCTCTCGGCCGCGGCCTACCTGTACGACCAGGGCGACACCGGCTCCGGGCTCGCGGGCTTCGCGCTGCTCGCGGCCGAGAAGCATCCCCTGACGAATTACGGGGCCGACCTCAACCTCATCCTGGACGACTCGCCCGTCCTCGTCGATGCCAGCCGGATCGTGTCGGGCCGCGACTACGGCCAGCTCTACGGCGACCTCGTCGACCGGAACGCGCTGGTGAGCGACGCCTACTACGCGGTCACGAATCCCGACGTGCGCGCCGCCGGCATCGACGCGGAGGTCCATTACGGGACCTTCGGCTGGCGCGAGGGGCGCGACCCCAGCGCCTTCTTCTCGACGCAGGGGTACCGGGCGGCCAATCCCGACGTGGCGGCGGCCGACGTGAACCCGCTCGCCCACTACGACGCCGTCGGCTGGCGGGAGGGGCGCGACCCCTCGGCCTCCTTCGACACCCGGCTGTACCTCGCCCGCAACCCCGACGTGGCGGCGGCCGGGATCGACCCGCTCGGCCACTTCCTCAACGTCGGGCAGTACGAGGGGCGCGCCACCGCCCCGGCGATCGGCGCCCCCGGCGACCTCGCGTCGTCCGGCGATTTCGACGCGGAGTACTACCTGCTCGCCAATCCCGACGTCGCCGACGCGGCGCTGGCTGCAGGCGGCGACAGCGACGCCTTCGCCCGGCAGCACTACGCCGCCCGGGGCTGGCGCGAGGGGCGCGACCCGAACGCCGTCTTCGACGTCCGCGGCTACCTCGGCGCCTACGCGGACGTGCGCGCCGCCGGCATCGATCCCCTCGCCCACTACACCCTGTTCGGGTGGCGGGAGGGGCGCGACCCCTCGGCCTCCTTCGACACGCGCTCCTACCTCGCGGCGAACCCGGACGTGGCGGCGGCCGGCGGCGATCCGCTGCTGCACTACCTGGCGTTCGGGATCTACGAGGGGCGCGCCGCGGCCGGCGACGGCGCGTTCGCCTGATCGCGGGTCCCCGGGACGGGCCGCGCGGTCCGCTGCGAGGACTTCCCCCTCGCGGGCGCCGCTTCCGCCGGGGGCGGGGGCGCCGGCCGCGCGCCGAGGACCGATCCGATGAGCGAGCACATCCATCCCGCCACCCGCATCGGCCACGTCCACCTCAGGGTGGCGGATCTCGAGCGGGCCCTCGGCTTCTACTGCGGCGTGCTCGGCTTCGCCCTGACGCAGCGCTACGGCGCCAAGGCCGCGTTCGTGTCGGCCGGCGGCTACCACCACCATATCGGCCTCAACACCTGGGACAGCGCCGGCGGCGGTCCGCCGCCGCCCGGCAGCACCGGCCTCTACCACCTCGCGGTGCTCTACCCGACCCGGGCGGCGCTGGCCGACGCGCTCCGCCGCCTCGACGCCGCCGGCATCCCCCTCACGGGCGCGAGTGACCACGGCGTCAGCGAGGCGCTCTACCTCGACGATCCCGACCGCAACGGCGTCGAGCTCTACTGGGACCGGCCGGAGGCCGCCTGGCCGCGCGACGCGGCGGGCGGGCTCCAGATGGTCACGCAGCGCCTCGACCTCGCGGCCCTGCGGGCGCTCACTGCGTGACGGCCTCGGCGGGCCCGCGGAAGTAGGGCTCCACCGCGCCCTTCAGCTTCACGGTCATCGGGTTGCCGAAGCGGTCGCGGGCGGTGCCGGCCGCGAGGCGCACCCAGCCCTCGCTGACGCAATACTCCTCGACGTTCGTCTTCTCGACGCCCTTGAAGCGCACCCCGACGCCGCGCTCCAGCGCGGCGGCGTCGTGGAAGGGGCTCCTGGGGTCGGTGCAGAGGCGGTCGGGCGGGCTGTCGGTCATCGGCGTGGCCTTCTCGTGCTGCTCGCGTGAGCGGTCGGGCCGCCCAGGTAGCGGCTCCGGCCGCACCTGCCAATCCGGTCCGCGCCCCGCCCGGGGCCCCGCCGGCGCCCGGCCGATTGGAACCGGTATAATTCCGATCGTAATATAGTGAAGAGTATTGCAGTATCGAACGGCTCCAATCTTCGCGCCTGCTCTTGCGGATGCGCCATCAGCACTGCATTCATGGGCCCGCCGAGCTGCTGCGCGAGCGTCGCGATCGAGCGCGATGCCCGAACGGCCGGCCCATCCTGCACGGAGGTCCCGATGGCGCGAGCGCTGACCCTGATCCACGGCTGTGCCGTCCTGCTGCGCGAGGGCTGGCCGCCCGTCGGCCTGCCCTGGCAGCGCCTCGTCGGCCTGTTCGGCGACGCCGCCGGGAGGCGCGAGCGATGAGCGCGCGCCCCAAGGACCCGCAGGCCGCGGGCGCGCACCGGCTCGAGCGCCTGCGCACCGAGGAGGAGGCGCGGGCGCAGGCGGCCCTGGAGCAGGCTCTGACGCAGGCCTTCTGGCAGGCCCTGGAGCGGCGCCCGCTGCCCCCGATGGCGGCCCTGGAGGCGGCGGCCGGGACCGTCGGCGCGCTCTACCGGCTGGTGGCCTCCCTGCACGGCGAGGTGCCCCGCTGCGGCTGCGGCTGGCAGCCCGACCCGGAGGACGACCTGATCCGCCTCGAGGCGATGCTAGCCGCCGCTCTCGCGGCGCGGCCCGCCCGCGGCCTCGCGGACCTGCCGGTCGCCGGCCGGGCCTGAGGGGGCTCGCGGCCGGGCCGAAAGCCTGCCAGAATCCGGCCCCATCCCGGACCGGAGGCTCCATGGGCGGCGCATTCGACCACATCCTGAACTGGCGGCTGCTGCCGGGCTCCCACGCCTTCCCGGGCCCGGACGGCGGCACCTGCATCAACGAGGCCGCCCTCGTGGCGGCGGGGCTGCCCTACCGGGCCATCCGCTCGTCGGCGGACTGCCCGCCCTGCTTCTCGCGCCCGCTCGCCGCGTACGCGCTCGGCCTCAACGACGCCATGCCGGATGCCGAGCGCCCGCGGCTGATGGCCTTCGTGCTGCGCCTCTCCGGCTCGGCCGACGCGGCGCCGGTCGAGGCGGCGCGCACCCACCACCTCACCCGCGAGACCGTGCGCCGCCTGCTGCCCCCGGTGCTCGACCGGGCCGGCCTGCCCGCGCACGCCGAGGCCTGCCGGGCCGCCGTCACCCTGGCCGAGGCCCGGGCGGCGGCCCGCGCCGCCGCCTGGGCGGCCGGGTC